>JAJZDA010000115.1 GCA_021851525.1 Actinomycetes bacterium | reverse complement strand
GCGCCGTCGCGCGACGCACCCGCGCGCAGCGCCCGGGAGCGCGGCGCGCCGTCGCGCTCGGTAGGGTTCGCGCCAGGTGACCAGAAAGCGCGAGATCCGCTCCTACCTGATGGACATGGACGGTGTCCTGGTGCGGGAGGAGCACGCCATCCCCGGTGCGGACGCGTTCATCGCGCGGCTGCGTGAGCGTGAGATCCCGTTCCTGGTGCTGACCAACAACTCCATCTACACCGCGCGTGACCTCTCAGCGCGCCTGCGTGCCAACGGGATCGACATAGCTGAGCACGACATCTGGACCTCCGCGCTGGCCACTGCCCGCTTCCTGGATGACCAGCGACCCGGCGGCACCGCCTACGTGATCGGTGAGGCGGGGCTGCTCACCGCGCTGCACGCCGCCGGCTACACGATGACGGAGAACGCTCCGGATTACGTGGTGCTCGGTGAGACCCGCACCTACAGCTTCGAGCGCATCACCCAGGCGATCCGCCTGATTGAGGGCGGCGCGCGCTTCATCGCCACCAACCCGGACGCCACCGGCCCCTCGGTCCACGGGCCGCTGCCGGCCACCGGCTCGGTGGCGGCGCTGATCACGCGGGCGACCGGGGTGGAGCCGTACTTCGTCGGCAAGCCCAACCCGCTGATGATGCGCTCGGCGCTGAACCGCATCGACGCACACTCCGAGACCTCGGCGATGATCGGTGACCGCATGGACACCGACATCATCTCCGGGATGGAGGCGGGCATGGAGACGGTGCTGGTGCTGACCGGCCTGACCACGCGCGCGGACGCTGAGCGCGAGCCCTACCGCGCCTCGCGGATCGTCGACTCGATAGCCGACCTGATTCCCGAGCTTTCCTGAGTCCCGCGGCCGCCGGGCCGCAGCCCGCCGCGCCGCGGTCAGCCGCGCCGCAGTCAGCGGGGCCGCAGCCCGCCGCGGCCAGCCGCCGCGTGAGCCCGCTGCGCGTTTCCACGGGGCGGTGCGGGGGGCGATTAGCAGATCTGGCGGTCAGAAGCCGAGCGCGTTTTCGGCTCACCCCTAAAGTCGCGGCGCGAAAAGCCGAAACATCTGTGTGCGCGGCGGCAGGTGAGCGCTTCGCAGCCCAGACGATCAGATCCTTCGGAGCCAGTTCCGGTCAGAGGTAACACAGGAAGGCACAACCCAGATGTCCCCCGCCAAACGGTTTTCAATCAAACGCTTCACCTTGAAGGCGCGCCTGTTCTCGGCGTTCGGCCTCGTTGTTCTGCTGATGCTCGCGCTGGGCATCTACGCGATCAGCGGGCTGCGCAGTGAGAACTCGCACACCAGCTCAGTCGCGAACAAGGTAGTTCCGGCCACCTCACTCGTTGGACAGGCCACGGCGCTGTTCAACAAGTACCGCAAGGATCAGCTGCATTACATCCTCTCCACGCCCGCGCAGCGCGCCGGCTCCCAGGGCGTCGACGGTGACCTCGCCGGCGACCTGACCGGCATGGCGCAGGTGCTCTCTCAGTACCAGCGACAGGGGCTGATCGTCAACGCTCACGATCGCCAGCTGTTCAACAACTTCAAGAGCGAGTTCGCGCAGTACGTGCAGCTTTCGAGCGCGTTCAAGCGGCTGGCCGACACCGGCAAGCTCGCCCAGGCCGGCCAGGTGGTCGGTGCGGGCGCGGCGGACAACATGTTCAACAACATGAAGGCGACCTCGACGGACTGGGTCAACTACGAGGGCATGCTCGCCAACCAGGCCGCCAGCGCCTCGCATTCGACCTACACCACCGCGGTGCTGGTCACGATCATCCTGATGGTGATCGCGGTGCTCGCGGCGATCACCGTCGCGTTCCTGATCTCGCGGCGGGTCGTGGGCGGCGTGCGTGACGTCAGCCGCGCCGCCCGGGCGATCGCCCACGGCGAGTTTGACCAGGAGATCGCCGTCACCGGCAACGATGAGCTCGCCGACATGGCCGGGGAGTTCCGCTCGATGGTCGACTACCTCGGTTCGATGGCCTACACGGCCGAGCGGATCGCTGAGCGCGACCTGACCCACAACGTCGAGCCGCTCTCCGAGCGTGACCAGCTGGGCACCGCGTTCTCGCGGATGACCTCGAACCTGCGCGCGATGATCAGCGACATCAGCGCCCGCTCGGGCTCGCTGGCCGCCGCATCAGATCAGATGGCGATGACCTCCGAGGAGGCCGGCCGTGCGGTCGAGGAGATCGCGACCGCCGTCAACAGCGTGGCGATGGGCGCCGAGCAGCAGGTCCGCTCGGTTGCCGACGCGCAGCGCGTCGCCGATGAGCTTGCGACCGCAGCCAGGCTCTCCGCGGAGACCGCCGAGCAGACCGCGGCGGTCGCCGAGGACGCCCGCGGCGTCGCCCGCGAGGGCGTCGAGGCCGCCGAGCACGCCAGCCGCGCGATGGTCACCGTCCACGACTCCAGCGTCCAGACGACGGCGGCGATCAAGGCGCTTGGTGAGAAGAGCGATCAGATCGGTGGGATCGTGGAGACGATCACGGGGATCGCGGCGCAGACCAACCTGCTGGCGTTGAACGCGGCGATTGAGGCTGCGCGTGCCGGTGAGCATGGTCGTGGGTTTGCGGTTGTGGCTGAGGAGGTGCGGCATCTGGCTGAGGAGTCTCAGCAGGCCGCGCAGTCGATCAGTGAGCTGATCGAGGAGATCCAGCGCGAGACCCAGAAGACCGTCGAGGCCGTTGAGGCCGGCGCGGCCCAGACCGAGGGTGGCGTGCAGACCGTCGAGCAGGCGCGGGACGCGTTCATGCGCATCGGCCAGAGCGTCGAGGACATGAGCGGTCGCGTCGAGCAGATCGCGGAGGCGATCCGCCAGATCGCCACCAGCGGTGACCTGGTCCAGGAGAGCATGAACGCGGTGGCCGCGGTGGCCGAGTCCTCCAGCGCCTCCACTGAGGAGGTGTCCGCCAGCACCGAGCAGACCAGCGCCTCCACCCAGGAGATCGCCGCCAGCGCCCAGCAGCTGGCGACAACCGCCCAGGAGCTCGAGCACCTGGTCGGGCAGTTCGTGTTGCAGTAGCAGTCGGGTCCTGGCCTGGTCCAGCGGGACCAGGCCAGGGGTCCCCGCCGTTTGCGCAGCCTCCCGCCCCACACGCTAGCCTCGCCCGGCATGGGTGAGCTTCCCTCAAGGCTGCGATCGGTGCTCTACATGCCGGGCGCCAATCAGCGCGCGCTGCAGAAGGCCACCGAGATTCCCGCCGACGGCCTGATCCTCGATCTCGAGGACGCGGTCGCGCCGGCCCAGAAGCCGCAGGCCCGTGAGCTGGCCTGTGCCGCCGCGGCGTCCGGTGGGTATGGGGAACGGGTGGTGACGATCCGCGTCAACGCGGCAGGCACGCCCTGGCACGAGGATGACCTGCGGGCGGTCGCGCAGGTAGCCCCTGACGCCGTCGTGCTGCCGAAGGTCGACGCCCCCGCTGACGTGCTGGCGGCGGCACGCGCGCTGGAGGCGGCCGGTGCGCCTGAGAAGACGCGCATCTGGGCGATGCTCGAGACGCCCCGGGCGGTGCTCGGCGCCGCGCAGATCGCGGCCGCCAGTGAGCGCCTGGCGGTGCTTGTGCTCGGCACCAATGACCTGGTCAAGGAGCTCTACGCCGAGCATCTGCCGGGTCGTGAGCCGCTGCTCGCCAGCCTGTCGCTGTGCGTGCTGGCGGCACGCGCCGCCGGCAGGCAGATCCTGGATGGCGTGTACAACGACGTACGTGATCTCGAGGGGCTGGCGCGAGAATGCCGGCAGGGTCGCGCGCTCGGGTTCGACGGCAAGACGGTGATCCATCCCGGCCAGGTCGCGGCGGCAAACGCTGCCTTCTCGCCCGGTGAGGCCGAGGTGCAGGCCGCGCTGCGCGTGATCGCGGCCTTCGAGCAGGCGCAACTCGGCGGCGCCGGCGTGGTTGTTGTAGACGGCCGCCTGGTGGAGAACCTGCACGTGGAGAGCGCGCGGCGCACGCTTGAGCTCGCCGGCCATCAAGACCCATCGTTTGAACAGGACAGCTAATTTGATGCCTGCGATGAAGCACGCACGCGCAACCCTGCTCGCCACCGCCGCTGCGGCGCTGCTGATCGCCGGTTGCGGCAACTCCTCCGCGCCGCCCGCCAGCATCGGCACCGAGCACATCTCCGCGAAGGCCACGGCCGGGCGGATCGCGGGTCTGCGCCCGTATCTCGTCGGGCGCGGCGAGGAGACCGGGTTTGACATCTTCGGCACGGTCACCACTGACGCGACGAGCCTCGACTGGGCCGAGATCCCCGGGCTCAATCCGGCGCGCACCCTGCAGGAGGTTGCGCGGCTGCGCGCGGAGGGCTTCATCGGTGGCGTCAGCCAGCAGCTGGTCGGCGTGGGGGACCCCGGCGCCGGCGTCTCAACTGTCGCGCGCTTCAGCAATCCAACCGGCGCCGCGCAGGCCGAGGGCGAGCTGACGCATCAGTTCGTCAAGACCTACAACCGCCTGCGCCACCAGCCGGGCCAGTTCCCGGTTCCCGGGATCCCGGGCGCGACCGGCGTCTTTGCCCTGACCCACCAGGGGTCCGCGGCGAAGATCATCTGGGTCGAGGGCAACTGCGTGCTCAGCATCAGCAACTCCTCGCGGCTGCGCTCGCTGGAGACGCAGATCATCGCCGCCGCACAGGCGATCTACACCCGCACCGGAGGCAAGTGCAGCTGATCCGCGGCGCGTGGATGGCGGATACTGGCGCCATGCAAAGTTCAATGCGCCCTCAGGGCACCGCGGCGCGGGGTCGTCGTGGCACCTACTCGATAGTCGCCCACGACCCGCAGACCGGTGAGTTCGGAGCCGCCGTGCAGTCGCACTGGTTCTCCGTCGGGCCGCTTGTGCCGTGGGCCCAGCCGGGCGTGGGAGCGGCCTGTACGCAGGCCAACGTCGAGGTCTCCTACGGCCCGCGGGCGCTGGCACTGATGGCTGACGGGGTGCGCGCGCAGGACGCGCTCGAGCGCCTGCTCGCGGAGGATGAGGGGGCTCACGGCCGCCAGGTGGCGCTGGTCGACGCGCACGGCGGCGTGGCCGCGCACACCGGCGCATCGTGCATGGAGTTCGCCGGTCACGTGATCGGTGAGGGCGTCTCCTGCCAGGGGAACATCATGGCCAGCGCGATCGTCTGGGAGCGGATGCTCGAGGCCTACTCGGCGTCCTCCGGGCCGCTGGCCGGAAGGCTGCTGACGGCGCTCGATGCCGCCCAGGCGGCCGGCGGTGATGTGCGCGGGTCGCAGTCGGCGGCGATCATCGTCGTCCCGGCTCGCGGCGAATGGTGGGAGACGACCGTCTCGCTGCGGGTCGAGGACCATCCACAGCCGCTGGTCGAGCTGCGCCGGCTGATGCGCCTGCACGAGGCCTACGTGCTCGCCGGACGTGGCGATGCGCTTACCAACGAGGGGCGCTACCGAGAGGCTGCAACGCTCTACCGGCAGGCGTCGGCGCTGGCTCCGGACAACCATGAGCTGCTCTTCTGGTCGGGCCTGGGGACCATCGAGTCCGGCCAGGTCGAGGCTGGCCTGGAGCAGGTCCGTCGCGCGATTGAGCTGCAGCCAGGGTGGCGTGAGCTGCTGCCGCGCCTCTCCGATGAGGTCGCGCCGGCGGCTGGCGTGGCGCGGGCACATCTGGGGATCGGTACCGCCTGATCAACGACGCCGGCCCTCCCGCGCGGGCCGGTCGCCCGGGGGTCTGTACGGGGGCGCCGGGGCCCGTGAGGCGGGGTGAGTGAGTGCCGCCTGGGGTCCGCCCACGTGACGGGGTTCCGAGGGGGCGACGGGGTGCGGGGGCGACGGGTTTCCGCGGGCGCGACGGGGTGCGCGCCCGCCCTGCAGCCACGGCCGCGACGTACCTCTCAGGCGTCGTGGATTCGCCCAGCGGCGTAAGCGCACCGTAAATCAGTTGCTGAGTAGTGGGGCCTCCTCCGCGAAGCTGTGCGAAGCTAGCTGCCATGAAGCGCAGCGAAGCGCTCGCGATCCTTTCGCGGGAACACCACCAGGCCCTGTTTGTCGCCCAGAAGCTGCGGCGGGCCACCGAGGAGAGCGCGGCGGCGGAGCGCCAGCGCTTCCTGGAGTTCTGGGAGGGGCACGGGCGCCGGCATTTCCAGCTTGAGGAGGACCTGCTGCTGCCCGCCTACGCCAGGCACGGCGACGCGCGTGATCCGCTGGTGTTGCGCGTGCTCGCCGATCACGTGGAGATCCGGGCGGCGGCCGGCCAGGTGGCGCGCCAACCGCGGGTCACGCCGGACGCGCTCGAGGAACTCGGCCACGCGCTCTCAGAGCACGTGCGCCTCGAGGAGCGCGAGCTCTTCCCCCTGATCGAGTCGGCGATGCCGGAGGCGGAGCTGGTGGAGCTCGCGCAGGCCCTGCAGGCCGCAGATCAGGAGCCGGACCCGACCGATGCGGTGGCCGCAGAGGGGGCCGGCGAAGCCGGCTGAGCGGGGCTGGCTCGGCGCTCAAACCCGCGTGTCGGCTCTCATGCTGCCCGGGCCGGCGCTCGTGTCGGCGCTTCGCGCGTGCTGGCGCTCGAGCCGGCGGTTTGCCCGTTCTGGCGCTCGAGCCGGCGCTTTGCCCGCGCTGGCGCCCGAGCCGGCGCGCCGCCGGTGCCGGTGCTCATTCCAGTGAGTCGCCCGTGCTGCGCGTGAGGTCGGTGAGCACCCCCACGAAGTGGGTGACCGCGCCGGTGGAACCGAAGATCGGTGAGAGTGAGAGGCGCACCAGGAAGGGCTCGCCGCCGCGCCGGTAGTTGACCAGCTCAACCGTGCAGGACTCGCCCGCGGCGATGTGCCGCCGCAGCGTGGCCCGCGCCGCGGGATCGGTCGCCTCACCCTGCAACACGCGGCAGTTGCGGCCCACTATCTCATCACCGGAGTAGCCGGTCATGCGCTCAAACCCCGCATTTGCGTAGACGACAGGATTGTCAAACGCACGCGCGTCGGTGATCAGCACCCCCTCCGCGGTGGCGTTCAGCGCCCGGTCGCGGAGCAGCAGCACCGCCTCATTGGCGGCGCGCTCGTCCTCCAGTGCCAGCCGGTCAAGCGCGGTGGACAGCGCCGGCGTGATCTCGCCCAGTGCGTCAACCAGCTCCGGGGTGAAGAAGTTGCGGGAGCCGGCATAGAGGGAGAGCACCGCGGTGATCCGGCCGCGCTCGCGCATGGGAAACGCGGCTGAGCCTTGCAGGCCGGCACGCAGCGCATGCTCGCGCCAGGGCGCGATGATCGTCGCGCTGGAGAAGTCGTTGATCACAGCCCGCACCCCGCGCAACACCGCCTGGCCCATCGGGCCGCGGGAGCGGAAGTCGTTCGGATCGATCGAGATCCTCAGGTCGGCGTCCTCGATCGCCTGCATGTACCCGCGGTCATCGCCGGCGGACGCCCCCACGCGCATCGTGTCCAGGTATGGCACGCCGACCCATGCGAAGCGGAACCCACCCTCATTGACCGCGATCTCGCAAACCCGCCGGAACAGCTCATCGCGTGAGGCGCAGATGCTCACAACGCGGTTGGTGCTCGCCAGCATCGAGTACATGTTCGTGCGCACCCGCAGCGCCGCTTCCGCCTGCTGCAGTGAGGTGACGTCGTTGATCAGCAGCCCGATCCCGGTCACGCTCCCGTCCTGGCGCAGCGGGTAGTAGCTGGAGACCCAGTAGCGCCGCTCGCCGCTGTCAGGCGCGAGCGTCTCACTGAAGTGCGCGTCGGCGATCGTCTCGCCGTCCAGCACCCGGCGGAAGAGGGGTTCGATCCGCTCCCAGTGCTGCGGGATGATCTCCGCCACGGGACGGCCGACGTGCGCCTGCGCCGGCAGCTCGTGGCGCAGCGCCAGTGCCCTGTTCACATACACGTAGCGAAGCTCGCGGTCCACCACCGCCATGCCGATGGTCGCATCCTCAAAGAACGCCCGGAACGCCTCGATCGTGGCGGCGGCGTTTGGTGGTCGGTCGCTCATACAGGCTGACGCTCGTGCTCGGTGGGCCGCGTCAGGACCTGCGCCCCGCCTTCACCGCCGTAATTTAACCACGGCCCCCGGCCGGCCCGAGCAGCGATCCGTGGCGGGGTGGACGGCTGGTGGAGCGCGGGCTTGCATCCGGCGGCCGCGGGGATAGAGTCCGGACATGGCGCGCCAGCGGAACCCGTCGAGGCGGGTGCAGGGGGGAGAGCGTGAGTTCCTGCTCGAGGACGTGCTCGCCCACACGCTCGACGGGGTCTTCGCCGTCGACCGGTCCTGGAACTATCGCTTTCTCAACGAGGCTGCGGCACGGCTCGTGGGGCGCACCAGGGAGGAGCTTGTCGGCGCCAACATCTGGCAGGCGTTTCCCGAGGCCGTCGGCTCGGTCTTTGAAACGCGCTTTCGCGAGGCGTTGGAGCGCCAGGAGCACATGGAGTTCGAGGAGCACTTCGAGCCGCTCGGACGCTGGTACGCGATCCGCGTGCATCCGTCGCCCGATGGCCTGACGATCTATTTCACCGATACGACCGAGCGACACGTGCGGCTGCGTGAACTGGAGGAGCGCGCCAGGCAGCAGAGCGCGCTGGCGGCCCTCAGCCGGACCCTGTTGGCGGCCGCCGCCTCACCGGACGGACCCAACGTGATCAGCGCGCTGGCGGAGGCGGCGCAGGCGCTGAGCAGCACGCTCGATGCTCCGGTGGTGGAGATCCTCGGTCAGACATCCGAGCTGTCCCCGGCGACGGTGGTCGCCAGGGCGGGGCCTGCCGCCCTGCAGCCTTCATCTGACGCTCAGCCCGGTGGCGAAGCGTGCGCCGCGGCGGTCAGGGTCGCCGTGCCCGGCGCCGCGCCGGCCGTCACTGAGCTGGTGATCCATCCACGCAGGGGAGGCTCGCTGAGCGCTGAGGCGAGCGACTTCGTCGGCTCGGTCGCGGTGCTGCTGGCGAGTGCCGTGCACCAGTTCGAACTGTCCCGGGCGGCCCGGCGACAGGCGCTGCATGACCCGCTGCTCGGCCTTCCCAACCGGCGGTTGCTGCTGAGCCACCTCGAGCAGTTGCTCGGCGAGCGCCACCCGGGCGAAACCGCACCGGCAGTGCTGGCGCTGAGTGTCGATCGCTTCTGGCTGATCACCAGCTCCTACGGGCACGCCGCGGGAGATGAGCTGCTGGCGGAACTGGCGCGCCGCATCCAGAGTGTCACCGACCCGCACGGGATGCTCGCCCGTCTGAGCGGCGACTTCTTTGTGCTGGTGCTCGACGCGCCCATCGGTGAATTTGAGCCGCAGCGTGTCGCTGGCCGGTTGCGTGACGCACTGCGCGATCCCCTGCAGTTGGCCTCGGGCGAGCACTTCCTCGAGCTCAATCTGGGAATCGTCCATGTTGACCCCGGCGCGACTCCCGACGATCTGCTGCGGGATGCGGACGCAGCCCTGCGGCGCGCCGCTGAGTCCGGGCGCACGGTGGTGCTGGACGACGCGATGCGGGCGGAGACGGTGCATCGCGCGGACCTCAATCGTGAGCTGCATCGGGCGCTCGAGCGTCGTGAGCTGATCCTGCACTACCAGCCGCTGATCGACCTCGCGAGCTCACGCCCTGTCGGCGCTGAGGCGCTGCTGCGCTGGAACCATCCCGAGCGCGGGCTCGTGATGCCTGGGGAGTTCATCGCCGCAGCCGAGGAGAACGGCCTGATCGTGCCGATCGGCGCCTGGGTGCTGGAACAGGCGGTGGCCGACTGCGCAAGCCTGCGCGCGCAGCTTGGGCGGCCGGTGCGCGTCTCGGTGAACGTCTCATCCCGTCAGCTCACCGACCCGAGTTTCGTGGATTTCGCGGTGAAGCTCGTGGATCACGAGCGGCTTGAGCACGGGGCGCTGGAGCTGGAGGTGACCGAGAGCCTGCTGCTTGATTACGGCGGCGCCGGGCTGGAGGCGCTGGAGCGGCTGCGCGCGCGGGGGATCCGCGTCGCGCTGGATGACTTCGGCACCGGTTACTCGGCGCTCAGCCACCTCACGCAGCTGTCGGTCGACACGCTCAAGGTCGACCGCAGCTTCATCGAGCGGATGAGCCCGGGTGAGGGAACCGCGATAGTCGAGGCGATCATCCAGATGGCGCACGCGGTGCGCCTGAAGGTCATTGCCGAGGGGGTTGAGACCGAGGACCAGCGGCTCACGCTTGAGTCACTTGGCTGCGACGAGTTACAGGGCTACCTCTACTCCAGGCCGGTCCCGTTTGACGCGATCCTCGAGCTGATGCGGTGAGTGCGGCGCTCCCGGACTACGCGGCATGGAGCGCGACGTGCGACACGCTGCACGCGCACACCCAGCTGTTGGGCAAGCTCACAGCGGCGCTGGCGCCCGCGGAGCCGCGCTTTCAGCACGGCGCGCTGAGACTGGGCGCGCGCGGTTGGGAGACCGCGGCGCTGCCTGCTCCCAACGGCTCCGGGCGCTTCATGGTCGGGCTCGACCTGCGCCTGCACGAGGCCTACGTGGAGCACAGCCTCGGGGACGGCGCACGCGTTGCGCTGGCACCGCAGCGCAGCGTTGCCGAGGTCACAGTCGAGCTGCTCGATGCGGTTGCCCGGATCGCCGGGGAGGTTCAGCTCGACCTCGCGCCGGCAGAGGTCTGGTGGTCCACGGCGCTTGACCGGGACACCCAGCACCGGACCTACGACCAGGCGGCGGTCGAGGCGTACTTCGGTGTGGCCGGTGAGGTCGCGCAGATGCTCGAGCGCTTCCGGGCCACCTATCCCGGGCTCTGCACACCCGTCAATGCGTGGTGGGGCTCCTTTGACCTGGCCGTGAGTCTCTTCTCCGCAGCGCCGCTCCAGCCCGCGGCCGATCCCGGCGCCGGCGGGTCGCTGACGCCTGACGGGTCGCTGACGCCTGGCGGGTCGCTGACGCCTGGCGGGGGTTCGCGCGTCCACGGCGGCGCGGACGAGGGTGCGGCCCCGCCCGCTGGTGCCGCGC
>JAJZDA010000114.1 GCA_021851525.1 Actinomycetes bacterium | reverse complement strand
CTGCCCGCGGCTGCGCAGCTCACGCATCAGCCGCATGTCGGCGCCGGTGATCAGGTTGTTGTCGCTGCCCGTCTCCATCACCACCGGCAGGTCCTGAAAACGGGGCTCAGAGAGGAAGACGGCCAGGCCGTCGAGTCCGATCTCACCCTGGCCGGGGGGCGCGTGGCGGTCACGGTTTGAGCCGAACTTGGAGAGTGAGTCGTTGAGGTGGATCGAGTGCAGGCGGTCAAGCCCGACAACACGGTCACAGTCGGCGAGCGTGCGGTCGAGGCCGTCGACCGTCCTGATCTCGTAGCCGGAGGCCAGGAGGTGGCAGGAGTCAAGGCACATCCCCAGGCGCTCCGACCCGCCGCCGGCCTCGATCAGCGCCGCCAGCTCCTCAAACGAGCGTCCGAGCGTCCCGCCGGCGCCGGCCGTGTCCTCGAGATGCAGCGCGCAGCGCTCAGACTGCGCCAGCGCCTCCCGGATCACCTCGCCGGCCCGGCCGATCGCCTCGCCGACGTCACCGGTCTTGGCAGATCCCGGGTGCAGCACCACGCCGGTCGCGCCGATCGCGTCGCCCACGCGCAGCGAGTGCGTCAGCGAGGCGAGTGACTTCTCGCGGATCTCCGGGTCATCGGAGGCGCAGTTGAGCAGGTACACGGCGTGGATCAGCACCGCCTGCACCGCGCTGGCGTCGCGCGCCTCACGGAAGCGCGCCAGGTCCTCCTCGGTGTAGTTGGTCGGGCGCCACATGCGCGGCGACTGATTGAAGATCTGGATCGATTCGGCACCGACCTCGACGCCGCGCTCCACCGCCTTCCACAGCCCGCCCGCGGGCGACACGTGAGCGCCGATCAACATTTCGGACCTTCTCGTAGCATCAGACACAGATCGATCATGCGTGTTCGCTTCGCTCCATCACCAACCGGTGCGCTCCACGTCGGGGGTGCCCGGGCCGCTCTCTACAACTGGCTGCTCGCGCGCGGGCCCGGCGAGGGTGGCGACGGCATGCCCGGCACGTTCGTGCTGCGCATCGAAGATACCGACCGCGAGCGCTCCACCGAGGCGAACGTCGCTCAGATCCTCGACGCGCTGCGCTGGCTGGGGCTCGACTGGGACGAGGGGCCGATCTCCCAGGTGGCCAACACCCCGCGCCACCAGCAGGCCCTTGCCCAGCTGCTGGCCGACGGCCATGCCTACCACAGCGACGCCACCGCTCAGGACGTCAAGGCGTACAAGGAGCAGCACGGTGCGGACCGCGGTTTCCGTGGCACGCCACAGAGCTCCGGTGCGGTGCGGCTGCGGGTTCCGGGTCAGGGGGTGACGGCGTTCAACGACCTGATCCGCGGCGAGGTGAGCTTCCCCAACGCGAGCATGGATGACCCGGTGATCGCCAGGGCCGACGGCACAGTGCTCTACAACTTCGCGGTCGCGGTCGACGATCTGGACGCGCGCATCACCCACGTGGTGCGCGGTGAGGATCACATCTCCAACACCCCCAAGCAGCTGCTCGTCTTCCAGGCGCTGGGGCAGACGCCGCCGCAGTACGCGCACCTGCCGTTGCTGCACGGACCTGACGGCAAGAAGCTCTCCAAGCGCCACGGCGCGGCGTCGGTCCAGGAGCTGCGCGACGCCGGCTACCTCCCCGAGGCGGTCGACAACTACATAGCCCTGCTGGGGACCGGTTTCGCGCCGGACGAGGAGTTCTTCACGCTCCAGGAGATGGCTCAGCGCTTCCGCCTGGAGCGCGTCTCCAAGAGCCCGGCCGTGTTTGACGAGCAGAAGCTGCGTCACCTCAACGGCAGGCACCTGCGGGAGCTGAGCACCGAGGAGCTGACCGAGCGCCTCGAGCGTTACACCGGACGCACGGGCCTGCGTGCGGCCGTCGAGATCTCACGCGAAAAGATCCAGACGCTCGCCGACTTCTGGCCGCTGGCGGGCTTCCTGATCGACGGGCCCGTCGACGATCCCAGGGCGTTTGCGAAGGTGATTGACGCCGACGGCGGGCGTGACACGCTGAGCGCCGCGCGGGACGCGCTGGCCTCGGTCCAGGAGTTCACCGTGCCCGCGATCGAGGCGGCGCTGCGCACCGTGGTGGAACGCACGGGCCTGAAGCCCGGGCAGGTTTTCCAGCCGGTGCGCGTCGCAATCGCCGGCACGACGATCTCCCCGGGGATCTTCGAGAGCGTCGCGCTGCTGGGCAGAGAGCGGACGCTGGCGTTGATTGACGCCGCACTCGCTAAATAACGATCGAACATTTGCCGATAGTTGGGAGTGACCGCGCATGCGGTCCGTCCAGTCAAGCTGCGACCTCCCGCTCATACATTGGCTTCGACCGCACCCACAGCAAAGCGTCCGACCGACCCCTACGCCGCCCGCGAGCGCCATCACAACGAGGGCCAGGGCCGTCGCCTCACAGCCGCCTTTGAGGCGCTCGAGGCCTTCCCAGTGCTGGCCGAGTCCCGCAACCGCGTGCTGCGCATGTTCGAGACCGGCGAGCCGGGGGCGGCGCAGTTGGTGCAGACAATCGAGGGCGACATCGCCCTGGCCATCGCCGTGCTGCGGCTGGCCAACCAGGTGGACGGGCCCAGCCGCGGACGCATTGACAGCGCCGTGGCGGCCGTGGAGGTGCTCAGCCCGGCGAGCGTGCTGGCGATCGCCAACCGCGCCCGCACCTATGACTTCTTCGAGCGCACCGCCGTCTGGCAGACAATCCCGGAGCGCTTCCGCCTGCACGGTGTCGCCACGCAGCGCGCGGCCGAGCGGATCGCCGCGGAGATCGAGTACGAGCATCGCGACAGGCTCATGGTCACGGCGCTCCTGCACGACGTCGGCAAGCTCGTGCTGGTGCATGCCTATCCCGGCTATCCGCGCCAGGTGCACGGCGACGCGCGCACGCCCGAGGAGCGCCTGCAGCGCGAGCGCCGTGAGCTGGGCGTGGACCACGCGCTGGTGGGCGGCGTGATCGCGCGGCGCTGGGGACTGCCCGGCGTGATGGCACAGGTGCTCGAGTCCCATCACGGCGACGCCGACGGAGAGGCGGCGATCATCCGTGTCGCGGACATGCTGGCCCACTACCTGCAGGGCGCGCCGGTGACGCCCTCGGAGCTGCTCAATGCGGCCAAGGCGATCAACCTCAAGCCGGCCGAGCTGCGCCAGATCATGTACGACCTGCCACAGGCGGCGGCCAGCTCCCGCCCGCGTCAGGTCGACCCGTGCCCGATGTCCAGCCGGGAGGTCGAGGTGCTCAAGCGGCTGGCGCGCGGCATGGTCTACAAGCAGATCGCCTCAGAGCTGGGGCTGTCGACGAGCACCGTGCGCACGCACCTTCACAACGTTTACGGCAAGCTTGGGGCGATGGATCGCGCACAGGCCGTGCTGATCGCCACCGAGCGTGGTTGGATCTGACGCCTCGCGCCCCAACCCGTGCCGTGAACGTGAATGCTCTCAATCACCAGTAAATCGCCATACGCCGTGCGTGCGCTGGTGGAGCTGCACCGCATGGGCGACTCCGATCCGGTGCCGATCGCGGAGCTCGCACGACGTGGAGAGATCCCGACGCAGTTCCTGGAGCAGCTGTTTGCGGTGCTGCGACGGGCCGGACTGCTGCGTTCCCAGCGGGGCGTCAAGGGCGGTTACAGCTTCGCCCGCCCGGCGGGCCAGATAACGGTGCTGGACGTTGTCGAGCTGCTTGACGGACCGCTCGGGCAGGGCGCCAGCGGGGTCTTTGCGCAGGCCGCCCAGGCGGCTGCGGAGGTGCTCTCCCAGCGGACCATCGCCGACATCGCCGAGGCCGAGGCACACACCACGATGTACTTCATCTGAGCACGCCGGCGCCGCTGCGCCGGCGTCCTCAGACCGCTCGCTGGCCAGCTGCGCCACCGCGCACCGCGCCCGCCGCGCGCTTGCCGTAGGGTTTGGTCATGGCGCAGTCAGCAGACACGATCATCGCCCAGGTCGGTCGCACGCCGCTGGTCGCGCTCTCGCACATGGTTCCGCCCGGCAGCTCAGCGCAGCTGTTCGCCAAGCTCGAGGCGTTCAACCCCGGTGGCAGCGTCAAGGACAGGATCGGCGCGGCCATGATCGAGGCTGCCGAGCGCGAGGGACGCATCGCCCCTGGACGCACCACGATCGTCGAGGCGACCAGCGGCAACACCGGCATCGGGCTGGCGTTCGTCTGCGCCGCCAAGGGCTATGAGCTGGTGCTCACGCTGCCGCAGGGGATGAGCCGTGAGCGGGAGCGCCTGCTGGCGCTCTACGGCGCGCGCTTCCAGATCACGGAGTCGATGGGTGGCATGAACGAGGCCGTGGCCGCGGCCCGGGCGATGGCCACGCGTGATGACGTGTTCCTGCCGGATCAGTTCTCCAATCCCGCCAACCCGGGGGCGCACCGTGCCAGCACCGGCCCCGAGCTCTGGGATGCGCTCGACGGGCGCATCGACGTGTTCGTCGCGGGGGTCGGCACGGGCGGGACGGTCACCGGGGTGGGGGAGTACCTGAAGTCGCGCAGGCCGGATGCTCACGTGGTGGCGGTGGAGCCCGCCAGCTCCCCGGTGCTCTCCGGCGGGCGTCCCGGGCCGCACCGCATCCAGGGGATCGGCGCGGGGTTCGTTCCGGCGGTGCTCAACCGCGAGGTCATTGATGAGGTGATCACGGTCACCGACGACGACGCGGTGCAGACCGCGCAGGCCCTGGCGCGCAGGGAGGGCATCCTCGCCGGGATCTCCGGCGGGGCCGCGGCGCACGCGGCTCTGCAGATCGCCGCGCGCCCCGAGTTCACGAGGGCGCGGATTGCATTTGTCGTGCCGGACTCTGGTGAGCGCTACACGTCGCTGAGCTGGTTCGCGCCGCCGGTACGCTCTGATGATGGCGCTTAGTGCGGTGCTGCGAGCGATGCTCACGGAGGTCAGGCGCGACGTGCGCGCGGCGCAGGACAGGGATCCGGCGGCCGCCGGCGTCGGCGTCGTGGAGATCCTGCTCGCCTGGCCGGGGGTGCAGGCGCTGTTGGCTCACCGCCTGGCCCACCGGTTGATGCGCGCCGGAGTGCCGGTGGCGCCACGGATGATCGCCGCCGCGGCACGCTCGCTGACGGGGATCGAGATCCACCCGGCCGCGAGCATCGGCCCCGGGCTGTTCGTCGACCACGGGATGGGTGTGGTGATCGGGGAGACGGCGCAGCTCGGTGCCGACGTCACGATCTATCAGGGGGTTACGCTCGGCGGGACGGGGTTCGCCACCGGCAAGCGCCACCCGACAGTGCAGGACAACGTCACGATCGGCTCGGGCGCCAAGCTGCTGGGGCCGATCACGATCGGTCACGGTTCGAAGATCGGCGCCAACACGGTGGTGATCCACGATGTTCCGCCCAACTCCACGGTGGTGGGCATCCCCGGCCACCCGGTGCGTGTGGAGGGGCGCAAGCCTGACTGCCCGGACAACGACTGGGTGCATCTGCCCGACCCGATCGCGGACGCGATCAAGAGCCTCGCGGTGCGCATCGAGGCGCTCGAGCGTGCCGGCGACCAGAGCCGCGCGCCCGAGCCGTTCGAGATCGATCTGCAACGCTCGACGGGCCCCAACCCGGCCGGCGGCTGAGCCACATCGGGGCCCGCGGCTCAGAGGATCTGCAGGAACTGGACAGCGCCGGGCACGTAGGTGATCACGGTCATGAACGCCGCGATCCCGCACATCCACATCGAGGCCTTGAACAGGCGCCGGCTGGTGCTCAGGCCGACCAGCGGCATCAGCCAGGAGACGTACCACGGCAGCAGTGACCCCGCGGACAGCAGGATCGCGAGCGTCGCCCAGCCGGCACCGTCGATCCAGTCGAGCTTCCCGCGCCACACCTGCAGCAGCAGGATGGCTGCGGTCAGCGCGAAGATCGCGCCCAGGCCGCTGGTGATGGCGACCGTATTGGGGGTGCCGAAGAAGTTCAGGAAGAACCCGGGGATGCTCTGCCACTGCCCGTCGCGCTGCACGTCGCGCAGCGTGGTGAGCATCTGCAGCAGCCCGTGGCCGAATACCAGGAAGCTCGGGACCGCGATCAGCACGCTGCTGAGAACCGCGCCGAGCACGAACCTGCGGGTGCGCTCACCGAAGCCGTGATGGCGCAGCGCGTCGACCGCGACGAACGGGAACACCAGCGCGCCGGTGAGCTTCACTGCCGTGCCCACCACGATCGCCGTGCTGCTGGAGAGGTCGCGTCCGGCCAGCCAGGCGTAGAGCCCGGCGGTTGTGAACAGCAGCATCAGCAGATCGTTGTGAGCGCCGCCGACGCCGAACAGCGTGATCATCGGGTTGAGCCCAAAGAGCGCCACCGCGCGGCCGCGGCTGACCCGCCGCATGTCGGCGGCACGCCACAGCATCCACACGACCGCGAGGCTGGAGACCGCGGCGATCACCTTGAAGCTGATCTCGCTGAACGGGATCGACCCACCGGCGAAGGCGCCGCTGAGCAGGGTGAACAGCGGCCCGTAGACGCTTGGCGTGGTGATCCACTTGGCCCCGATGTACGGGTAGATCGGATCCAGCTGCATCGCCCATGGCCCGTGCGTGTAGGGGTTGGTGTGGTAGATCGTGAGCAGACGCCCGTAGGCCTGGTAGCTGAAGACGTCGGTGGAGAACAGCGGCGGCCCGACCAGCACTATCAGGTTGAACGCGATCACCGCTCCCAGCACCATCCGTTCGGGCACCCGCTCGGCGAGCGTCGCGGCGATCAGGTACAGCACGAAGATCGCGGTGAGCATCGCGATCGCCACCCCGGCGGAGACGTAGAACCCGAGCTGCTGCATCGGGCCCGCCAGCCAGCTGGGCAGCGGCCTGTCGGATTGCGGCACCAGCACGCCGGTGCGCGTTGCCGCAAAGCAGATCAGCAGGGCCAGCAGCGGCACGCCAAGCACGGCGGCGATGCCGCCCCCGGTCCGGGTGTCGATCCGGCGCCGCGCGCCACCGGGCTCGCGCAGCGGTGACGCTGGGCGCTCGGCGACCTGGATGCTTGTCGCCTGTACGGCCAACCTCAGGAGCGTGTCAGATGACGCGGCCGCTCGCGCCGAAGGCTCGGCACCAGCATCATCGCCTCCACGGCTATCTGCCAGGACATCTTGCTGGCCCCGGCCGTGCGATCGGTGAACACGATCGGCACCTCCTTGACGCGGAACCCGCCACGGATCGCCAGGTAGGTCACCTCGATCTGGAAGACGTAGCCATCGGCGCGCAGCGTCGAGAGATCGATCGCCTCGAGCACCGAGCGGTGGATGCACTTGAAGCCGCCCGTGAGGTCTCGCACCTTGACGCCGAGGATCAGCCGCGAGTAGGTGCTCCCGCCCTGGCTCAGCAGCTTGCGCAGCCAGCCCCAGTTGCGCACCGCTCCGCCGGGCACATAGCGGGAGCCGAGCACGAGGTCAGCGTCCTCTGATGCCTTGAGCAGATCCTTGAGGTAGCTGGGGTCGTGTGAGAAGTCGGCGTCCATCTCGATGACCAGCTCCGCGCCGGCCGCCAGCGCCTGCTCAAAGCCAGCGATGTAGGCGCGGCCGAGACCGTCCTTGGTCGTACGGTGCAGCACCTCGACCGTGCCCAGCTCACCGCCGACGCGCTCAGCGATCTCGCCGGTGCCGTCGGGTGAGCCGTCGTCGACGACGAGCACGCGATACTCGCCGGGGACAAGGGCCCTCAGCTCCGTGTCGACCGCGCGCAGGATCGGCTCGATGTTGACGGATTCGTTATAGGTGGGAATTACGAGCCAGATGCGAGCGCTCATGGCGCGGAGCGTAGTCGTTAATCGGGTCGGCTGCTCGCCCGGTGAAGATCGTGTGGCAGCACGACTTTCCTGCTTATTCGGGCTTTAGCCGGACCTTGGTCTGTGCTTATCAGCGGGGTACGTAGGCTACCCGGTCCCAGCGCGGCTCGGGAGCCAGCTCAATCGGCTCGCCGCCACGGTCGGGCTGGATGTAGACGAAGATCCCCTCCAGCTCGTCGAAGATGACGTCCAGTTCACCCTCCTTCACGCGCTGGTCCAGCCAGGCGCCGCGGAAGATCAGGCGCCGCAGCCAGTGCACCAGCGAGCGATCTGAGGGGCCGACCAGCTCCGGCCAGCAGTCGTTGACGTGCTCACCCAGGGCGGAGGCGGGATCTGTGACCTCGCCGTTGACCACCAGGTTGATCAGGTCCTCGACCTCATGCTCCACTATCGAGTTGCCGATGAACCCGAGCCGCCGCGCGGCCTGCTCGCAACGTTCGCTGAAGTCGCGCTCGTTGAATGTGAAGCGCAGGTCTCCGTACTCCAGTACGAAATCCTCGCCTGAGGAATAGTTGCCGCGTCGGTACATGCCGTCGGCATCTTATGGCCGATTCCTGCCTTCGCGCAGCCCCTGAACGCGATGTTGCACGAAGCTTCCAGATTGCGGCCTGGGGGTGAGCGATTGTCGCAGCCGGGGGGCGGGAGCGCGAGCGCTCACGCCTCTGTTGAGACATGAATTGCAACGACGTCACGATCCTCCTGGCCGACGGCGACCGTGGGGCCAGGATCGCGCTCGCGGACCAGCTGGCGGCCGATGGCTACGCGGTCCTGGAGGCTGACTCGGTCCCCGGCGCGACGCGCATGCTCGCCCACGGAGGGGTTGATCTGGCGATCATCGATCGCGGTCTGCCGGGCGGTGATGCGCTTGAGCTGCTGCGCCACGTCCGAGGCGCTCAGGGCGGCGGTTCCCGCCTGGACAGTGAGCTGTTGCTGATGGTTACCTCGGGACGCAACACCGGTGCGGACAGGCTGCTTGGCTATGAGCAGGGTTGCGATGACTATGTCGCGGCGCCCTGCGCGTACACGGAGCTGCGTGCGCGCATCGGCGCGCTGTTGCGCAGGCGGCTGCGTGGTCCGGTGCAGCGCCGCGTGCGTGTCGGACCCCTGGAGATCGACGCGCTGGCCCGGCAGGCGTGGCTCGGGGCTGACCAGCTGCGGCTCTCCAACAAGGAGTTTGGGTTGCTGTGGGCGCTGGCCAGTGACCCGCAGCGGGTCTTCTCCCGCGCGGAGCTGTTGCGGGTCGTCTGGGGATGGCACGGGGAGAGCGTCGCGGAGGCCCGCACCCGCACGCTGGACTCGCATGCCTCGCGGCTGCGCCGCAAGCTGGCCGCGGGCGGAACCGGCTTCGTGGTCAACGTCTGGGGTGTCGGCTACCGGCTGGTCGACGGCGTGCCGCACGCCGGCTGAGGACCGCTCACCTCCCGCAAGCGGGTGGTGGGGCGCGGGCGCGCCAGGGTGGGGCACAGGACCATTTTGGGTTGCAAAGTGGGAGAGAGTGGGATATCGTGGGGCACGCATGCAGAGACCCGGGTGGCAGGGCACCTCCCACCCAGCCACCCGGGTTTCACTTTCGGCCAGGCGAATGAGAACCCTTGATCTTCCGCGGAACCTTCGAACACGCGCTCGACGCGAAGCACCGGCTGACGGTGCCCGCGAAGTACCGGGCAGCGCTGGCCGGAGGGGTCGTGCTGGCGCTCACGCCGGAGATCGAGGCCGGCAGCACGCGCTCACTTGCGATCTGGCCGGCCGAGGCCTTCGAGGAGTACGCCGCGCAGGCGATGGCGGACGCGAACCCGCTCTCCCCGCGCGCTCGCAAAATGCAGCGCACGATCCACAACAACGCCTTCGACCTGGAGCTGGACAGCGCCAACAGGCTGATGATCCCCGCCCGGGCAATGGTCTTCGCGGGGCTCGAGAAGGACGTGGTCGTGGCCGGCTCCGGCCCCTGCCTGGAGGTCTGGGACCGCACTGCCTACTACGACTACAACGACGCGGCCCTCGCCGAGTTCCCCGAGATCACAGCGAGCCTTGACAACACTGATTGACATGAGCACTCCGCACGTTCCCGTGCTTGCCGGTGAGCTGATCGAGCTCCTGAGCCCCTCCGCCGGCCAGACCGCGGTCGACTGCACGGTCGGCGCCGCCGGCCACGCACGGCTGGTCGGTGAGCGGCTCGGCGCCGGCGGCACGCTGATCGGCATCGACCGCGACCCGCTGGGAGAGCAGCGCTTCGCGGAGCTGGCCGAGGAGTTGGACGCGGCCACGCGCTTCATCCGCGGTGACTTCGTCACGGCGCTGGAACAGCTGCGAGATGAGCAGGCGGCGCCCGACCTGATCTACATGGACCTGGGCATGTCATCGATGCAGATCGACACCTGGGAGCGTGGCTTCTCCTACTCCTATGACGCGCCGCTGGACATGCGCATGGATCCCGACCAGGCGCTCACCGCGGCTGAGATCGTCAACACCTGGGATGAGCGGCGGCTGGTCAGCCTGCTGCGGGAATACGGTGAGGAACGGTTCGCGCCGCAGATCGTGCGGGCGCTGAGCCGCGAGCGCAAGCGCGCGCCGCTGCGCTCCACGCAGGAACTGGTGGACGTGATCAAGTCAGCGATCCCGATCCCAGCGCAGTTCGGCGGCGGCCATCCCGCCAAGCGGACCTTCCAGGCGCTGCGGATCGCGGTCAACGACGAGCTTGCCCAGATCGACGCCGCGCTGCCGCTCGCCTGGGAGCTGCTGGCTCCCGGCGGGAAGCTCGCCGTGATCTCCTTCCACTCGCTGGAGGATCGCCGTGTGAAGCGCTTCCTGGCGCAGCTCGCCCGTGGCTGCATCTGCCCGCCGGAGATCCCGATCTGCGTCTGCGGCCACGAGCCCGAGGCCGAGCTGCTGAGCCGCCGCGCGATTGCCCCCACCCCCGGTGAGGTCGCCGCCAACCCGAGGTCCAGGTCAGCGCATCTGCGCGCAGCAAGGAAGCTGAGGTAAGCACGATGGCGCCAGCAGCCGCCACGGTCGCCGCCCGCGAGCGGCGCAGCAACGACTCCCGACGCCAGCCCCCGCGCCAGCGGCCATCGCAGGCACACCTGGAGGCGAGTAACGAACACGCGGCGCATGCGAATCACACGACGCATGCGCCGCGTGCGCCTCGTCGCGATCCCGCGGGCCTGGTGCCGGCGCCGGCGCGCCCGCGCCTGGAGGCGCACCCGCGCCCGCGCAAAGCTCCGCGTCAGAATTCGGTGGCGGCGCCGCGCACGGCG
>JAJZDA010000113.1 GCA_021851525.1 Actinomycetes bacterium | reverse complement strand
TTGAGCTTCACAACCAGCGGCGCCTGGTCAAGCGCCGCGCGCAGCGCCCCGCCGCGCGCGTCCAGCAGCACCGGCACGGCATGCGCCGCGCCTGCCGCGGCGAGCCCGCGCAGCGCATCCTCGGGCCCGCCGGGCGGCAGGCTGCCGGCCACGACGAGCATCTGTGCGCCGTCCAGCAGCCCGCCAACGTGCTGCTCGAAGGACGCCCATTCCGCGCCGCTGACGGTCGGGCCGGGTTCGTCAAAGGCGGTGGTGCTCCCGTCCTGCGCGGTGACGGTGACCGTCTGCCGTGGATCTCCGGCCACAGCAAAGAACGCGTTCGGCAGGCCGGCCGCGGTCAGCTCGCGGGTCGCCTGCTCGAGCGCGGCGGCGCCGAGCAGCCCGGTGACGAGCGTCTCGCCGCCGAGCGCCGCGACGTTGCGCGAGACGTTGACGCCCTTGCCGCCGGTCTGCGCGAAGCAGCTGCGCAGCTTGTGCACGGCACCCACCTGGAGATGGTCCACGACGTAGGTGCGGTCGAGCGCGACGTTGGCTGTGACGGTGAGGATCATCGCCGCCCACCCAGCTGCTGCAGGGCGATCGCCACCGCGCCCCGCAGCGATGCGTCGGCGCCAAACGCCGCCCGCACGACCGCCGGCGGGTACGGCACAGCGCGCTCCAGCAGCGCGGTGATCTGCGCCACCACGCCCGCCTCGGCGCGCACATAGCCGCCCCCGAGCGAGAGCACGCTGGGGTTCAGCGCGCAGCAGAGGTTGGCCGCCATCACGGCGATCCCGGTCCAGAGATCGTCGATGAACGCTGCGGCGGCGGGGTCATCACGGCGCGCCACGGCCTCGGCCACAGAGCCCGGCAGGCCCGCCGCGGTGAGTCGCCGGCCTGCCCCGGCGCCGCCGAACCAGCGCTCGAACGGGGCCACGCCGTCGGCCGCCATCAGCTCCTCCGGCTGCCCGCGGAAGAGCGAGTAGCCGACCTCTCCGGCGGCCCCGTTGGCGCCACGCACGAAGCGTCCGCCGCAGACGATGCCCGCCGAGATCCCGGAGCCGAGGTTCATGTAGACGGCGTCGTCGACGCCGCGCAGTGAGCCCCAGGCCAGCTCCGCCTGCGCGGCGACGTGCACGTCGTTGCCGATCACAACCGGCAGCCCGGGGAAGGTCGCGCCGAGCGCCTCGGGGATCCGCAGCTGCTGCCAGCCGGGAACGTTGGTGGCCAGCTCGACGTGCGTGTCGAACGTGTAGCCCATCGTCGACACGCCCACCGCCTGCACGCTCCCGCCGGCGGCCAGCTCAGCCTCGTAGACGCCGCGGGCCAGGTCAAGCGCGCGCCGCAGGACCGCCTGCGCGCCCTGATCGGCGTGCGTCTGGGCGTGCGCCAGCCTGCTCATCTGACCGTCGCCACGGCCGATCCCGGACGCGAGCTTGGTTGCGCCCATGTCGAGCGCGAGGACTGCCGGCCCCTGCGCGGACAAGCTGCCTACCTGTCTCCCGCCAGCACGACGGACCGCGAGATGTGCGGGGGCTGATCGGGGTTGATGCCCCGCAGGCGCACCAGGCCCTCGGCGAAGCGATGGATCCGCACGAGCTCCGCAAGCGGGTCACCCTCGCCACGGATCAGGCGTGCGCCGGTGGCGCGGATCTGCTCGTCTATCGACGGCTCCTGATCATCGAGGATCCACACGAGGCTGCGCTCGTTGATCGCGGAGATCGGGCCGTGCCGGTACTCCATGGTGGCGTAGCCCTCGCTCCAGGTGGCGAGGATCTCACGGAACTTCAGGGCTGCCTCGTTCGCCAGCGCCGCCCCGACGCCGCGTCCCAGGAAGACGAACTGCTGGATCTCACCGGCCCACTCCGGCAGCGACTCGCCGAGGTGGCGCTCCGCGCGCTGCGCGGACGCCTCCACATCCCAGCCGTAGGCGCCGAGCAGCAGCGTCAGCACGGTGGTGGCGAAGCGCGTCTGCACGACCGAGCGCTCATCCGCGAAGGGGAGCTCCAGCTCAGCGCTGAGCAGCTCTCCCAGCGGGGAGCCGGACTCACCGACGATGCCCAGCACGTCGGTGCCCGACGGCAGCCCGCGGACCGCGTCGATGATCTCGGTGGTGGTGCCCGAGCGTGAGATCGCAATCACGGCGTCCCAGGCTCGCCCGGCCGGCAGCTCGGAGCCGGGGAAGGCGTCTGTTTCGCCGGCGCCCTGGCGCTCCCGGTGGCAGGCGACTGCCTGGGCGACATAGAGCGAGGTCCCGCAGCCGAGGATGCCGACCCGGGTGCCGTCCGCCGGCAGCAGCGCGCGCAGGCGCTCGCTGAGTGTTTGTGCTTGGCGCCAGACGGCCGGCTGGCTGGCGAGCTCGGTTGAGAAGTGCGTCACGGCGCGCAATATAACCACATTCGCGCACACTTCGCACATAATTCGCGCAGCTCTCACACACCACTGGAGCAAGCTTCGCAATCGTGCGAAGCCGTACGGCGGCCGGCCACGAGCGCGGCGACAGTGTGCGGCCGGCGATGCGCGGCCGGCGATCAGTTGCGCGGTTGCAGTAGCTGATCGCCGCGGCGGCGCGCGATCCCCGGCTTCGGCGCCTCGTGCCGGGCGGGCCGCTGCACCGTGAGCAGCGTGCCGAGGATCTCTTCGAGGCTCGAGCGGAAGAAGTGATGGCCCTCTGCGGGGTCGATGAAGACCTGGCAGCGGGGCAGTGCCGCGGCCATCTGCATCGCGTGCTCAACCGGCACCAGCGGGTCCCGTGCGCCATGCCAGATGTGCACCTCCGCAGCCACCTCGCGCAGCTCAAAGCCCCAGCCCGACACATACGTCAGGTAGTCGCCGATCAGCCCGTCCACCCCGCCGCCGGCCGCCTCCAGGAAGCTCTGGCAGACCGCGGTGCGCGACGCCTCGCGCGCCAGCCTGGCGCGCTCACCGGGGTCCGCGTGCGCGGCGATCACACGGCCGACGATCCCCGGATGGCGGGTGAGCAGCGGCAGCACCAGATCACCGACCCGGCGGCAGGGCTCGGGGTGCGCGGCCAGGAACGCCAGCGCCCAGCGCGTGCGCCGCCGCACCCCGGCGGTGCGGTGCGGGGCGCCGCCGGGCGACAGCGAGCTGCAGACCGCCACGCCCAGCACGCGCTCACCCAGCGCGTGCGCCAGCGCCAGCGCGTACGGACCGCCGGCCGAGACGCCTACCACGAAGAAGCGCTCCAGCCGCAGCTCATCCGCCAGCACCAGCACATCCGCGGCGAAGTCCGTCAGCGCCCGCCCCGGCTGCGGATCCGAGCCGCCGATCCCCGGACGGCTCGGCGCGACGCAACGCACACCCAGGCGCGCGGTGAGCTGCGCAATGTCCAGCGTGGCGTCGAGCGACGTGCCGATCGCGCCGTGGCAGTAGAGCACGGGGACGCCGTCGGGCGGCCCGACGTCCGTGTAGCTGAGCCGCCGCCCGTCGGGCAGGCGGACCACGGCGCGGCGTTCTTGGGGTCGAGGGCGCATCGCGTTCGCGTGGGAAAGTCCCTGCAGCACGCAAGATACGGCAGCTCCAGGACGGACATGGTCAGTTTCTGAGAAGCGCCGCGTGGTCGAGCGGCTGTTGCGCGAGCGGCAGCTCGCGCAACAGCCGCTCGAGCGCCGCACAGAACTCCCGCGGGCGCTCGACCATCGGCACATGCCCGGCGTGCGCGATCGTGACGCTCAGAAGGTCAGGGCGCAGCGCCCGCAGCTGGTCGAGCAGGCGCACCGGGATCGTGCGGTCGCGCTCCCCCCAGATCACCCCGAGCGCGACCGCCAACTCCCCCAGCAGCGGGCGCAGATCCGCGCTGGTGATGGTCGCCAGCGCGGCCGCGGTGCGCCGCGCGCCGGCCGAGGCCTGCACCATCCGCCGCGCCACCGCGGCGTCCAGGGCGCCACCGTCGGCCGCGGTCATCAGCATCAGCAGGCGCCGCCCCCACGCGATCTCGCTGAGCGGTGCGGCGCGGCGGCGCGTGGCCAGCGCCAGCTCCGCAGACCCGGACAGCAGCCGCGAGACCGGCGCGGGGAACGGGCGCAGGCCCGCGGGGGCCACGAGGATCAGGCGTCTGACCAGAGCCGGACGCGCCGCCGCGAGCGTGATTGCCACACCGCCGCCGAGCGAGTGCCCGACCAGATCCAGCGGGCCGCTGATCCCGCGCGCCGCCAGCGCGCGGGCGACCCGCAGCGCAACCGCCTCCAGCTCGAAACCGGCGCCGGGCGGTGCGGAGGCGCCGAAGCCGGGCAGGTCGAGCGTGATCACGCGGCGTGAGGCTGCCAGCTCGGGCACCACCGCGTCCCAGATGCGCAGGTCGGTGGCGATCCCGTGGATCAGAACCAGCGCCTCCCCCGACCCGCTCTGCTCGACGTTGACGCGCGCGCGCACGCGGGGATCCTACTGTCGGGTGCCCGGGCCGGTGCCCTGGCCGGCGCCGGATCTGGCTAAAGTCCCAGCATGTCCGCTCGGCACGACGCCTTCCGGCTCGGGGATCAGGAGCAGCGCGACGGCGCCTTCGAACGCCAGGAGAGCCGTTTCCGTCAATGGGTCACGGCCGACGGTGCCAGCGGCTTTGAGCCACAGGCGGGTCGTTATCACCTCTACGTCTGCCGCGCCTGCCCCTGGGCGCACCGCGCGCTGATCGGGATCGAGCTGATGGGCCTGCGGGAAGCCATCACCGTCTCCTACGTGGACCCGATCCGCGATGGGCGCGGCTGGGCGTTCACCACCCCCGGATGCTATGAGGACCCGGTCAACGGCTTCAAGCTGCTCGCCGAGGCGTACCTGAGCGTCGATCCGGGCTTCTCGCAGCGCGTGACGGTGCCGGTGCTGTGGGATCGTGAGCGCGCCACGATCGTCAACAACGAGTCCTCGGAGATCCTGCGCATGCTGCACACGGTGTTCGCGCCGCTGGCCCAGCACCCGGTGCAGCTCTACCCGGCGGCGCACGCCGCGGAGATCGACGCGCTCAACTCACTGATCTATGACAACGTCAACAACGGCGTGTACCGCGCCGGCTTCGCCACCGGCCAGCAGGCCTATGAGCGCGCGGTGCTGGAGCTCTTCGCGGTGCTCGATGAGCTCGATGGGCGCCTCGCGCAGCGCAGGTTCCTGTTCGGTGTTCAGCCACTGGAGACCGACTGGCGGCTCTTCACGACGCTCGTCCGCTTCGATGCCGTCTACCAGATCCACTTCAAGTGCTCGATCCGCAAGCTCTCCGAGTACCGGCATCTGTGGCCTTACCTGCGCGACCTCTACCAGTGGCCGGGGATCCGTGAAACGGTCTCCTTCACCGAGATCCGCGACCACTACTACCGCACGCACCCGGGACTCAACCCGCACGGGCTGGTGGCGGTGATGCCGGCGCTTGACTTCGATGCGCCCCACGGTCGCGAGTCACTCGGCGCCGGTGCCCCCACACAACGCTGACGGCCCCGGCTGCCCGGGCGCTCAGCGCAACCTGAGCGTGCGAACCAGCACGACCCTGCGGTGACTCCCGGCCGCGACGAACACCACCGTGATGCGCACGTCCAGTCTGCGCCCGCGTGAGCGCAGACGCCGCAGCAGCAGGCGCCGCCCGCGCAGCCTCACGCGCAGCGCGAACACGACCCGCCCGGCCCCGTGCAGCACCCGCGAGCCGACCGCCAGGCGCCCCAGCGGTCGCACGCGACCGTGACCGACGACCCTCACGATCGTCGCGACGATCCGCAATCTGCCGGCGGAGGTGGCGATCAGGGCGGCACGCACACCACGCGCGCTCGAGGCTGACGCGGAGGCGATGGTGGCCGTCCCGGCGCTGCAGGCGAGGGCTCCCGCCTGGCTCACCGTGCCCGGCGGGCACGCGGTGCAGGCGCTGGCCGCCGGCCCGGCGTACGCGCCGGCGGGGCACGGTGTCTGCGCGCTGGCACCCGCAGCCGCGACGTAGTACCCGCCCGCCGCGGGCGTGCAGCTGACCGCCCCGCTGGCCGCGGCAAAGGACCCGGCGGGACAGGCGGCCTGCGCGCCCGCACCCGCTGCCGAGACGTAGTGCCCGGCCGCCGCAGGCGTGCAGCTGACCGCCCCACTGGCGCCGGCAAAGGACCCGGCGGGACAGGCGGCCTGCGCGCCGGCACCCGCCGCTGAGACGTAGTGGCCGGGCGCGGCTGCCGCGCAGCTCACAGCCGCACTTGCAGCGGCGTAGCTGCCCGGCGGGCAGGCGCTCTGCGAAGCACTTCCCGACGACGCCACGTAGTACCCGGCGGAGGCCGCCGCGCAGCTGGCGGCACCGCCCTGCGCTGTGTAGTACCCGGCCGCGCAGGCGCTCTGCGAGCTGGCCCCGGACCCCGCCACGTAGCTTCCAGGATCCGCCGCCGTGCAGCTGCTGGCGGCCTTCCCGGCACTGTAGGATCCCGGTGAGCAGGAGCTCTGAGAGCCGGCGGCGGCACCGCTGACATAGCTCCCCGGCGAGGCCTGCAGGCAGCTGGTCTGATGTTGAAGGGGCTGGTAGTACCCGGGTTGGCAGGACTGCTGCGCGTCGGAACCGTAGCTGGCCGCGTAGTGACCGACGTCGGTCGCGTCACAGCTCGACTGCCCGCCGAGCGGCTGGTAGTAGCCAGGGGAGCAGAGGGTCGCAGACGTGGCACCGAAAGCCGCCACGAAGCTCCCCGGTGACGCGGGCGTGCAGGGCTCGGTACCGCTGGCTGACCAACTGCCTGCGGTGCAGAGCGTGGCGGCCATTGCCGGCGTACTGGCCAGCGCGCCCGAGCAGGCCACGCAGCCCGCCACGCACGCCAGGAAGACCAGCGCTCGCATCCTCACGAGCGCCCCCGCGTCCTATTGCTCAACGCTCCATCTCCACCATGGGTTCCTCTATCGGCACGGCCGCCGGCAAGCTGCAGTCGTGACGGCTCGCGCCCCAGCTCCCGGCGGCTGCGCCAGAGCGCCGCTGCAACACGGCAAGACGCGAGGTGACCCAGCGGGTCTCAGAGCCGCTTGGCCAGCACCTGAAAGACGGTCGCCCAGTTGGTCGTGAAGCCCTGCCGCGCGGCGCGCAGGTAGAGCTTCCAGACGCGCGCGCGCTCCTCACCGGCGAGCTTCACGGCCTCGTCGTAGCGCTCCTCGTAGCGCTTGATCCATTCGGTGATCGTGAGCGCATAGTCGGGTCCGATCCCCTCGACATGCTGGACCACGAGGTTGGTGCGCTCCATCGCCTTGGCGATCCTCGAGAGCGGCAGCGGCACGCCGTCGGGGAAGACGAAGCGTTCCGAGAACGCGCCCTCGTCACGGGTGTCGAAGTCGGCCAGCTTGGCGATTCCGTGGTTCAGCAGACGCCCGCCGGGACGCAGCAGGCCGTGCAGGGTGCTCATGTAGAGGTCGATGCGCTCCTCCCCCACATGCTCGACCATGCCGATGCTCGAGATCGCGTCGAACTGACGGTCACCGAGCTCCCGGTAGTCACGCACCTCAAACTCCACAAGCTCGCTGAGCCCCTGCTCAGAGGCGCGACGGCGCGCCTCCTGCACCTGAGGCTCGGAGAGGCTGATGCCGAGCACCTTGACCTGCCGTTCGCGGGCGGCGTTCAGCGCCATGCTCCCCCAGCCGCAGCCGACATCCAGCAGCGTCTCACCGGGCTGCAGGTCCAGCTTCTTGCAGATCAGGTCGAGCTTGGCCTTCTGCGCCTCCTCCAGCGTGGTGGCGCCGCCCCGCCAGTAGGCGCAGCTGTAGGTCATCGAGGGATCCAGGAACAGCTTGAAGAAGTCGTTCCCGGCGTCATAGTGATGGCGCACCGCGCGCCGGTCGCGGGCGACCGTGTGGCGCTCGCCACGCAACCGCAGCTCCGTCTGCGGGACCGCCGGCGGCAGCGTCAGGCCGGTCGCTCGCAGCAGGCCCAGGCCGAGCCTCGCGATCGTGCCCGGTGAGAGCCGTGGCGCCTGGAAGCTGTCGACCAGCAGCAGCGCCGCATCCAGGTCGTCGGTCTCGATCAGTCCCTGGGCGTAGGCGCGGCCAAGACCGAGCTCACCCGGTGCGCGCACCACGTGGGCCAGCGCGCGTGGCGAGCGGATGAAGAACGTGGGAGCCGGGTTGACGGTCGCGGCAACGCGGCTCCCATCCCAGAACTCGACGGTGAACGGCCGCTCCGGAAGCGCACGCTCGAGCTCGAGCCGCAGCGCGGCTGTGTTGGAGAACGCCACGCCTCAGACCGCCGCGCCACGAGCCTTGCGGTGACGCTTCTCCTCGGGGATCCGCACCACGTCCCACACCAGCCCGACCTTCTCCAGGAGCTCAATGAACTCAGCGCTGAGGTCGATCTGGCCGCGGTCAGCGCCATGACGGTAGGAGGTCGGGAAGGCGTGGTGGGTGTTGTGCCACGCCTCGCCCCAGGTGGGAATCGCGAGCCACCTGAGGTTGCGCGACTCATCGGTGGTCTCGTAATCCTGGCTGCCGAAGAAGTGGCACAGCGAGTTGATGCTGAAGGTCGCGTGGTGCATCAGGAAGATGCGCATCGCGCCGCCCCAGAGCAGCGCGGTGAGGCCGCCGTCGATCGTGCCGCTGAGCGCCACACCGAGCCCGAACGGCAGCGCCAGCCCGGCCACCACCCAGAGGAAGAACGTGTTGTTGACGAACACCAGCAGCGGATCTGCGAGCAGGTCCTTGGCGTAGCGCTCCTCATCGGCGACCTCCATGTCACTGAAGACCCACCCCAGATGCGCGTGCCACAGACCGGCCAGCGCGCCCCGGAAGCCGTGGTGCTCCCCGGTGTGCGGGCTGTGCGGATCACCAGGCTCGTCGGAGAACTGGTGATGCTTGCGGTGAGTTGCGACCCAGTCGATCACCGGGCCCTCGGCGGCAGCCGACCCGAGCGCCGCGAAGAACGCGCGCAACCAGCGGTTGCACTTGAAGCTGCGGTGCGTGAGCAGCCTGTGAAAGCCCACCGTGATCCCCATCCCGATCCCGGCGTAACAGATCGCGAAGACCACAAGGTCCTGCCACACCAGCAGGTGGTTGGTCCACCCCAGGTACGCGCCGATCAGCACCAGCACCGGCGGCACCCCGGTGACGATCGCGCTCGCGACACGGTCGATGAGGGGCATCGAGACCGGTCGCACATCCCCCTGATCCAGGGAGCGGACGCGGCGCGCCTGTTTGGCTGAGAGCTGCGGCGCGGCGGGCGGGAGTTGCTCGACCGGCGGTTCCGTGCTGGCAGTTGTTACTGGTCCCGGCAAGGTCACGGCAATATAGCCGACCCTTCAACGGAAGCCCGTATCACAGACCGACGCCCCGCGCCCCGCGGTCCGCGGTTGCCGGCGGGCTCACGGTGTGCGGCGTGGGGCGGGCCGCCGGCCAGCGGGCCGGGCGGCCCGGTGAACCCGTGTGTGGGTCGCCATCCCGGAGACGCTCGGGGCGCCTGAGCCCTGATGGGAGACGGCTGCGGTGGCAACATCGCGCGGGTAGGTGAAGCGCGCCCGCAGCAGCGCAAGACCCCCGCCCGCAAGCGTCACCAGCAGGATCAGGAAGGTGAACTCGAGGCCTCTGGCGGTGCTCGCATCGACCGTGTGCGGGTGCGTGCCGATCGGCGCCTGCTTGGGGAAGATGCCGGCGATCAGTCCCGCGAGACCGCCGAACACCAGCGGCGCCAGCGCCTGCGCCAGTGACCTGATCGTGGTGCGCACGCTCTCCGCGCGACCCCACAGCCCGGCCGGCATGATGTCCAGGCGGGCGGCGTCGAGCGGCGGGTTGGCTGCGGAGATCAGCGCGGCACCGGCCACATCGAACCAGATGGCCGGGGTCAGGTGACTGGACAGGAACCCGGGGATCAGCAGCACCGAGGCGGCCAGGTAGCAGACTGCCGGCAGCCAGACGCGGCCGTTGAGGAAGCCTCGGCGCACCAGCACATCGCTGAGCCAGCCGCTGACCAGCGTGCCCACCAACGCGCCGGCGACCAGCAGCGCCAGCACCAGGTAGGCGGTGGTCTGGCTCACTGCGTAATGGCCGATCACGAACAGCAACGCGAACGTCGAGAGCCCGGAGAAGAAGAAGTAGCCCAGCGATGAGCTGATGATCATCATCACGTTGGTCGGGATCGAGAGCACGTAGCGCACCGAGTCCAGCAGCGTGAGCGTGCGCGGGTCCTCATCGAGGATCAGGTCGGGGTCGGCCCTCACGCCCATGCGCTTGGCCGCCAGCCGCGCCATCTCATCGTGCTGCGGAGCGATGTCGTGGTCGGGCCCCAGCCAGTCGGCGTGGGCGTTGGCGCGCGCCTCGGCGGCGGCCTGGACCAGATCCTCCACCCCGCGCTCCAGGCGGCTCTGCCCCCCGCGCAGCGGCTCCGGCACTGTGCGATGCAGCTCACGCGCCAGGAAGAACCCGGGGATCGCCAGCAGCACGAACGAGAAGCGCCAGCCGATCGCGTTGGCGACGTTCCCGGAGACGATGAAGCCCAGCGCGTTGCCCGCGATCTCGCCGCCCAGGATGTACGAGTAGATCCGCGCGCGCTCCCCCGAGGGGAAGTAGTCCCCGGTCAACGAGGCGATCGCCGGCCCGGCGGTCGCCACCACCGCACCCAGCAACAGGCGCGTGACCAGCAGCATGAAATAGCTGCCGGCGAAGGCGCTGAGCAGCGACGCCACGCTCCACAGGACGATGCTCGCCGCCAGCAACGGGATGCGCTGCAGGCGATCGACGAACAGGCCCACCGGGATCGTGGTGATCGCACCGACCAGCAGCGACGCCGAGCTCAGCAGGCCAATCTCGGTGGTGCTGATGCGCAGGGCGGTGTGCAACTCAGGCGCAATCGCGCCGATCGTCGCCTGGTCCGCTCCGTTGAGCGCCAGCACCAGCCCGAAGATCGTCACCACGCGCGCACGCGCCGCCCCACCGACCCGGCGGACCACCTCGCCACGCACCTGCCGAGCGCTCCAACGCCCAGCGCTGATCAGGGCGCGCGCAAGCTGTGCGGCGGCGGAATCGTCGGGCATCGCATCCAGTATGTCCGCTGCGTCGGTGTGATCGCGGGCGGGTCGCCAAGAAGCTGTGAAAAGCTCGCTCACCGGATCAGTGGGCGGCCCGCGGCTCCCAGGAGCGCGAGCCACCCGCTGATCGCAGGGCGCATCACGGCAGGGCCACTGCCCTCGGCCGGCAGGCGGCTGATCGTCGCCCGCCGCAGGTGGGCATGCAGGCGGCTGTCGGCCGGCGGCGCAGCGCCGCCCGGCCGCAGGTGCGGGTTCAGCAGCCCTCCGCGGGCCTCAGTCGCCCGTCCGCAGGCGCCGCTCCAGCCGCCAGGCGCTGGGCATCCCGACGGCCGCGAC
>JAJZDA010000112.1 GCA_021851525.1 Actinomycetes bacterium | reverse complement strand
ATCTGCACCCTGTGTTGGCAGCTGGCAGGAGATCTTGTACTTGCCTGAGCCGCCCTTGAGCCCGTGGTAGGTGCCACTCTTGGGCTCCTTGCCGTTGAGGTTGGGGTTGCCGACGGGAATCCCCATACCCTCCAAGAAGCCGTGATCTCGGTCAATGTCGACTGACACGACCTGGTTGTTGAAGAGGTCCAGCAGGGCTATGTCAGCAGGCTTGCCGTTGAGCTTCTTGGCGGCCCACTCACCGTCAAGTCTGCCAGCGGCGGTGTTGTCGGTGGCGTAGGTGATGTTCACCGTGTTGGCCGGGATCGGGGCTGTATCCAGCGCGATCGTGTAGATGCCGGCCTTGCGAGCCTTCAGGATCGCGGAGTTGACCGCGTTCCCGTTGGGGGTGATGATGATGCCCTGGTCACCGGCTGCGATCGCGTTGTCGATCGCCGTGATCTGCGTGGCGGTGTCACCGTCGGTGGTACCGGCTGAGACCGAGAGCTGGACTCCCAGCTTCTTGGCATCGGCCTTGGCGCTGTTCTCCATCGAAACGAAGTACGGGTTTGAGAACGTCTTCAGGATCAACGCGACCTTCACCGTCTTCTTAGCCCCGTGACTCGTCCTGGCCTGCGATGCCGGGCTGATCACCGCCGCTACGGTCAGCGCGGCCACCGCCGCGAACAGCGTGAGCAGCGCACCGCGCCGACGCCTGCGGAGCCCAGGGCTCCCGAGCAACTGATCCAGCATGAGGGTCTCTCCTTCCCCAAATGGTGTGCCTCCTCCCTCGGAGACAACGTTGTCTCAGCGACTATATCGTTGACAGGAAAACGTTGTCAAGCAACCTGCGCCGGAGCTCTCGCTCGTTATGCTGTCAGCTCAATGCGAGGGCCTGGACATCGTTGTCTGATCTGACCGAGGAGCGGCGTGAGCTGGACGCAGCGGCTGGCAGCCCACGTTCAAGACCGACGATGCGAGATGTCGCGACGTTGGCTGGAGTGAGCCTGAAGACGGTGTCACGGGTGATCAATGGCGAAACGACGGTGGCGGCCGACCTGGCTGAGCGAGTCCATCGCGCCGCCCGTGCGCTTGACTACAGGCCCAACCTCACGGCGCGCAACCTGCGCAGCAGCGACGGCCGCACGCGGACACTCGGGGTCCTGCTCGAGAACGTGGCCAACCCCTTCTCATCCGCGATGCACCGAGCGATTGAGGACGCGGCGGTGGTGCGAGGCGTCGCGGTGTTCGCCGGCTCGATCGACGAGGACCCGGTCCGAGAGCGCACGCTCGCGCTGGCGCTCGTCTCGCGCCAGGTGGACGGACTGATAGTGATGCCCAGCGGCGACGACCAGAGCTACCTGGCCGCGGAGCAGCAGGCAGGGTTGAAGATCGTGTTCGTGGATCGCTCACCGCGTGGCCTGGTCGCCGATGCGGTGGTCTCAGACAACCTAGGCGGCGCCAGGTCCGGCGTGCGGCATCTGATCGAGCACGGTCACCGTCGGATCGCCTTCCTCGGTGACGTGCGCTCGATCCAAACCGCCGCCCAGCGCTTCGACGGCTACGCCAGCGCGTTGGCGCAGGCCGGGTTGAGCGTAGATGAGCGCCTGGTTCGCTGGGATCTGCACGACGAACTCAGCGCGCGCACCGTGACCGAGCAACTGATCCGTGAGCAGGCGCCCACCGCACTGTTCGCCAGCCAGAACCTGGTCACGGCCGGCGCAATCCGAGGGCTGCGCGCCCTCGGGCTTCAGCACCGAATCGCACTGGTGGGGCTTGACGACTTCATGCTCGCGGACCTGCTGGAGCCGGCAGTGACGGTCGTTTCCCAGGATCCGACGGCGATCGGCGCCCTGGCCTGCAGGCGCCTGTTCGAGCTCATGGACGGCCAGGACCTTCGTCCCCGTACCCAGATGATTGGGATGAGTCTGCGGGTTCGCGGATCAGGAGAGATTGCGCCGAGCGCGTGATCTGAGACGCGGGGCGCGAAAGCGGTGACGCGCCACAAGAGCTGAAATAGCGAGCGAAATCTGAGAGACGTCGGGGGATGCGCGACGTCGTGGACTGCTCGGCGCGGCGCCAGCCCGGCAGGTCAGTTCTCGCTGCCGAGCCGGTCCCAGCAGTAGAGCTCGAGGCACTCACCGGCGAGCTGGACGCAGCGCTCCTGAGAGAGCCAGGGGAGCACTGTGTCGAGCGCCTCGTCCTCACCGACACCGGCGTCGAAGGCCTCCTCGCCACGGAATCCGGCGGCGATCCGGAGCGCCTCGCGGCGGTTCTCCCCAAGCGACGGGAAGACGTTGACGAGGAACTCCTTGCTCGGGATCGGATGTCCCACCTCAAGCGAGGCGTGCCAGGCCGCCAGCAGCGAGAGGTCGTGTTCATCGAGGTCCGCGATCGCCTTGGCGTAGTGCGAGAGGAGATCCGGCTCGGGGATCTCGTCGACCCACGCACCCACTACCTCACCGAGGATCTGGCGACGCGCTTCACGCCCGACAGAATCGGCGATGACTCGTATGGCGTCCTGTGGTTCGATGAAGCAGAGTGACATTGACGCTCCGGCGTCGCAACGGATGAACGGGCACAATGTATGGAGCCCCCCGGACGGACAGGCAGGAAATTGGAGCCCGCTGACGACGTCCCTGCATGGCCCCAGGTTCGTGCCCTACAGACGCAGAGCGGCGAGCGCGCGCTGCAGCACTTCGGGCTCAGGCTCCACGCCGGTCGCCAGCCCCTCGCGCAGGCGCCTGCCGGAGCCCCAGCTGTCAAACGCCAGGTCCAGCGCCTCCAGCTCCACATCGCAGGCGGAGGCCAGCTCAGCGGCGCGACGCTCGAGCAGCAGCGGATCACCGATCCCCAGCGCCCGCTTGGCAGCCCAGGTGGCCTCGTTCTCACCGCCGAGCTGCAGCGCCCCGGCACGCAGCTCATAGGCGCCGGAGCGCCCCAGCAGGACCAGCAGCTCAAAGCGTGCGTCGCGCGTCAGCCCCGGCAGCGCCAGGCGCTCATAGATGCGCGCAAAGCGCCGCTCCGCGCTCCACGTGGGCTCCCCCGTGTAGGCGGCCTGCTGGGAGCCGGAGCGCTGCACCCAGGCGCGGTAGGCCTCGAGCGTCTCCGGGGCTCGCTGGGCGTCGAAGGCGCCGCGTGGACCGGCCTGGGCGACGCTCCAGTCGGGATCCGCGCCAGAGGACCAGCTGCAGCGCGCGGCGGTGATCAGCGCGAACGGCTCCTCGGACTCCAGCGGCCCGATGTAAGCGGTGAGGAACGCGAGCCAGGAGCGCTCCTCGAGATCGACGCCGGTGTCCGCGAGCTCATGCCAGACACCGTCGGGGGCGTCGCTGATCGCGTCAAGCCGCGTGGCTGCCAGCGCGATCTCCTCCGCCAGGCGGCGGGCGTCCTCACTGGAGCGCAGGCCGGGCACCAGCGGCGAGTGGAAGCCGTCGTCAGCACCGCGTGCCAGGCGCCGCACCCGCACGCCCCCTGAGCCCTGACGCGCCGAGCTGAGGCCCTGCGCGGCGACGCGCTTGGCGGGCCGCTGTGCGCGCTGCGCGAGGGCCTGCTCATCCGTGCGCGGCGCGGGATGGCGCTCCTGCGCAGCCGACCCGCCCGAGACGATCGGACGCATCTGCACGTTCTGCTCGCGGGAGCAGATCGTGCAGTTCTGAACGAGCCGGTTGTGGCGACAGAAGCTGGGCACCCTGAAATCCTTGCACGCCGGCGCCGATCACGCCCACCGGAGGGCGACAGTCGACCGCAACCAGCCGGGGCGAGGGCGCGGGCGAGCGGTCGCTTAAAGGTGCCGGGGGGCCCGGATCCATCCGGGCCCCCCGGCTAGCCAAGGAAGTGGGGGCGCAGTTCCCTGGCTGACATGGGCGAGTTTCTCCCACCCAAGGTGATACAGGCTAAAGGTACTAACCCCGGAAGCGATTATTCACTAAGAAGTCCGAAAGAGCGCCAACGACCCGTCCCGTGACCCGTACCGTGACCCGTACCGTGACCCGTCCCGCTACCGGCCCGCGACCGCCCGTCGGCGACGGCGCCCGGCGGGCACGCGCACCCCAGGCGTGGCCTGCCGCTGCCACCCGCAGCGAGGCCGACGCGGCCCGCCCCCGGCGCCGCCCCGGATCCACTGAGATCCCGCAGGCTGACCGCTAACGACCGCGGCTGCCCGGGCCGGTGAAGAACTGCTCGCCGGGCCGCACCGTGCCGGCGGCCTCCGCCTCATGGCGCAGCGAGCGGTCAGGCTCGCCGCTCCACGCGCCGATCGCCAGCAGCTCACGGTCCTGATCCATCGGCGCCCCGCCGAGCGCCTTGTTGACGACCCGCGCGCACTTGCGTCCCTCGGCGATCGCGGTGACCACCAGCGACTGCCCGATGCGCGCGTCGCCGCAGGCGAACACGCCCTCCTGCGAGGTCTTGTAGGTGCGCTCCGTGCGGATGTTGCCGCGGTCATCGAGCGCCACCTGGAGCTCGCTGATCAGCCCCTCGTGCTCCGCGTGTTCAAAGCCGATCGCGATCAGCACCAGATCCGCCTCGAGCACGAACTCGCTGCCGGGAACCGGGGTGAGGTCGCGCGAGGATGCCCCGGTCACCTGCCGCGCATAGACGTGCGTGACGTGACCGTCATGCCCTCGGAAGCCGGTCACCTCCGTTCCCCAGCGGCGCTTGCCACCCTCGTCCAGGGCGTAGGTCGCGGGCGTGCGCTTGGGTGGCAGCGGCCAGGGATGGCGCGGATCGTCCTGGCTGAGCTGCTGGTAGACGTCGAGGATCACGGCGCTGGCGGCGCCCTCGCGGTGCGCGTTTGAGATGCAGTCCATGCCGGTGTCGCCGCCGCCGATCACGATCACGCGCTTGCCGGCGGCGCTGATCCGCCGCTGCGGATCGGTGGGACGGAAGCGCCGGCCCTCGTGCTCGGCCACCCAGCGGTTGCGCTGGTAGAGGTAGTCCATCGCCAGGTGGATGCCGGCCTGCTCACGCCCGGGAGCGTCGATGTCACGCGAGACGCGCGAGCCGACGGCGAGCACGATCGCATCGTGACGCTCACGCAACTCCGCGACGGTCAGGTCGCTGCCGACCTCCACGTCGTAGACGAAGCTGATGCCCTCCTGCTCGAGCAGCGCCACGCGCCGGTCGATGACCTGCTTCTCCAGCTTTGCGTCGGGCACCCCGAAGCGCATCAACCCACCCGGCGCCTCATCGCGCTCGTAGACCGTCACCAGGTGCCCGCAGCGGTTGAGCTCCGCGGCCACGGCCAGGCCGGCGGGACCGGAGCCGATCACGCCGACGGTCTTGCCGGACCGTCGGCTCGGTGGCTCGGCGACCACCCAGCCCTCGTCGAAGGCCCGCTCGGCAATCGCCATCTCGATCTGCTCGATCGTGACCGACTCATCGTTGATCGCCAGCACGCACGCGGACTCGCACGGAGCCGGGCAGATCCGGCCGGTGAACTCGGGGAAGTTGTTGGTGGAATGCAGCTGGTCCGCCGCCTCGCGCCACTTACCGCGATACACGAGGTCATTCCAGTCCGGGATCAGGTTGCCCAGCGGGCAGCCCTCGTGACAGAAGGCGACGCCGCAGTCCATGCAGCGCGAGGCCTGCCGCTGAAGCTCCTGCTCCGGCTGCAACGCGAAGTACTGGTGGTAATCCGCGACCCGCTCACCGGGGTCACGCTTGTCAAAGCCGACCCGGTGGATCTTCAGGAACGCTCCGAGCTCACCCATGTCTCACACCTCCACCGCTGACCGGTTTGACAGCTGCGCCAGCACGCGCTTGAAGTCCCGCGGCATGACCTTGACGAACTTCTCACGCCCGCCGCGATCCCACTCATAGAGCAGGTTGCGGGCCACCAGCGAGCCGGTGCGCTGAGCGTGCTCGGAGATCAGCGCACGCAGCTCCTCATCATCCTGCTCCGTGACCGGATCGAGGTCCACCAGCTCCGTGTTGCAGCGCTGGGCGAAGCGGCCGTCGAAATCGAGCACGTAGGCGATGCCGCCGCTCATGCCCGCGGCGAAGTTGCGCCCGGTGGGACCGAGCACAACCACACGCCCGCCGGTCATGTACTCGCAGCCGTGGTCCCCGACACCCTCCACCACCGCGCTGGCACCGGAGTTGCGCACGGCGAAGCGCTCCCCCGCGAGCCCGCGGAAGAAGGCGCGGCCGGCGGTGGCCCCGTAGAGCACGGTGTTGCCGACGATCATGTTCTCCTCGGCCTGGAACAGCGCGGTCTCCGGAGGCCTGACCGAGAGCACGCCTCCGGACAGGCCCTTGCCGGCGTAGTCGTTGGTCTCGCCGCGCAGCGCGACGCTCACCCCGGGGGCGAGCCACGCGCCGAAGCTCTGCCCGGCGGAGCCGGTGAACTGCAGCTCAACGGTGCCCTCGGGCAGGCCGGCCGCACCGTGGCGACGGGCGATCTCGCCGGAGAGGATGCCGCCGACCGCGCGGTTGGTGTTGCGCAGTCCGATCGGGCCGAGCCTGACCTGCTCACGACGCTCCAGCGCGGGCGCGCAGTGACGCACGATCTCCCAGTCCAGTGCGTCATCCAGCACCGGCTCCGCGCCGCGCGTGCGGCGGCGCTGCACCCCCGGCGGGACGTCCGGAGCGGCCAGCACCATCGTGAGGTCGACCCGCTTGGCCTTCCAGTGCTCGATCGCCTCGCGCATGTCCAGCAGGTCGCTGCGACCGATCAGCTCCTCGAAGTGGCGGATTCCGAGCGCCGCCATCAGGCGCCGCGCCTCCTCGGCGACGTTCATCAGGTAGTTGATCACGTGGTCCGGGGTGCCGCGGAACCGCGCGCGCAGCTCCGGGTCCTGGGTGGCGACGCCCACCGGGCAGGTGTTGAGATGGCAGACGCGCATCATCACGCAGCCCATCGCGATCAGCGGGGCGGTGGAGAAGCCGAACTCATCCGCGCCCAAGAGCGCCGCGATGACCACGTCACGGCCGGTCTTCATCTGCCCGTCGACCTCGACCGTGATGCGGCTGCGCAGGTCATTGAGCATCAGCGTCTGCTGGGTCTCTGCCAGGCCGATCTCCCAGGGCACGCCGGCGCCGTGGATCGATGACTGCGGCGAGGCGCCGGTGCCGCCCTCACCGCCGGAGATCGTGACGTGGTCCGCGTTGGCCTTGGCGACGCCGGCGGCCACGGTGCCGACCCCGACCTCACTGACGAGCTTGACCGAGACACTGGCGGTCGGGTTGGCGCAGCGCAGGTCATAGATCAGCTGCTTGAGATCCTCGATCGAGTAGATGTCGTGGTGCGGCGGCGGCGAGATCAGGCCGACGCCCGGGGTCGAGTGCCGGATCCGGGCGATGTAGTCGTCGACCTTGTGGCCCGGCAGCTGTCCGCCCTCCCCGGGCTTGGCGCCCTGCGCCATCTTGATCTGCAGCTGGTCTGCGTTGACCAGGTAGTGGACGGTCACGCCGAAGCGTCCGGAGGCGACCTGCTTGATCTTTGAGCGGCGTTCATCCGCGAAGCGCTCGGGATCCTCGCCGCCCTCACCGGTGTTGGACTTGCCGCCGATCCGGTTCATCGCGATCGCGAGCGTCTCATGCGCCTCGCGGCTGAGCGCGCCCAGTGACATCGCGCCGGTGGTGAAGCGCTTGACGATCTGCGCCGCCGGCTCCACCTGGTCCAGCGGCAGCGGCTCCGCGAGCGTGCGCAGGCGCATCAGGCCCCGCAGCGTGGAACGGCGGGCGGCCTCGTCGTTGGCGAGCTTTGAGAACTCCGAGTAGGTGCGCCAGCGGTCACCCTCCTCGTTGCGCACGGCGTGCTGGAGCTTGGCGATCGTGTCCGGGTTCCAGTTGTGCAGCTCCCCGTCGCGGCGCCACTGCAGCACCCCGCCGACCGGCAGCAGGTCACGCTCGGTGCGCGGATAGGCGCGGTAGTGGCGCTCCATCGCCTCGGTCGCGAGCTCCGTCAGCCCGATCCCGCCGATGCGTGAGGCGGTGCCCGTGAAATGCCGCTCGATCAGCTCCGGATCGAGGCCCACCGCCTCAAAGATCTGAGCGCCGCAGTAGGACTGGATCGTGGAGATCCCCATCTTTGAGATGGTCTTCATCAGGCCCTTGCCGATCGCCTTGACGATCCGCTGCTCCGCCTCGTCGCGGTCCAGGTCCTCGGGCAGCAGCGAGCGGTCGGCCAGCTCATCCAGGGACTCGAACATCAGGTAGGGGTTGATCGCGGAGGCCCCGAAGCCGATCAGCGTGGCCATGTCATGGATCTGGCGGGGCTCACCGGACTCGATCACCAGGCCGGTGCTGAGCCGCGTGCCGCGGCGCACCAGGTGCTGGTGCACGGCCGCCACCGCCAGCAGCGAGGGCATCGCCACGCGCTCCGCGCCGAGGTTGCGGTCCGAGAGGATCAGGATGTTGGCGCCGTGGTCCACGTAGCGCGCCGCCTCCTCGCAGAGCGCGCTGAGGCGCTCATCCATGCCGGCGGCGGCGCCCTCGATCGGCCAGGTGATGTCGAGCGTCGCGGCGTCGAAGACCTCGTGCGACACCTGGCGCAGCTTCTCCAGCTCATGGTTGCGCAGGATCGGCTGGTCCATGACCAGCTGGTGGGCCTGTGACGGATGCTCCATCAGCAGGTTGCGCTCGCGACCGACGCCTACCTGGAGGCTCATCACGACCGACTCACGGATCGGGTCGATCGGCGGGTTGGTGACCTGCGCGAAGAGCTGCTTGAAGTAGGCGAAGAGTGGCGGTTGCCGGTCTGAGAGCACCGCCAGCGAGGCGTCGTTGCCCATCGAGGCGACCGGCTCCTCGGCCTTTGCCGCCATCGGCGCGATGACCTGCTTGAGGTCCTCCTGGGAGTACCCGAAGGCCAGCTGCTTGGAGCGCAGCCGCTCGATCCGCGGGGTCAGCGGCTCACGCTCGGGCAGATCGTCGATGTGCACCACGGACTCGCGGTACCAGTCGCCGTAGGGCTGCTGGCGCGCCACCAGGCGCTTGACCGTCTCATCCTCGATGATCTTGCCCTGCTCGAGGTCGAGCAGGAACATCTTGCCGGGCTGCAGGCGGCCCTTGCGCTGGATGTGCTCGGGCGCCACGGTCAGCACGCCGGCCTCCGAGGCGAGCACCACGTAGCCCTCGGTGTCCTGGATCCAGCGTCCCGGGCGCAGGCCGTTGCGGTCGAGTGTCGCGCCGGCGATCTTGCCGTCGGTGAAGACCACCGCGGCCGGCCCGTCCCAGGGCTCGATCAGGCAGGAGTGGAAGTCATAGAAGCCGCGCACGTCCGGGTCGAGATCCATCCGCGTGCGATAGGCCTCAGGGATCATCATCATCATCGCGTGCGGGATCGAGCGGCCGCTCAGCACCAGCAGCTCCAGCACGTTGTCAAGCGTCGCGGAGTCCGAGCCGCCCTCCTGGATCACCGGCATCACCTTCGCCAGGTCCTCACCGAAGAGCTCTGACTCGAGCTGGGACTCACGGGCGCGCATCCAGTTGGCGTTGCCACGCAGCGTGTTGATCTCGCCGTTGTGCGCGAGCATCCGGTAGGGGTGCGCAAGATGCCAGCTGGGGAAGGTGTTGGTCGAGAAGCGCGAGTGCACCAGCGCAAGGCGCGAGGCCACGCGCGGATCGCGCAGATCCGTGTAGTAACGGGGCAGCTGCGGGGCGGTGAGCATGCCCTTGTAGACGACCGTGCGCGAGGAGAAGCTCGGGATCGCAATCGCGTTTCCGGCAGCGCGCTCCACCAGGCGGCGGATCACGTAGAGCTTGCGCTCAAACGCCTCCTGGTCCGCGACATCCTCGGCGGCGGCGATCAGCACCTGGCGGATGTGCGGCTGCGAGGCGCGTGCGGTGCCGCCGCAGTAGCGGTCATCCACGGGCACGTCACGCCACCAGATCACACGCTGCCCCTCATTGGCGACCGTGACCTCGATCATGTGCTCGATCCAGGCGCGACGCTCGGGATCGTTGGGCAGGAAGCAGACGCCGACGCCGTAGCGCCCCGGCGGCGGCAGCTCAACACCGGCCGCCACCCCGCGGAAGAAGGCATCGGGGATCTGCAGCAGGATCCCGGCGCCGTCACCGGTGTCCGGGTCAGCGCCAGCGGCGCCGCGGTGCTCGAGGTTGGCGAGCGCGTCAAGGCCCTTCTCGATCACCGCATGGTTGGCTTCGCCCCACAGCTTGGCGACCAGCGCGACGCCGCAGGCGTCATGCTCGTTGCTGGGGTCGTAGAGGCCACGGGGCCCGGTGTAGGCGGGTGCGTTGGTCATCAGATAGAGCCCTCCGAGGGGAGTTGGGCCAGGATGTACTGCTTGTGCTGCGCGTACTGCTTAGAGGGGAGCGCTTTAACAATACGGCCTAAATTGCCGCACACGACTGCCGGCCCGCAGAACCGGTTGCGTGCAACAGCTGCGGCGAGCTTGGGGCGGCGGCTCTCACAGGGACGCGCGCAGGCGCGTTAATCAGCTGATGGCGCTGCCCCCGTTTCAGGAGCTGCTCGACAGCCACGCACGTGACGTGCACCGCTTTCTTGTGGCCGCGGTGGGCCGTGAGAGCGCCGAGGACTGCTACCAGGAGACCTGGCTGGCGGCGCTGCGCGCCTACCCCCGGCTGCGTGACGCCGCCAACCTCCGCGGCTGGCTGCTGACGATCGCGCACCGCAAGGCGATCGACCACGCGCGGCGGCGCGCACGCGCCCCGCTGAGCGCGGCCGAGCTGCCGGAGCCGGGCGTGCTGGACCCCGGGATAGAGCGGGCCGGCGAGACGCTGTGGGCGGCGCTGCGCGAGCTGCCGCCCAAGCAGCGCCTGGCGCTGACGCTGCGCTACGCCCTCGACGAGGATTACGCCACGCTCGCGGGCACGATGGGGATCAGCGAGGCCGCCGCCCGGCGCAACGTGCACGAGGGCCTCAAACGCCTACGCAAGGAGCACGGAGTTGCCTGAGCCACCCGACCTGACCGCGGCGTTCGAGCGCGCGGGATTGGTGGACGTCGCCTACGCCCGGCTGGACTCGCCGCTCGGGGAGCTGCTGCTGGCCAGCAGCGGGCGGGGGCTCGTGCGTGTCGCCTACCTGGATGACGCGCGGGCGGAGGAACTGGTGCTCAGCGAGCTGGCGCGCGAAATCTCGCCCAGGGTGCTGCGCGTCCCGCGGCGGCTGGACGGCGCGCGCCGTGAGCTGGATGAGTTCTTCAGCGGCGCACGCCGGGAGTTCGCCACGCCCCTGGACTGGGCGCTGGTGCGCACCCCGTTCAGCCGGAGCGTGCTGCGGGCCACGGCGCAGATCCCGTTCGGTCAGACGCGCAGCTACGGGCAGGTGGCGCGCGCCGCCGGCGCAGCCAACGCCTTCCGCGCCGCCGGCGGCGCGCTCGGCGCCAATCCCCTGCCGATCGTCGTGCCCTGCCACCGCGTGCTGCGCGCTGACGGC
>JAJZDA010000111.1 GCA_021851525.1 Actinomycetes bacterium | reverse complement strand
TCCCACGCGGCCGCTGCCCCCGGCGCCGACCACCACGCCGCGGCTGCCGCGGCCATCGTCACCGCCCGCGACCCACGGGCGCCCAGCACCGCCCCGGTGAAGAGCGGCGCGCCCACGGCCCCGCTCTCAACCCGCATGCGCCCGACGACACTCGCCGAGTTCGTCGGTCAGCGCGATCTGCTCGGACCCGGCTCGGCGCTGCGCCGCGCGATCGAGGAGGGGCACGCCCACTCGATGATCCTGCACGGCCCTCCCGGCACGGGCAAGACCACCCTGGCGCGCCTGGTCGCGCACGCCTCCGGTGCCGCCTTCGAGGAGGAGAGCGCCGTGGAGGCCGGCCGCGCGGAGGTCCGCGCGGTGATCGAGCGCGCCCGGGAGCGCCGCAAGCTCGGCCGCGCGACGATCTTCTTCCTCGATGAGATCCACCGCTTCAACAAGGCCCAGCAGGACGCGCTGCTGCCCGCCGTGGAGGACGGGCTGCTGACGCTGATCGGCGCCACCACGGAGAACCCGTTCTACGAGGTCAACTCGGCGCTGATCTCACGCACGCGGGTCTACGAGCTGGCGGCGCTCTCCACTGAGGACGTGCTGCTGCTGCTGCAGCGCGCTGTGGATCGCGGTGAGGTCGGCGACCCCGCGCAGATCGAGCGCGAGGCGCTGGAGTACGCCGCCGAATGGACCCAGGGTGATGCCCGCGCCGCGCTCAACGCGCTGGAGCTGGCAGCGGCCGCGGCCGGTCCCCGGGCGACGCTCACCGTCGAGGTGATCGCCGACGCGCTGCAGCGCCGGATCGTCAACTACGACCGCCAGGCCGATCACCACTACGACACCATCTCCGCCTGGATCAAGGCGACCCGCGGCTCCGATCCGGACGCCTCGCTGTACTACCTGGCGGTGATGCTCGAGGGCGGGGAGGACCCGCGCTTCATCGCCCGCCGGATGGTGATCCTCGCCTCCGAGGACATCGGCAACGCCGACCCGGCGGCGCTCACGCTGGCCACCGCCACCGCCGCCGCTGTGGAGCACGTCGGCATGCCGGAGGCGCAGTACGCGCTCTCCCAGTGCGCCATCTACCTCTCGCTGGCGCCCAAGTCCGACGGCGCCAAGCGCGCGATCATCGCCGCGCGCGACTACGTGCGCGCCCACGGCGCCCAGCCGCCGCCGCCCTACCTGCGCTCGGGCAGCCGCGCGGAGGGACGCTACGACTACCCGCACGCGCGCCCCGGCCACATCTCCGCCCAGGAGTGGATGCCGGACAACGCCGTCGGCGCGAGCTTCTACGCCCCCGACGACGCCGAGGCGGTCCAGCGGGACCGCCTCGAAGCGATCCTCCGGGCCCGCGGACGCGCGTGAGGCCCGCGCGCGGACTTGGCTAGAGTTGATCCCCATGCCGGCCCAGGCCTACAGCGGCAAGGAGTGCGTCTGCCAGTTCCGCAAGGGGATCTGTGACCAGACCTGCGTCCGCGACATGCTCGCGACGCCGTTCTACATCGCCTGCCTGCGGCTCTCCGGGCGCACCGCGCTGGTCGTCGGCGGCGGTGAGATCGGCCTCGAGAAGGTCGAGGGGCTGCTCGCCTGTGGCGCCGACGTGAGGCTCGTGGCACCCCAGGCCAACACCGCCCTGCAGGAGCTGGCCGCCGAGGGCTCGATCACCTGGCATCAGCGGGAGTACCGCGCCGGGGACCTCGACGGCTGCCTGATCGCGATCGCCGCCACCGATGACACCGAGGTCAACATCCAGGTCTTCAACGACGCAGAGCAGCGCGCGATGCTCGTCAATGTCGTCGACGTGCCGCCGCTGTGCAACTTCATCCTGCCGGCGATCGTGCGCACCGGTCCGCTGGCCGTGGCGATCTCCACCGCCGGCGCCTCCCCGGCGCTGGCCAAGCGCATGAAGCGCGAGATCTCCGAGATGTTCGGCGAGCCCTACGCGACGCTCGCGATCCTGCTCAACGACGCCCGCGGCTGGGCCAAGGGCACGCTGCCGACCTACCAGGACCGCAAGCAGTTCTTCGAGGGGATCGTCAATGGCGAGCCCGACCCGATCGAGCTGCTGCGCGCCGGCGATGTCGCCGCGGTCAAGGACCTGATCGCCGCCGCCCAGAGCTCCTACCAGCCCGCGTAGCCCGCCGGCGACGCGGGCTGCCCAAGCTGCCGAGCACCGTGAGCGATCTGACCCACATCAACGACGAGGGCCGGGCGGCGATGGTCGACATCTCCGCCAAGCAGGTGACGCTGCGCAGCGCCACCGCCAGGGCGCTGGTGCGGGTCTCACCCGCCACCGCGGCGCTGGTCGCGGCCGGCGACGCGCCCAAGGGGGATGTGCTGGGCGTGGCGCGGATCGCCGGCATCCAGGCGGCGAAGCGCACCGCCGAGCTGATCCCGCTCTGTCACCAGCTGGCGCTCTCCCATGTCGGGGTGGAGGGCTCGGTGGATGTTCAGGCGGGCCTGATAGAGCTGGTCGCGGAGGCCCGCACCAGCGGCCCCACCGGCGTTGAGATGGAGGCGCTGACCGCCGCCTCGGTCGCCGCGCTGACCGTCTATGACATGGTCAAGGGCGTGCAGCGCGACGCGTCGATTGAGCGCGTTGAGCTGCTCGCGAAGGACGGCGGGCGCTCGGGCGCCTACCGCCGCGATCCGGCTGATCTGACCGGCTGATCCGGGCGGCTGAACGCTGCTCGCTGGTCGCGCTCCGCGATGGGCGCCCGCCAGGGCTCGCGCCAAGCTGGAACGTGCGCCAACCTGCAGCGTGCTCCAACCTGGAACGATTACGGGCAGCCACCCACAGCGGCGGCCCAAGGCGACGCGGCCCGGGGATCCGGGAGTGCGCGGTCTGCGCTTGAGCGCCCACACCCCAGGAGAGGACCATGCCGGACTTTGAGGATGGGATTGAGGCGACGCCGTTGCCCGCGGGGACGCTCGAGACGGATGTGCTGATCGTCGGGTCCGGGCCCGCAGGCGGTGCCGCCGCGCTGGCGCTCTCATCGTTGGGTGTCCCGAACATCATGATCACGCGCTACCGCTGGACGGCGAACACTCCGCGGGCGCACATCACCAACCAGCGCACGATGGAGGTCTTCCGTGACCTCGGCATCGAGGCCCAGGTGCTGGCGCAGGCATCCGGCCACGAGCTGATCGGTGACACGGTGTTCTGCACCTCGATCGCGGGGGAGGAGATCGGGCGCATCCTGACCTGGGGCAGCCATCCCGCGCGTGAGGCTGACTACCGGCTGGCGTCGCCGTCGCTGACCTGCGACATCCCGCAGACCTACCTGGAGCCGATCCTGGTCAGCAACGCCGCCGCGCGTGGGACGCAGATCAGGTTCTCCACGGAGTACCTCTCGCTCACCGAGGATCGGGATGGCGTGGAGGTCCGCGTGCGCGACCGTCTCACCGGGCTCGAGTACGGGATCCGCGCGAAGTACGTGATCGGCGCTGACGGGGCTCGCTCGCAGGTGGCGGCTGATCTGGGGCTTCCGTTCGAGGGCAGGATGGACATCGCGGGCTCGATGAACATCACCTTCAGGGCCGACCTCTCGCAGCTTGTAGCCACGCGTCACTCGGTGCTGTACTGGGTGATTGCGCCGGGCGCCAACATCGGCGGGATCGGCGCTGGGCTGGTGCGGATGGTCAGGCCCTGGAATGAGTGGCTGATCGTCTGGGGGTACGACATCAGCCAGGAGCCGCCGCGGGTCGATGAGCAGGAGGCGCAGCGGATCGTGCGCGCGCTGGTGGGCGTCCCCGATCTCGATGTCGAGATCACCGGCACGAGCCTCTGGGGCAACAACGAGATGTACGCCACGCACCTGCAGAGCGCCCGCGTGTTCTGCGCCGGAGACGCGGTGCATCGCCACCCGCCGTCAAACGGCCTGGGCTCAAACACGTCCATCCAGGATTCCTACAACCTCGCCTGGAAGCTCGCGGCCGTGCTCAACGGTCAGGCGGACGCGTCGCTGCTGCACACCTATTCGGTGGAGCGCGCCCCCATCGCCCGCCAGATAGTGCTGCGTGCCAACAGATCAAGCCGGGAGTTCGTGCAGCTGTTCGAGGCGCTCGGGGTGCTGGGGGCCGACGGTGAGCAGCAGATGCGCGCGCTGATCGAGGAGCGCAAGGCGAACACCCCGGAGGGCGAGGCCAAGCGCGCGGCGCTGATCCCGGCGATGGAGATCAAGAACTACGAGTTCAACGCTCACGGGGTTGAGATGGGCCAGTTCTATGAGTCCGCGGCGGTCATCCCGGACGGCTCCACGCGACCGCTCCCGGCGCGCGACCCGGAGCTCTACTACGAGCCGAGCACGGTCCCGGGCTCACGCCTGCCGCACTGCTGGGTCGGTGACCAGGGCAGGAAGCTCTCGACCCTTGACCTCGCCCCCTACAGCTGCTTCACGCTGATCACCGGGATCGCCGGCGAGGCCTGGGAGCCCGCCGCCAGGGCCGTCGGCGAAGATCTGGGGGTGGCGCTCAGGACGGTGGTGATCGGCCCGGGGCGTGAGGTCACGGACCTCTACTACGACTGGGCCAGGCTGCGCGGGGTGGCCGAGAGCGGCGCGGTGCTCGTGCGTCCGGACAAGCATGTCGGCTGGCGCGCCGGGACGCTTGCGGCAGATCCGCGTGAGGCGCTGAGCGCCGCGCTCGCGCAGCTGCTGGGGCGCCGGCCGACGGCGGCCGTGAGCTGATGGCGTTCCTCTATGAGAGCCATCGCCAGCGCGTGCTGCTGCAGTCCGGCGGGGCCGCGCAGGCGCTGGCGCACGAGGTGCAGCGGCGGGGCGCGCAGCGGGTGATGGTCATAGCGGCCGGGACGCAGGCGCCCACGGCCGCCCAGATCACCGCCGGTCTGCCGGTGGTGCTGCGCTGGGATGAGGTCGTGATGCACGTTCCGCTGCAGGTCGCGCAGCGCGCCCGCGCCGCCGCGGGCGCCTGTGACGCGGACCTGCTGATCAGCGTCGGCGGTGGCTCGAGCACGGGCCTCGCCAAGGCGGTGGCGCTGAGCACCGGGCTGCCGATCGTCTCGGTGCCCACCACCTACGCCGGCTCGGAGGCGACCAACGTGTGGGGGCTGACCGAGGGCGCCAGCAAGACGACCGGTGTCGCGGAGGTGGTCCTTCCCCAGTGCGTGATCTACGACGCCTCGCTGACAACGTCCTTGCCGGTGGCGACGAGTGTCGCCTCGGGGCTCAACGCGCTGGCGCACTGCATCGACTCGATGTGGGCGCCCAACCGCAACCCGGTGGCCGATGCGCTGGCAGCCGAGGGCATCGCCGCGATCACCGCGGGGCTGCCGGAGATCGTCGCCGACCCGGCTGGGCTGCGGGGCCGCGAACGCGCGCTGACGGCCGCCTACCTGGCGGCTGTCGCGTTCGCCTCGGCGGGCAGTGGGCTGCACCACAAGATCTGCCATGTGCTCGGCGGCAGGTACAACCTCCCGCACGCGCAGACCCACGCGGTGATCCTGCCCTACGTGCTCGCGTTCAACGGTTCCGTCGCGCATGGGGCTGAGCGCCGGATCGCCGGCGCGCTGGGCGCGGGCAGCGCGCTTGCGGGCATCGCCGCGCTGTATGAGGCGCTGGACGCGCCGCGGGCGCTGAGGCAGCTCGGCTTCCCGCCGGATGCGGTCGCCGAGGCAGCCGCGGCGCTGCTGCCGTTCGTGCCGCCCTCAAACCCGCGGCCCGTCACGGTTGAGGACCTGAGGCGGCTGCTGGCGGCCGCCTGCGAAGGGGCCGATCCGGGAGTTCTGCAGGAGACCGTCACAATCACGCGAGAGCCGAGGTGAGCTGATGAGCAGCCAACCGCAGTCCCTGGATCCGTTGAGCAGGCCACCGGTGCCGTCAGCCGCGCAGAGCGCCCGTGAGGAGGAGCTGGTGGCGCGCGTGCTGGGCTCCTTCGCCAACGCTCCCGACCCGCGCCTGAAGCTGATCATGGAGTCGCTGGTGCGCCACACGCACGCGTTTCTGCGCGAGGTCCGTCTGAGCGAGGCGGAGTGGCGCGCGGCGATCGAGTTCCTCACCGACGCCGGCCACATCACCGACGACAGGCGCCAGGAGTTCGTGCTGCTCTCCGATGTGCTGGGAGCCTCGATGCAGACGATCACCATCAACAACGAGGCCTATGAGAACGCCACCGAGGCCACGGTTCTTGGACCGTTCTTCGTTGAGGGAGCGCCGCTGGTGCAGCTCGGCGGTGACATCTCCTTCGGCGCCTCCGGCGAGCCCTGCTGGGTGGAGGGCTCGGTCACCGCCACCGACGGGCGGCCGCTGGGCGGCGCTCGCCTGGAGGTCTGGGAGGCCGATGATCAGGGCTTCTATGACGTGCAGCGCGATGCCGAGCGCCTTTCGGCGCGCGCGCACCTGTTCACCGACGGCGACGGTGAGTTTCGCTTCTGGGCGCTGACGCCGACCCCCTACCCGATCCCGCACGACGGCCCCGTCGGGAGGCTGCTCGCCGCCACCGGCCGCTCGCCGCTGAGAGCCTCGCACCTGCACTTCAAGGTCAGCTCCCCCGGATACCGCGAGCTGACCACGCACATCTTTGTGCGCGGCGATGAGCTGCTGGGCTCCGACGCGGTGTTCGGCGTGCGGGAATCGCTGATCAAGACGTTTGAGCGCCGGCCCGGCGACGCACCGACCCCCGACGGGCGCGAGCTGGGCGGCCGCGGCTGGTCGCGGGTGCGCTTTGAGATCGTGCTCGCCCCGGCCGCGGCAAGCTGAGCGAGCCTCGCCGCGCGGCAGCCGCCCCGAAGCGCCAAACTAACCTCGATGCGCACCGAACACACACAGGCCCCGACGCGTGCGGGGCTGACGATGACCGCGGCGGTGCTGACGGTCTCGAGCTCCGCCGCCCGCGGCGCCGAGCAGGACGCCTCCGGACCGCGCCTGGTGCAGCTGGCTGAGCAGGCCGGGTGCACGGTGGTCGCCCAGGGGCTGGTGGCCGATGACCAGGCGGCGATCGAGGCCTGGCTGCGCGCCCAGATCGAGCATGGGGTCTGCCTGATCTTCACCACCGGCGGCACCGGCTTCACGCCTGATGACCTCACCCCGGAGGCGACGCGCGCGGTGATCCAGCGCGACGCGCCCGGGATCGCCGAGGCGATCCGCGCGGAGGCCCAGAAGCACACCCCGCTGGGGATCATCTCGCGTGGCGTGGCCGGGATCGCGGGGCGCACGCTGATCATCAACTTCCCCGGGCGGCCGAAGGCGATCGATCAGTCCTTTGAGGTGGTCGCGCCGATCCTGGCGCACGCTGTCGAGTCGCTCTCGCGTGAGCACGGCTACTGATCCCGCCGGCGCCACCCCGGCAGCGATCGCGATCGACAGGCTCTCGCGTTACTTCGGGGAGCGCACGGTGCTGCGCGAGGTCTCATTTGAGCTGCCGGCCGGCCAGACGCTCGCCGTGCTGGGGCGCAACGGCGTCGGCAAGTCCACGCTCCTGCGGATCCTGGCGACGCTGCTGCGCCCGCACTCCGGCACGGTCACGATCCTCGGTGAGCAGCTGCCGCAGCGCGGCTGGGCGGTGCGCGGGCGCATCGGCCTGCTCGGCCACGAGCCGCTGCTCTACCGCGATCTCAGCGGCCGGGAGAACCTCATCTATCACGCGCGCCTGCACCGCGTGCCGGGCCAGCGGGTGGAGCAGCTGCTGGAGGCCGTGGGCATGAGCTCTCGCGCGGATGACCCGGTCCGGTCGCTCAGCCGCGGGATGGTGCAGCGCCTGACCGTGGCGCGCGCGGTCCTGCACTCACCCCAGGTGCTGCTGCTGGACGAGCCCAAGTCCAACCTCGACCCGGCGGCCGGTGAGCTGGTCGAGCCGCTGATCGGCCGCGGTTGCGGCGCCACCCGCGTGCTCACCAGCCACGACCCGCAGGCGGCGCTCGTCGAGGCTGACCTGGTGCTGGCGCTCTCCGGAGGACGCGCCGCCTACTTCGGCCCGGCCTCCGGCATCGACGCCGCGCAGTTGCGGGAGCTGTACGCGTGAGCGCCCGGGGTCCGCGGCCGGGCGCTGTGCGCCAGGGGGAGCGCCAGGGGGAGCGCCGGTGAGGACCGCGCTCACGATCCTGCGCAAGGACCTGCTGCTGGAGCTGCGCACGCTGGAGATGCTGCCGGCCATGGCGATGCTCGCCGTGATCACGTTCGTGATCTTCCACTTCGGCCTCAGCCGCGACACCCTCTCCGGTCAGCTCGCCGCCGGCGAGCTGACCGTCACGCTGCTGTTCTCCGCGATGCTCGGGATCAACCGCCTGTTCGTGGCCGAGCGTGAGCAGGGCGGCTTTGACGCCTTCCTGCTGGCCCCGGTCGACCGCAGCGCGATGCTGCTGGCCAAGGCCACGGCGCTCTACATCTATCTCGCGCTGCTGGAGCTGGTCGCGCTGCCCGCCTTTGCGCTGTTCGCCGCGCCGCCGCACATGGGCTCCTCGCTGCCCGCGCTGATCCTGTTCCTGGCGCTCAGCAACGGCGCCTTCGCGGTGATCGGCACGTTCGTCTCGGCGATCGCCGTGCACACCCGCGCCCGCGACCTGATCGGCCCGATGATCGGGCTGCCGCTGCTGCTGCCGGCGCTGATCGCCACCTCGCTGGGGATCGGGCCGCTGCTCACGGTCCATGCCAGCGGCTCCCCGTCCGGCAAGTGGCTGGCGGTGCTGGCGCTCTATGATCTGTTCACAGCGTTGCTCGCCTACGCGGTGTTTGACTTCCTGCTCGAGGAATAGGCGGCTTCCGGCAGGACCCTGGAGACGTACCGACTAGACGATGACCACCCACGTACGGCATCTGCGCGGTCTCACGATCGCAACCGCCATCACGCTGCTGGTGGCGCTCGCGCTGGTCTTCTTCTACGTCCCGTTCGACGCCAACCAGGGATTCATCCAGAAGATCTTCTACATCCACGTGCCGCTGGCGATCGTCTCGCTGGTCGGCTACGTGCTCGGCGGGGTCTTCGCCGTGGCCTACCTGCGCACCGGTGAGCGCGCCTGGGACATGCGCTCCTACACCGCCATCCACATGGCGCTGATCTTCTCGGTGGCGGGCCTGGTGTCCGGCTCGATCTGGGCGAAGGGCTCCTGGGGGCACTGGTGGGTCTGGTCGGAGCCGACGCTGGTCGCCTACCTGATCGTGATCCTGCTCTACTGCACCTACCAGCCGCTGCGCTTCTCAATCGAGGACTTTGAGCGCCAGTCGCGTTACGCGGCGGTCTTCGCGATCGTCTGCGGTGCGTTCGTGCCGATCAACTTCATGGTCGTGCGGCTCTCTGTCAATTACCTGCACCCGCACATCCTGAACCTCGAGGGCGGCAACCTGCCGGGCTCGATGAAGCTCACCTTCTACACCTCGCTGCTGGCGATCTCCCTGCTCTACGCCACCCTGATGAAGTACGAGATGGCCGCCAAGATGACCCGCATCGAGACCCGCCGGCTGCGCCGCCGGCTGCTGGGTGAGGACGCGATGCGCCCGCTGGGAAGGAGCGCCGCGCCGCAATGACCGTGCTCTTCGGGCTCGCGCCGGCGCTGCCGCTGCACGCCGCCGGCAAGTACGTGGCCGGCGCCTACGTCGTGTTCGCGGTGATGCTGGTGGTATATGTCGGGATCATGACCAGGCGCCTGCGCACCAACCAGCGTGAGCTGGCTGAGCTGCGCCGGCTGCTGGATGAGCGCGACAGCGCCGCGGCCGCCGCGCACAGCGACGCTTCGCAGCCCCCCAACGAGCCGGAGCAGGTTGCTTGAGTGAGCTGATCGCGATCGGCGTCTCGCACAAGACCGCCCCCGTGGAGGTGCGTGAGCGCCTGGCGCTCACCGAGGTCCGCGCCAATGAGTTCCTGCGTGACGTGCACGGCGTCAACGAGGTGCAGGAGGTGGTGGTGCTCTCCACCTGCAACCGCACCGAGCTGTACGTCGTGGTCGACGAGCCGCTGGAGGCCGAGAGCACGATCCTGGCGATGCTCGCGCGCCTGGCGCACATCCGCCCGACGGCGCTCGGACCCGCGATCTACTCGCATCGCAACTGCGACGCCGCGCGCCACCTCTACCGCGTCAGCTCGGGGCTCGAGTCGATGATCGTCGGTGAGGATCAGATCCAGGGGCAGGTCAAGCGCGCCTACGAGACGGCGCTGCAGAAGGAGACCGCCGGTCCGCTCACCAACCACCTGTTCAAGGCGGCGCTGGCCACCGGCAAGCGCGTGCGTCACGAGACCGCGCTGAGCGCCGGTCACCTGAGCCTGCCGTCGGTCTCCGCGATGCTCGCGCGCGACGCGCTCGGCGGGATCGCGGGCCGCGCCGCGGTGGTGATCGGCACCGGCGAGTCCAGTGAGCTGGCCGCGCGTGCGCTGGCCGACGCCGGCGCCACGCTGACCTTCGTGGCCACCCGCCGCCGCCACCGTGCAGTCAGCCTGGCGGAGCGCTACGGCGCGCAGAGCGCCCCCTTCGATGAGCTGCCCAGCGTGCTGGCGGCAGCTGACGTGGTGGTCTCCGCCACCTCCTCCCCGCACCACCTGATCGAGGCCGATGAGCTCGAGCAGGTGCTGGCCGAACGGGCCGGCGGCCCGATGCTGCTGATCGACCTCGCGGTGCCGCGTGACATCGACCCAGCCTGCGCGGAGCTGCCCGGCGTCTCACTGCACGACGTCGATGACCTCGAGGCGGTGGTGGCCCGCAACCGCCGGGTCCGTCAGAGCGAGGCGGTCAGGGCCGAGGGCATCATCGAGGAGGAGATCCAGAGCTTCGCCACCTGGCTGGGATCGCTGCAGGTGCGCCCCACGCTCGCCGCCCTGCGGGCCCACGCCAACGGCATCGCGGAGCAGGTGCTGGCGGAGAACCACGGCAAGTGGGAGTCCGCCTCCCAGCGCGACATTGAGCGCGTGCAGGCGCTCTCCCGCGCGATCGTCAACCGCCTGCTGCACCATCCCACGGAGCGCATCAAGGAGCTGCGTGATGACCGTGTGCACGCCCGCATGGCGCTGGTCAGGGACCTCTTCGGGCTGGCGGTGGACGAGCACAGCGTGATTGAGCACGCCCCCGCGCAGACCCAGGACCTGAGCGAGATCCGGCAGCTGCCGCAGAGCCCGCGCTGATGCGCATCGGTACGCGAGGCAGCGCGCTGGCGCTGTGGCAGGCCGCCTGGGTCAGGGACGCGCTGGCCGCGACCGGCGTCAGCGCGGAGATCGTCACGCTCAGCAGCGCCGGGGACCGCGGTGAGCGCCTTGCCGACAAGTCGCGCTGGACCTCGGAGCTCGAGGCGGCGCTGCTGGAGCAGCGCATCGACGTGGCCGTGCACTCCGCCAAGGACGTCCCCGGGGAGCTGGCCCCGGGCACCGTGCTCGCCGCGATCCCGGTGCGCGAGCGGGCGCACGACGTGATCTGCGGCGCGCGCTCGGTCGCGCAGCTGCCGGGCG
>JAJZDA010000110.1 GCA_021851525.1 Actinomycetes bacterium | reverse complement strand
GTCGTGGGGCGCTGGCGTGGTGTGGGGCGCTGGCGTGGTGTGGGGCGCAGGCGTGGTCTGGGGCGCGGGCGTGGTGTGGGGAGGGGGCGTGGTCTGGATCCCCGACGTGGTCTGCGGCGCGAACGCGTTCGAGAGGCGTTCTGCCTCAGGGTCGCGGCGCCCGGTGCGCGGTGTGGGGCTCATCGGCTGAGCGTGGCGGCCGACGTGTGACCGAACAAGGCGGATCTGTATCCACTTCGCACACATCCCCGTGGACCCTCGAGTTTGCGGGGATCGCCGTTGACTGTCCACCTCGCGGACATCCCCATGTAGCCTCACCCCGATGCCCGCGGGCGAGCTTGCGATAGTGCTGCACACCCACATGCCCTACGTGGAAGGCGGGGGGGAGTGGCCGCCGCGGGAGATCCGGGAGCTCATCTCATCCGGCGGGTGCGACTTCACCACCGCCGCCGCGCACGCCGGATGCGAGCCGAGCGTTGAGGGCTTCGGCACCTGGCCGTTCGGAGAGGAGTGGCTCTGGGAGGCGGTCGCCACCAGCTATCTGCCGCTGCTTGACGTGCTCGAGCGCCGCGGTGTCGGACGCTCCCGCCGGCAGCTCACGCTCTCGCTCACGCCGGTGCTCTGCGACCAGCTGCAGGCGCCCGGCGCACTGGAGCGTTGCCTGGAGTTCCTGCTGACCGTGAGACCCGAGTCCCACGCCATCGATGCGGCGGTTCACCGGCAGGGCGACGCAGCTGTCGCCGCCGAACTGGAGCGCTCAGCGCGCGACTATGCGCGTGCCGCGACCCGGTTGCAGGAGCTGATCTCAACTCCCGGGGGGCTGCTCGGTGCGCTGGGCGCGCACGCGACCTGGACCTCAACCGCAACCCATGCAGTTCTGCCGCTGCTGGCGTTGCGCGACTCAATCGTTCTGCAGCTGGGGGTCGGAATCGAGTCCCACCGCCGGCGCTTCGGCGAGTGGGGTGCCGGTCTGTGGTTGCCTGAGTGCGCGCACGCCTGGTGGGTGAATGCGCTGCTCACAGAGTTGGGCGTACGGATGACCTGCGTCGAGCTGACCTCGATCTTCGGCCGTGGAGATCAGCGCAACCTGCACCCGCACCGGCTCGAGCAGGGCCCGGCGCTCTTCCCGGTCGACCGTGAGGTGGTCGATCTGGTCTGGGGACCGGGCGGCTACCCCGCGTCAGGCGCCTACCGCGACAGCCACCGGCGCACGGCCCACGATCACCACGCCTGGGCGAATGACGGCCAGGTCTACGACCGCGAGCGCGCCCAGGCGCAGGCCCGCGCTGACGCCGCCAGCTTCGTCAGCGCGGTCAGCGACCGGCTCTCCGGCGGCGGGCTGTGCGTCTGCGCGCTGGACACCGAGCTGCTGGGGCACTGGTGGTATGAGGGCCCGCTCTGGCTCGAGGCGGTGCTGGAGCAGGCGGATGCCGCCGGCCTGCGGCTCACCGCGCTGGACGAACAGCTGCTGGAACGCCACCCGCCAGTGGCCGGTCAGCTGCCGCGGGCGCTGCCGGCGATCAGCTGGGGGGAGGGCGGCGACCTGCGCAGCTGGAGCGGCCCGGAGGTTGCGGACCTCGCGTTTCAGTCGCGCACCGCAGAGCTGCACGCCCACACCGGCGAGCATGGCGAGCTCTCACCCCGCGCGGTGCGCGAGCTGCTGGCGCTGCAATCGAGCGACTGGGCGTTCCTCGCGCAGCGCGGCTGGGCCGGTGACTACCCCAGGCAGCGTGCCAGCTGGCACGCTGCCCAGCTGGCGGCGGCGATCAGCGACCCGGAGCCGGCGCCGGGGCTGCGCAACCTCGCTCCCTGGCTGGCCTGAGCGGGCGGGTCGGCGGCCGCTGGGGCGGTGCACGTGCCGCTACTCGTAGCGCAGCTCGCGCGGATGCTCGCGCGTGCGCAGCACGCGCGCCGGGACGCCGCCCACCACCGCGTCGGCGGGCACGTCGCGTGTGACCACCGCGCTGGTCCCGACCACGGCATGATCACCGACCGTGACCCCGCGCAGCACGCACGCGCCGTAGCCGATCCAGACGTTGTGGCCGACCCGCACGTCGCGCTTGTAGATGCCCTGCTCCCGGATTGGGCGCTCGACCTCGACGGTGCCGTGATCAAAGTCGATCATCATCACCCGGTCGGCGATGATGCACTCGCGCCCGATCGAGATCCGCTGATAACAGGAGAGCGTGCACTCCTGGCCGAGCACGGACTTCGCGCCGATCTCCACGACGCCCTCGTGCGCGCGGATCTTGCAGCCGTCGCCGAGCCACGACCAGCGTCCCAGGATCACCTTCGCGTCGCGGCCGATCTCGAACCTCACCCCTGAGCAGATGAAACACAGCCCGTCGGTCTGCAACCTTCCGCGCCAGCGCAGCTTGCACCACAGCCAGCGCCAGATCAGCACCGCGTAACCCCAGCGCAGCATGTTGTGCTCGCGCGCGAAGCGCCAGAACGCGAGCGGCCCGCCGCGCAGCGGCGCCGGCGGGCGGCGTGGCGGCGGCAGCTGCCGGTCGTGTTCGCTGGCGCTGCTCGGCGTCACGCCGGAATCGTAATCGGCATCATGGCGAGGATGGCCGCTGCGGGCGATACGGAGCACGGGACGCTCGCCGAGCGCCTGCTGGCCGGCGACCGGCGCGCGCTGGCCCGCGCCATCACGCTCGTCGAAAACGACGATCCGCGTGGCCTGGAGGTCGTGCGCGCGGTCTACCCGCACACCGGCCGCGCCGCGGTGATCGGGTTCACCGGGCCGCCGGGGGTCGGCAAGTCGACGCTGCTGGGGGCGCTGACCAAGCTCGAGCGCGCGCGTGGACGCAGTGTCGCCGTGCTGTCGGTCGATCCATCCTCGCCGTTCACCAAGGGGGCGCTGCTCGGTGACCGCATCCGCCTCAGCGAGCACTTCCTGGACCCGGGGGTTTTCATCCGCTCGATGGCCAGCCGGGGGGCGCTGGGCGGGCTCAGCGAGGCGACGCTGCAGGCGGCGCTGCTGATGGACGCGGCGGGACGTGATGTCGTGCTGCTGGAGACCGTCGGTGTCGGCCAGGCGGAGGTGGACATCATCGACCATGCCGACACGGTGGCGCTCGTGCTGATGCCGGGATCCGGAGATTCGATCCAGGCGCTGAAGGCCGGGGTGATGGAGATCCCCGACCTGATCATCGTCAACAAGGCCGACCATCCGCTGACCGAGACGATGGTGCGCGAGGTTCGCGCGGTGCTGGCTCTCGGCCCGCGCGCGGCGTGGCAGGTGCCGGTGCTGCGCACGCAGGCCGAGACCGGGGTCGGGGTCCAGGAGGTGCTGGCGAAGCTCGCTGAGCACCGCGCCCACATCGAGGCGCAGGGGACGCTGCGCGAGCGCCGCCGCCGTCACCTGCGCAGTGAGGTCCTGGCGCTGGCCGCCGCGCGCCTGCGGCGCGATCTGGAGCTGGCGCTGAGCGAGGATCCGGGGTTCCAGCGGCTGCTGGATCGCGTGGTGGCGCGTGAGCTTGATCCCGCCAGCGCGGCGGCGGAGCTGCTCAGTGCTCCAGGCGCTCGCGGTTCTGTGCCTCTACCTCCGCGGCCCGGCGCTCGTTGAGCTCACGGCCGGCGCGCAGGAAGCCCATCAGCAGCTGCACCTCCGCCTCGCTGTAGATGTTGGAGAGCGACTCACCGAGCGCCGCGTGCTCCGCGTAGAAGCCGTAGAGCACGTGCGCCGCCTCGGTCAGCTCGACGAGCACCCGGCGACGGTCGCCCGCGTCGCGCACGCGACGCGCGAAGCCGGCTGACTCGAGGCGGTCGATCGCGGTGGTCATGGCACCGCTGGAGAGCCCGGTGCGCGCCGCCAGCTGCCCGGCGCTGAGCGGTCCCTCGCGTTCGAGCACGTCCAGGCAGCCCATGTCAGTGAGGTTGATCCCGACCGCGGTGGCGACCGCCCGGTCAAAGCGCTCGGTAGCCGCCTGCGAGCGGCGCACCTCCGCCACCAGGTCCTCAAACAGCGCACGCTTGTCACTTGACATAGATGTCTTGACCGTCAAACTATCCGACAGCAGAGAGAATTGTAGAGCGAGACTAAGTAAGGAGAGCAATGGAGCTTGCAATCGAGGCGAAGGACCTACGCAAGCGTTACCCGCCGGACGTGCAGGCGCTGGACGGCGTCAGCCTGAGCGTCGAGGCAGGCACGATCTTCAGCGTGCTCGGGCCAAACGGGGCCGGGAAGTCAACGATGACGCGCGTGCTGTGCTCACTGACGACGCCCGACAGCGGCGAGGCGAAGGTCTGCGGGATAGACGTCGTCAAGCACCCGGACCGTGTGCGCAGGGTGATCGGCGTGGTCGGCCAGAAGCACGGCTCCGACCAGAACGCGACCGGCCGCGAGAACCTCGTGTTGCACGGTGAGTTCCACGGGATCACCGGCGCGGAGCTGCGCCGTCGCGTGGACGACGTGCTGGAGCGCGTCGGGCTGCAGGATGCCGCAGGTCGCCTGGTGCGCACCTACTCAGGCGGGATGGCGCGCAGGCTCGACATTGCGATGGGACTGCTCAACAGCCCCCAGGTGCTGTTTTTGGATGAGCCCACCACCGGACTCGATCCCGAGGCGCGAGTGCAGATGTGGCACGACATCGAGCAGCTCGCGGTCCAGCACCAGATGACAATCTGGCTGACCACCCACTACATGGATGAGGCCGACAGCCTCGCCTCGCAACTGGCGATCGTCGACCGCGGCCGCGTGGTCGCGCAGGGCAGCCCCGACCAGCTCAAGCGCGAGCTCTCCGGAGACACCGTGCTGGTTGAGCTGGCCGAGACCGACGATGGCCGCGCCGCCGGCGCGATCGCGAGCGTGACGACGATCAACGACGCGAGCGTGGAGGGCCGCACGCTGCGCGCGCGCTGCGCTGACGGCGGGGCGGCGATCCCCGCGGTGCTGGCGGCGCTCGACGCCCAGCAGGTCAAGGTCGCCTCGGTCACCGTGTCACGGCCGTCACTCAACGACGTCTACCTGCGACACGCGGGACGCGCGTTTGAGCAGGCGGAGAGCGAGTCAGAGGCGGTGGCGGCATGACCGCGCTGCGCCAGACACGCCAGGTCTTTCTGCGTCACCTGCGGGTGCTGCTGCGCCAGCCGGCCTGGCTGCTGATCACGATCATCCAGCCGATCATCTGGCTGCTGCTGTTCGGCGCGCTGTTCAAGTCGGTCTCGCGGATCCCGGGCTTTCACGGGACCTACATCAACTTCCTGACGCCGGGAGTGGTTGTGATGCTGGCGCTCTTCTCAGCCGGCTGGTCGGGGATGGGCGCGGTCGAGGACATCCAGAGCGGGGTGATGGAGCGGATGCTCGCATCGCCGGTGCGGCGCGGTGCGCTGAACGCCGGCGCCGTAGCCTTCTCAGGCTTTCAGATGATGCTCCAGGCGGTGCTGATCATCGTGCTGGCGCTGATCCTCGGGGCCGACTTCCAGGGCGGCGTGATCGGCGTGCTGGTGATGCTCATCGTCGGTGGGCTGCTGGCGGCGGCGGTGGCGTCGCTGTCAAACGCGGTGGGCGTGCTGGGCCGCCAGCGGGAGACGGTGATCGGCGTGGTCAGCTTCGTGCAGCTGCCGCTCACCTTTCTCTCAACCGGGATGATGCAACGCAGCCTGCTGCCCAACTGGATCCAGACGGTGGCGAAGTTCAACCCCGTCAACTGGGCGGTTGAGGCGGCGCGCTCCGCGGCGATGCAGAGGACCGACTGGGGCCTGGTCGGGGAGCGGCTCGCGCTGCTGGCCGCGCTCGTGCTGGTCTCCGCCTACCTGGCGGAGCGAGCGTTCGCCAGGTACCAGCGGTCGCTGTGAGCGGCTGAGCGCGTCAGCGGAGGGGCCGGCGCCGCTGCGCCGGCCCCTCTACAGCTCGTCGCGTCCGCTTGCCCCGGGTCCATGGCAGATCGCCGTGGCGTGGCGGCAGCGGGCGGGGCGCGGGCGGCCGCTCAGACGCCGAGCCCGCGGGCGATCACCATCTCCTGCACCTCATCGGTGCCCTCGCCGATCGTGAGGATCTTCGCGTCGCGATAGAAGCGGCAGACGGGGTACTCCTCGATGTAGCCGTAGCCGCCGTGGATCTGGACCGCCTCGTCAGCCGCGCGCACCGCCAGCCGGCCGCTCTTGAGCTTCGCCTGGGCGGCGATCAGCGAGAAGTCGCGGCCCTGGTCCTTGAGCCATGCGGCCTTGTGGACCAGCAGCCGGCAGGCCTCGATCTCCGTCGAAAGGTCCGCGAGCTTCGCCTGGATCGTCTGGAAGCTCGAGATCGCGCGGCCGAACGCTCGCCGTTGCTGGGCGTAGGCGAGCGCCTCGTCGAGCGCGCCCTGGGCCAGGCCGACGCCCATCGCCGCCACGCCGATGCGGCCGATGTCGAGCACCTGCAGGAACTGTCTGAGGCCCTGGCCGCGTTCACCGAGCAGGTTGGCCGCCGGCACCCGGCAGTCCACGAAGGCCAGCGGCCGTGTGTCCGAGGCGTGCCAGCCCATCTTGCGGTACTGCCGTCCCGGCTCGTATCCCGGCGTCCCGTTGAACACCAGCAGGTTCGAGATCTCACGCTGCCCGTCGTCCGTGCGCCCGGTGACGGCGGTGATGGCGACCAGGCCGGAGATCTCGGTGCCGGCGTTGGTGATGAACTGCTTGGCGCCGTTGATGACCCACTCGCCACGCTCGAGCGTGGCGTGCGTCTGCGTGTTGCCGGCGTCCGAACCGGCCTCCGGCTCGGTCAGTCCAAAGGCGCCCAGCATCTCACCGCTGCACAGCTTCGGCATCAGCTCGAGGCGCTGAGCCTCGCTGCCGAACAGGTAGATCGGCTGGGTGCCGAGCGACGTGTGGGCGCAGAGCGTGATTGCGACCGACGAGTCGACCCGGGTGAGCTCCTCGACCACCAGCACGTAATCCAGGGTGCTGCCCCCGGAGCCTCCGTAACGCTCCGGGAACGGGATGCCCATCAGGTCGAGCCGGCCCAGCGCCTGCACGATCTCATAGGGGAAGCGGCCCTCACGGTCCAGTTGCTCCGCAACAGGCGCGATCTCGCCCAGCGCAAACTCGCGCACCATCCCGCGCAGCAGCCGCTGGTCGTCTGAGAGATCGAAGTCCATGCACCGAAGATAGGCCCAGCAGCGCCCGGAAGTCCACCATCGGCCGGGCGCGGGGGGCGGCGCTCTCGTGACGGATCGCACTTTCGCGAGGCTTTTAGCCCGCGCGGCCACGCATTACGATCAGGTGCGGCAACCGCCCCGGCGCGGGCGGTGCGAACATCTCAAACGAGGGAGCTGCAGGGCCGATGCCAAAGACCGTGATTCTCTCATCCGCACGCACGCCGGTCGGCAAGCTCGGTGGGACGTTGGCCTCGGTGCCCGCCACGGAGCTGGGCGGGACCGCGATCGCCGGCGCGCTGGAGCGCGCCGGGGTTGAGCCCGCTCAGGTGCAGCACGTGGTGATGGGGCAGGTGCTGCAGGCCGGGCAGGGCCAGATCCCCTCGCGTCAGGCGCAGATCCACGCGGGCATCCCCAGGGAGGTCTCCTCCGAGACGATCAACAAGGTCTGTGCGTCGAGCGTCCGCGCGGTCGGTCTGCTGGACCTGGCGATCCGTGCTGGCGAGACGGAGGTCGCGGTGGGCGGCGGCATGGAGTCGATGTCAAACGCCCCCTACCTGCTCAAGGGCGCGCGCTTCGGCCTGCGGATGGGCGACGCGACAGCGATCGACGCGATGGTCCACGACGGCCTCACCAATCCGTTCTCCGGCAGGCAGATGTTCGTGGAGGCGACCGAGATAGGTGATCAGCTCGAGCTCACACGCCCGGAGCTGGATCGCTGGGCGCTGCGCTCCCACCAGCTTGCGATCCGCGCAGCCGACGAGGGACGCATGGCGCAGGAGATCGTGCCGGTGACGATCCGCGGGCGCAAGGGTGACACGCTCGTGGAGTCAGACGAGGCGCCGCGCCGTGACACCACGCTGGAGGCGCTCGCCAAGCTCCCCGGTCTGGTCGGCAGGGAGGGCTCGCACACGGCGGGCAACTCCCCCGGGGTGAACGACGGGGCGGCGGCGCTGGTGCTCGCCAGTGACGAGTGGGCACGCGCCAACGGCAGGCGGGTGCTGGCCACGGTGCTGGCCCAGGCCCAGATCGCAGATGATTTCGCCTATCTGGCGCGCACGCCGGCCAATGCCGCGCTGGCCGCGCTGGGCAAGCTCGGGCTGACACCGGAGGAAGTCGACCTCTGGGAGATCAACGAGGCCTTTGCCTCGGTGACGCTGAACTCGATCAGAATGCTCGGCATCGATCAGGAGCGGGTCAACGTCAACGGCGGAGCGGTCGCGCTCGGCCACCCGATCGGCGCCTCGGGCGCGCGCATCATCGGCGCGCTGGTGCTGGAGCTGCGCCGGCGCGGGGGTGGCCTCGGCTGTGCCGCGATCTGCTCCGGTGGCGGCCAGGGCGATGCGATCCTCGTGCAGGTCGAGGGCGCGTGAGCGAAGCCGGGTCTGAGCCGATGTCCAGCGCCGCGTTTTTCGATCTCGACAAGACCCTGATGCAGGGCTCCTCGGGGTTTCAGTTCGCGCGTGCGGCGCGTGAGGCGGGCGTGATCAGCCGCCGGCAGCTGGCCTCCGACGCGCTCGCGAACCTGCGCTACCGGCTGCACGGCGCGAGCGACGCACAGTCGGAGGAGCTGCGTGAGCGGATCGCCGCGTCGCTGACGGGAGTCCGGGTCCGTGACCTCGAGCGCCTGGCGGTGCGGGTGCTGCAGGGGATCCTGCCGCGGCTCTACCCGCAGATGCTGACGATCGCCTACGAGCATCAGGATGCCGGCCGCCAGGTCTACATCGTCACCGCCGCCGCGCAGGGACTGGCCGACGTGCTGGCCCGGGTGCTGACGTTCGATGGCGGCCTGGGCTCGCACCTGTCGGAGGTCCACGACGGTGTCTACACCGGCAACGTGACCGGAACCTTCCTCTACGGGGAGGCGAAGGCGGTGGCGATCCGCGAGCTCGCCGCGCGCGAGGGGATCGATCTGGAGGAGTGCTACGCGTACTCGGACTCGGTCTCCGACGTGCCGATGCTGCGGGCCGTCGGCCATCCGGTGGTGGTCAACCCCGACGCTGAGCTGCTGAAGGTCGCGCAGGAGGGCGGCTGGGAGGTGCTGCGGCTCGACCGGCTCGCCCGCAAGCTGCTGCTCGCCGGCGCGGCGCTGGTCGCCGCCAGCGCCAGCGCCGCCACGGTCGCGGTGCTGCACGCCACCAACCAGCGGGCCGAGCCGGCGAGCCGCTGATGCTGCTCGCAGCGTCTTTTGGACGAGGCTCAGATGGCTGACGGCACCACCAGGAAGATCCGCGTGGTCGTGGCCAAGCCCGGGCTCGACGGGCATGATCGGGGGGCGAAGATCATCGCTCGGGCGCTGCGTGACGCCGGCATGGAGGTGATCTACACCGGCCTGCACCAGACCGCAGAGCAGATCGTCGAGACCGTGATCCAGGAGGATGCCGACGCCGTGGGGCTCTCGATCCTGTCCGGTGCCCACATGACGCTGGTGCCGCGGATCATCGAGCTGCTGGCGCAGCAGGGCGTCGACGACGTGGTGGTGACCGTCGGTGGCACGATCCCGCAGGACGACGCCGTAGCGCTGAAGGCGCTCGGCGTGGCCGAGGTCTTCACGCCCGGGTCCTCCACCGAGGCCGTGATCGAGTTCATCCGCGGCGCCGTTCGCTCCTGAGCCCCGCCGGCTGTGGCGGCGTCCGTCGCCAGCTGCTGATTGACTTGTCAGTCAACGAGTATGATTTCGGCGTTCAAGAAGAGCTTTAGGAGGCACCCTTGAAGATTTGCGTCCTGGTCAAAGAGGTACCGGACGCCGCCGTCGAGAAGCGCATCAACCCTTCGACGGGGCGCATGGACCGATCAGGTGAGAAGAACCTGAACCCGTATGACACGCACGCGATCGAGGCTGCGATGCAGCTGCGTGAGGGCGGGGACCTGCAGGTGGATGAGATCGTCGCCGTGACGATGGGGCCGGAATCCGCGGTCCGCGCCCTGCAGAAGGCGGTCTCGTTGGGTGCTGACCGCTCCCTGCATCTGACCGACGAGGGGCTCGCCGGCTCGGACGTGGCGGCCACCGGCTACGCGCTGGCCAAGGTTCTGGCCACCGAGTCTCCGGACCTCGTGCTGCTCGGCCAGCAATCCGACGACGGCGAGTGCTACACGATCGGCGCGATCGTCGCCGACCACCTGCGGATGCCGTCGCTGACCCAGGTGATCAAGCTTGAGGTGCAGGATGGCGCGCTGCTGCTGGAGCGACAGGCTGAGTACGGCTACGACACCGTGAGGGTCCAGTTGCCGGCCGTGATCTCCGTCGGGGACGCGATCAATGAGCCGCGCTACCCGTCGCTGAAGGCGATCATGGGCGCCAAGAAGAAGCCGCTGGAGACCGTCTCCCCGGACGCCGTCGGCATCGACCGGGCACTGGTCGGAGCGGACGGGTCGCGCGTGCAGTGCGGCGAGTTCCACGCCCCGCCGGCCAAGGCAGCGGGCCAGATCATCGAGGACGAGGACACCAACGAGACGGTTGCGAAGATCGTCGCCTGGCTGGATGAGAGGAAGCTGATCTGATGAGCAACGTTCTGGTCTACGTCCTGCACTATGAGGGCGCCTTCAACAAGAACTCGCTCGGCGCGGTCTCCGAGGCGGCGGCGCGTGCCGCTGAGATCGGCGGCGAGGCTCACGCCGTGGTGGTCGGCGGCCCGGACCTGACCGACGAGCTGTGCCGCACCCTCGGCGCCTCAGGCGCCACCAAGGTCTTCCGGGCACAGGGGCCCGAGGGGCTCGCGCAGCCGGTGGTCGACGTGATGGACAGGGTGATCGCTGAGCACGGTCACCGCTACGCGATCTTCGGCGGGGGCCTGCTCGGCTTCGAGATCGGTGCCGGCCTGGCGGCTCGGCGGCAGGCCGGGGTGACGATGGAGGTCACCGCCGTGCGTGCGCAGGACGGCCAACTGGTGGCGGAACGTCCGATTCTCGGCGACTCCCAGATCTCGGTCTCCCACTACCGCGGTGAGCTGGGGATCATCATCGGGCGGATCAACGCGTTTGAGATCCGTCAGGGCGGCGGTGAGGCGCAGGTCGTGGACGTGGCCGTCGAGTACTCGGCCTTCTCCGGCCAGGCGCAGATGGTCAAGCGCGGCGAGCAGCGCGGCGCCGACGTCGACATCGAGGGCGCCGACGTCCTGGTTGCGGGCGGTCGCGGCCTGGGCAAGGCTGAGGGCTTTGAGCTCTGCGAGGAGTTGGCGGGTGCGTTCGGCGGCAACGCCGCAGTCGCCGCCACCCGCGCGGTGGTCGACGCGGGCTGGTACCCGTACGCGGCCCAGATCGGGCAGACCGGCAAGACGGTCGCGCCGAAGCTGTATCTGGCCGCCGGGATCTCCGGCGCGATCCAGCACAAGGTCGGGATGCAGTCCTCGGAGAACATCGTCGCGATCAACAAGGACGCCAACGCCCCGATCTTCGAGTTCGCCGACCTCGGGATCGTCGGCGACCTCAACAAGATCCTGCCGAAGCTGACCGAGGCGATCAGGGCCAAGAAGGGGGAGTAGGCGGATGTCCGCGAGCGGTGAGCACAGCAGCGAGCGCGCGACGGCGCAGGGCGCGTCCGGGACGGACGTGGCGGACGCCCGGCCCGC
>JAJZDA010000109.1 GCA_021851525.1 Actinomycetes bacterium | reverse complement strand
ACGCGCGCCGGGCAGACCCACGCGCGCCGGGCAGACCCACGCGCGCCGGGGCGATGCGCCGCCAGGCGCTGAGCATCGCGCGCGGGCGGCCACCAAGAACTCTCCGGCGATCGAAATGCCACGAACTCGTACGGGGGTGGACGGCGCTGTAGGCGCCTCAAGGCCTCGATCTCCCCGCGAAGAAAGCCGTCGCCGCCCTCAAATCGCGCCGTCCTCCCGCAACTGCTTGTGCTCTACCTTCACCCGCCGGATCTCAGCGTTCTCTGAGCTCGTCCAACCCCGGGCGCCGGCCAGCGCCGACCTCGGCCCGAACGACCCACCGCCGGACCGTTTCCTTGCCGACACCAACCTGCTGAGCTGCCGCCTGGCAGGCAGCGAACGTCGACGGATACTCAGCCCGATGCTCCTGCACCGGCCTCACAGCACGCTCCCGGACAGCCGGGCCGATCTCCTTGGGCATCTACGCATCCTTTCACTCACAAGAACGCGGCAGAAAACCCTGGTCCGTTCAACCGCGGAAGCCGGGTTCGAGCCCGGCTGGGGGTACTTCGGTCGGGACTCGGACATCCTCGCGCTACGTTTGGTGAGTGTTTGAGTTGCAGGCCCTGCGGTCAGCTCACGGGCCTGCAGTGCTCACCTTCGAGCGTCGGAACCGGGCGTATTTCGCCGAGTTCATCACTGACCGCGGCGACGGCTTCTACACGCGCTTCGCTGAGCACCTCGGTGCGCTCCTGGCGGAGCAGGAGAACGGCGACTGCGCCTGTTATGTGCTGGTCGACGAGACGCAGCTGGTCGTCGGTCGCTTCAACCTGTACGAGCTGACGCGGTCAACGGCGGTGGTCGGCTACCGCGTGGCGGAGCACGTCGCCGGGCGCGGTGTGGCAACCGCGGCGCTGCGCGACCTCTGCCGGATCGCGCGCGAACGTCACGGCCTGAGGACACTGAGGGCGGCGGTCAGTGACCGGAACAGGGCCTCGCAGAAGGTGCTGGAGCGGGTCGGGTTCCTGGCCTGCGGGCGGGCTGAGGTCGGCGGCCGGTCAGGCGCCCTGTATGAGCTGCGCCTCACGGGCGATGCTCCGCGGCCCCGGCCGCCGAGCTGACCGCCGGCTGGTCCACGCCGCACCGCGGCCCCGGCCGCCGAGCTGACCGCCGGCTGGTCCACGCCGCACCGCGGCCGGCCGCTGACTCGCTTCTCGATAGGGACGGCGCCGACACGAGCTCTGCGCCACCTCGCCGTTGCACTCGTCCGGTTTGAGGAGTGTTTGATGAAAGCGCTCGCCCCAGGCGTCGACCGCAAGACAGGCAGCAGTAACTGGACTAAGCGGACTAAGCCCGATATCCTGGGGTTGGATGGACGCTGTATCGATCCATGAGGCAAAGACGCACTTCTCGCGCTTGGTGGCCCGTGCAGAGGCCGGCGAAGAGATCGTCGTGCGCCGCGGCCGGACGCCGGTGGCCAAGATCGTCGCCTACCACGCCCCGACGGCGCCCCGCCGCCCCGGAGCGTTGAAGGGGCAGATCGTGATCGCCGAAGATTTCGGCGACACACCAGCTGAGTTCGCCGAGTACATGCCGTGAGCCGACTGCTGGTCGACACGCAGGCACTGCTGTGGTGGCTCACCGATGACAGTGCCCTGTCAGCAACTGCACGTGAAGCGCTCGCCGATCCGGCCATCGAGCCGCTCGTGAGCACCGCGAGCGTGTGGGAGATCGCGATCAAACGGTCGCTCGGCAAGCTCAGCGCCCCGGACGACCTGCCAGAGCGCGTCTCGGACGAGGGGTTCTCATGGCTGGCAATCAGCCCTGCGCATGCCTGGCACGTCCGCGACCTACCGGCTCACCACCGCGACCCGTTTGACCGCCTGCTCATCGCGCAGGCTCTGACCGAGCAGCTGCCGATCATCACCACCGATGCCCGCTTTGCAGAGTACGGCGTCGAAACCCGCTGGTGACGGGCATCGCTACCGCTGCCTGGTCGCCAGCGGAATCGTCCAGCCTGTTCGGGCGGCGTCGTCTGAACCGCCCTGGGTGTGATGGAGGCTCTGGCGCATGAAAGCTCTGGTGTTCTGCGCTCGCCGGGGCGCAAACGCGGCGCCGGCGCGTCCGCCACAGCCCGCACTGTTCACGCAGCAGAGGTCCCGGGAAAACGCAGCGTGACCGTCGTTCCGGCCCCCAGCGCGCTGTGAATCTCGACGGTGCCGCCGTGGGCCTCGACTATCTGGCGCATGATCGCCAGGCCCAGGCCGCTGCCTCCCGTCGCGCGGCTGCGTGAGACATCCGCACGGCGGAAGCGGTCCATGATGTGCGGGAGCTCATCAGCCGCGATGCCCTCGCCGGTGTCGCTCACCGTGATGGTCGTGGCGGTCGCGTCGATCGTGACCCGCCCGCCGGGCGGCGTATGACGGATTGCGTTGGCCACCAGGTTGGCTACAGCCTGGCGCAGCCTGAAGGGGTCAGCGTCAAGCGCGAGTCCCTCAGGGGCCACGCTTGAGAGTGTCACCCCGGCCGCCTCCGCACCGGCGCTCATGGCGGCCACGAGCTGCTCGGCAAAGACCCCGGTGTCGATCCGCGCAGGCTCGATTCGCAGCTCACCCGCGTCACCGAGCGACAGCTGGTGCAGGTCGTCCACCAGATGCTGCAGGGTCATCGTCTCGTCGTGCAGGGTTCCCAGCAGCTCCTGGTCGGGGCTCGCCAGTCCATCCTGGGCCGCCTCTATCCAGCCGCCGATGTTGGCCAGCGGCGTGCGCAGCTCATGGGAGACATCGGTAACCATGCGCCGGCGCGCCTCCTCCAGTTGCTGACGGCGGTCCGCCATGCGGTTGAACGCGCGGGCCACCTCCCCGAGCTCATCGCGGCGCCGCACCGGCACACGCGCCCCCAGGTCTCCCTCCCCGGCGCGACCGGCGGCCAGCGCCATGGCCCGCAGCGGCCGCACGACGTGCACTGCCAGCAGTGCGCACAGGCAGAAGGTGACCGCCAGCACGGCGGCGGCGACCAGCACGATCCGCAGCTCATTGTGACCCGAGAGCGTCCACAGCACCTGAGCCGCCGGCCCCGGACGCCCCACAAACAGCAGCGCCGGCGGCGCCACGAAGGCCGCCAGCATCGTCTGGCGCGCGGACTCCACACATGAGGCAACCTGGGCATCGTGACCGCGGTAGGTCACGGTGGCGGCGAAGTTGGGCTCGATCGCGAGGGCCGGCGGCAGACCGGCGCGCACCACGCAACGGTTGGTCAACACCAGCAGGCGCCCGTAGGCGGAGCGCGCGCGCCCGACGAACGGCCCCCGCACGTGGGCGTCGATCGTGGTCACCGGCGCCACCAGGCGCCCGCAACCGCGGCTCCCGCAGACGGCCGGTGCCAGCGCCACCTGTCCTCCGTGCGCCCGCGGCGCGGCCAACAGCGTCGTGTCGACGTCCAGCGGATTCAGCGTCGCACTGGCAGCGCTCGGTGGCAGCCGCGCGGCGCGGCGCTTCCCCTCCTGAGAGCTCACGAGCACGTTGCCGCTCCCGTCGGTGACGCTCACACGCTGGCCCGTGCGACGCGCCAGGCGCGCAACCAGCGTGCGAGCCCCGAACCAGCTGGTGTGGGTCGCCGCAAAGCTGACCAGCGCGTCGTAGGCGACGGCCTCGTCGTGCAGTGTCTGCTGGTGCTGCTGCTTGACCGCCACCGTCGTCGAGCGCACCGTCGCCCAGGTGGCCGCCACCACCGCCACCGCAGCGATCAGCGCGCCGGCGGCGAAGAGCCGCACAAACAGGCTGTGACGCCATGGCGTGCGCGTGATCACTTGGCGGCCAGCGAGTAGCCGACGCCGTACACGGTGCGGATCACGCCCGGATCCAGCTTCTTGCGGAGGTTGGCGACGTGGACGTCGATCGTGCGTCGCGAGATGAAGCGGTCGATCCCGTGCAGGTGCAGCAGCAACTGCTCACGCGTGAAGACACGTCCGGGCTCGCTGGCCAGCAACTCGAGCAGCGCGAACTCCCCCGGCGTGCAGTCCACCAGCACCCCCTCGTAGCTGACCTCGTGTGTGGCGGGAGTGACCTTCAGCGCCCCCGCCGTCAGCGGCCGGCCGGCGGCGGGCACCATCGTGCGTCGCAGCAGCGTGCGGCTGCGCGCCATCAGCTCGCGCGGGCTGTAGGGCTTGGTCAGGTAGTCGTTGGCGCCGAGGTCGAAGCCCAGCAGCAGGTCATCCTCGGTCGAGAGCGCGGTGAGCATCAGGATTGGGATGTCCGACTCCATGCGCACCGCCCGGCAGACGTCGAAGCCGCTCATCCGCGGCATCATCACGTCGAGGATCACGAGATCCGGGGGTTGGCGGCGGATCTCCTCAACCGCCTCACGCCCGTCCCCGACGATGCGCACCGTGTGACCCTCGGCCACCGCGTAGCGCCTGATCAGCTCCGCCTGCCGGTGGTCGTCCTCCGCCACAAGGATCTCAGCCACGGCCCGAGTCTAGCCTCGCTCAGCAGCGCTTCAGCGGCTCTCACCGAGCCCGAACGCGTTCCTGACAATTCGCTGACAGGCTCCTCCTAGCGTCCGCGCCATGACCATGAACACACGCGTCACGACGCGACTTGCAGCCGCCGCACTGCTCGGCGCGACACTCGCTGGATGCGGTACCGCAGCCACCACGAAGACGGTGGCGAGCCTCCCGCCGAAGAGCGGCAAGCCAGCCGCAACCCACGCCGTCAGCGGCGCCCATCGGAGCCGGGCCGGCGGGGCCGGCGCCCAGCGGGGCGCCGGCACAGGGCAGCGCCCCCAGTTTCGGCTGGACGACACGCAGGCGCGCCGTGACGCGCTGATCAACGCCTGGAACGCGTGCCTGCTCGCGCACGGCGCCAGCCCTGCAAGCTCGCGCCGCACGCCCGGTGCGGCCGGCCCCGGGTCGGGTGGCATCCAGGTGGCGGACCCGGTGCCCGCGGCGGCCCGCGCCGCGTGCGTGGACAAGCTGCCGTTGATGCCCCCGCAACTGGACGCCAGCACCAACCCTCACTTCCACCAGGACTCGCTCGCCTACGTGGCGTGCATGCAGAGCCAGGGTCTGTACGTGACGCTGCTCAACAGTCACAACATCGACTGGACCTACACACCCGGCCATCCGGTGCCGAGTGACGACCCCGCCATCGAGCATCGCTGCGAGCTCTCAGCGTTCGGTCACTAGACGGAGGCCAGCGCCTCGGTCGGGTAAAGCCGGGAGGCGCGGATCGCGGGGTAGAGGCCGGCTAGCACGCCAATCAGCGTTGCCCCGGCCGCCCCGCCGGTGATCGCCGTGAGTGGGAGCTCAATCGGCCAGTGGCGCGCGAGTGCGTATCCGGCGGCACCCAGCATCCCGATCGCGATCCCGATCGCCCCGCCGAGCACCGCCAGCAGCACCGCCTCGCTCAGGAACTGCAGGCGGATGTCAGCGCGGGTCGCGCCCAGCGCCCGCCGCAGCCCGATCTCCCGGCGACGCTCGAGCACCGACACGATCATCGTGTTGGCGACACCGATGCCACCGACTATCAGCGCCACCGCGGAGAGTCCCAGGAACAGTCCCGCGAAGGTGCTCTGCGTGGCCTGCTTGGCGGCCAGCGCGTCGGAGGGGCGGCTGACGGAGATCAGGCCGGGCAGCTGCGGGTCCAGGGTTGCGGGCAGCACGTCGCTGACCGCTGTGATCTGCGACTCAACCGCGCGCAGGTAGATCACCGTCGGGTGGCCGCCCGCGTGGAAGCTGCTCCGGGCCGTGCCCCAGCCGACAAAGACCGCCTGCTCGAGCTCCGGTGTGAGCGGCATCGGCGCGAGGATGCCGACGACCGTCAGCCACGTGTGGCCCACCATGATCTGGACCGGGTGTCGTGGGTCAAGCGTCGTGATCCCCAGCCAGGCGGCCGCTGTCGCACCGAGCACCACCGCCGGCAGCCGTTCGGTGGCGGCGTTCAGGAAGCTGCCGACGGCCACGTGCCCGTGGACTGAGTCCAGCAGGTCGGGGCTCGCCGCCAGGGCACTGATGCCGGCCGTGAGATTCGGATCGGAGAGGCCTGTGCGCAGGACCGCCACGTTCAGGTTGGCGACCCCCGAAGCGGCGCGGACCGGGCCGATCCGACGCACCATCGCGGCCGCGGCGCGAGGCAATGAGACGCCCGCGCCCGGGGAGGCGTCTGCCGCCTGGGCAACCAGCACGTCGGCCCCGAGCTGGTTGAGTCGCTCATCCAGCTGCGCCTGGCCGCTGGCGGGGATCGCCGTGACGAGGATCAGCGTGGCGATACCCAGTGAGATGCCGATGGCGCTCATCACCGTGCGCCCCGGGCGCCCGCGGACGCCCATCCAGCCAAGGCCCAGCGCGTCCAGCAGGCGGCTCATTCCGCGCTCCCGCTCTGCCGCTCGCGGGCGCTGTCCACGATGCGCCCGTCGCTGATCTCGATGCGGCGGTTGAAGGCCTCAGCGACGGCCATGTCATGCGTGATCAGGGCGATCGACGCGCCCTGCGCGTTGAGCTCCTGGAAGAGCGCGACCACCTCCTGACCGGTTGAGCGGTCAAGCGCGCCGGCCGGCTCGTCGGCGAGCAGCAGCGCCGGGGAGTTGACGAGCGCTCGGGCGATCCCCACCCGCTGCCGCTCACCGCCCGACAGCTCGCCGGGAAGATGGCCGTGGCGGTGGGAGAGCCCGACGCGGGCCAGCGCGTCGAGCGCCAGCGCCCGGCGCTCACGGCGCGCCACCCCCGCGTAGAGCAGGCCGGTGGTCACGTTCTCCAGGGCGGTCAACCGCTCCGCCAGATGCGACTGCTGGAAGACGAAGCCGATCCAGCGCGCGCGCAGGCGTGAGAGCGCGGCGTCGGAGAGCTCGCTGGTGTCCTGGCCCGCCACCTCCACCGTGCCGGTGCTCGGGCGATCGAGCGTGCCCATCACGTTGAGCAGCGTCGACTTGCCCGACCCCGAGGGCCCGACGATCACGACCCCCTCACCCGCGGTGATCGTGAGCGTGACCGCGTCCAGCGCCAGGATCGCGTCCCCGTAACGGCGGCTTACGCCGGCCAGTCTCAGGACGCAGGCCGGCGCTGTGCGCGGCTGCGCCGCCACGGCGGACGCGCGCATCAGTTGATCCTCATTGCGCGACCAGCACCCGCGCGCCGGCGGCGATGCCGCTCACCTGGACCTCACCGTTGGCGACCATGCCGATCCTCACCGGCACGAGCGCGTGATCCGGCCGCTGCAACGCGTAGCCGCCGCCGGCCAGTGCCAGCAGCGCGGTGATCGGCACGTACAGCACGTCACGGCGGGCGGCCGTGACGATGCTCGCGCTGACGCTGCCGAGGCCATCGCGCGCCAGCACGCTCGGGTGCGCGGCGGTGACGGTGACCGGCACGCCGGTCTGGCCGCCAGCGCCGTAGCCGGCGGACGTCCCGGCGCCGATGCGCGCTATCCGTGTGCGGACGCGGTTGCCGTCGGGCAGGGTCACGAGCACCCGCCGGCCCGGTGCCAGCGATTGAGCGAGCGTCTTTGAGACCTCGAGCGTGATCACCCTGGCGGTGCCGGTCAGGCTCAGCACCTGCTCGGCGCCACTGTCATCGAGGTGGGCCAGCACCGAGTCCACGCGCACCGGTCCGCTGGCGACCGCGACGTCCGCCGGTGAGATCACGCCGGTTTCGGGCGCGCCGATCGAGTGCTGCCATGCACGCACCGAGTAGGCCAGCTCGGCGTCGTAGGTGGCGTAGGCGGGGTCACCGGTGTAGAAGCCGAGTGCGGCGAGGTTGGTGGCCACCAGCTGCACGTCGTGACCGCTCTGCGGTGGGGGCGGCGGCTCTGTGGGTGCCCCCCCATGGCCTGTGCCGCCGCCCGCGTGGTGGCCGGCTGCGCCATTGCCCGAGCTGGAGCCGGGGTTGAACCGCAGCGTGCGATAGAGCGGCAGATCACCGTAGAACAGGGAGACCGGGGCGTCGTCGACACGGTAGAGCTGCTGGCCGCGACGGATCGTGGCGCCGACCTGCGGCAGCCAGGTGATCGTGCCGGAGCCGTGGCTGCTGAGCGTCCAGGGCGCCCCGTAGCCGACGCTGCCGGCGACGGTCTGCGCCTGCTGCAGCTCGCCCCGCGCGACGGTCACGCTGGGCAGGGGCGCCGGGGGTGTGGCCCGCGGCAGCGCGCGGTCGGTGAGCGCGAGCGTGACCGCCACCGCGAGCGCCATGGCGCTCGCCATGGCAGCGGCGATCGACCACCTCTGGCGGGAGCCGCTCATCGGCCGGCGAACGCCTGCAGCAGACAGCCGTTCTCAATCCCGGCCTCATTGTCCGGGACGGGGTGGCCGGCGACGAACGTCCAGTTGAGGTTGTAGCCGTTGAGCAGGCGCACCCACTCGCCGTGGCGCCGCAGACAGTCCACGTATGCCAGGGACTCGCTGTGGAAGTGGGGGTTGGTGGAGGCCTGCAGCTGCGGCGGGTTGCGCGGCAGCACGTTCACGCAGGCCGCCTGCGCCCTGGGCGGGACAGGTTGCTGCACGAGGATCCCCAGGTGGTTGCCGACCGCAACCGCCGGTGCCATGCCGTGGGTGGCGCGCGACGCGCCGTGGCTGAGCAGGCAGGCGCTGTATGCGTTGTAGAGCGCCGCACGCCGCGCCTGTGAGTCGTCGAGGCGCAGCACCGGGCGCGTGGCCGCGGAGGTGGTGCCGGTGCTGGGCTCGCGTGAGCCTTGCGAGCGTCCCGTGCCCTGAGCCGTGCTGCTGCGTGCCGGCAGCGAGGCGGCGCGATCCGGCAGCGAGGCGACGCGATCCGGCAGCGAGGCGACGCGATCCGGCAGCGAGGCGACGCGACCAGGCTGGTTGCCCTGGCCGGTGGCTGAGCCGCAGCCGGCGATCAGCCCGGCGGCGGCCACGGCCAGCGCGAGCCCGGCCGCCGGCCGGGAGCGATGGCCCCCGCTCGTGGGTCGCTGGCGGTGTCCGGTGTGGGGGCAGCGCGTGACGTGTGAATCGCCTGCGTGCGCTGCGTGGCGGGCTGGTCTGCGGAGCATGCCGCCGAAGCTAGGCGGTGAATGTCAGGCTCCTGTCAGGAACACGTTCGCCGTGCGTGAGCGCCCCCGGCCCGCGCTGTCCTGGGCTGCCCGCCGGTGCTGTCCGCCGGGGATCGCCGACTGCGGCGCCCGGAGGCATTTCCACAGGGTGATCTGAGCGGTGTGGCCCGCGCTCGCGGTTTGTGGAAGGATGCGCACGTGCCCCTCTTCGGAAGGAACCGCCCGACGCCGCCCACCGAGGAGGAGCGGCGTGCGGCGGAGGTCGACCTCGAGCGCATCCGTCAGGGGGGCATCCCACTGGGGGCGGAGCAGCGGCTCTCGCGCCTGGCCGACGCCGGCGCCCCGTTCTTCACCAGCGACCTGAGCGCCAAGGAGTACGCGCTGGCGCAGGCCGGGGGCCTGCAGCCGCTGGCTCAGGTGATGGGCTCATCTGTGGTGCAGGAGGGCTGGGCGGCGCGCCAGGGCGGCTACTCGTGGTCAACCGGTGAGATGCACGCGCTCTCAGAACCGTGGAACCTCGCGCGTGACCGCGCCTTTGACCGCCTGCGCCAGGAGGCTGAGCTCGCCGGCGCGGACGGTGTGATCGGGATCGAGATCTCCGGCGGCTCACTCGCCGGGCCGGGCAACGTTGAGCTCGTGGTGTTCGGGACGGCCGTGCGCGACACGACCCTGCGCTCGCGTGAGCGCCGCCCGCTGGGGATGTGCACGCTCTCCGGGCAGGAGGTCGACAAGCTGCACCGGATCGGCGCCGAGGTCTGCGGCGTCGTCGGCCACACGACCGTGTACGCGGTGCAGCTGGGGATGAGCTCCGCCTGGGTGATGAACTCGGGCGGCGTCTTCAGCGGCGCCGCGCGCCAGAACGTGGAGATCCACGAGATCGCGCAGGGCGTTTACGACGCTCGCAACCGCGCGATGCTCGAGGTGCGTCGCCAGGGCAACGCGGTGGAGGCCAACGAGATTGTGATCTCGACGCTGCGCCACAGCATCGAGCACCGTGAGTACGAGCAGAACGGCTACACCCACCACTTCTTCTACGTGACGATGAACGTGCTGGGCACCGCCATCCGGCTGGGTGCCCGCGAACCGTACCCGGCTCCGTTGCCCGGACCGGTCATGTCGATCAACCTGGGTGCCTCCTGAGAGGCTGAGAGTCCGGACAAGGAGCGAACTTGATGGCCAGCTACGACCCCAACAGCACAGAGGGGCTCGCGCAGCATTCCAGCGAGCGCCTGCGGATGAACGCCGGCGGGCTGTTCACCTCCGACCTCTCCGTCAACGAGTACCTGTGCGTGGAGAAGGCCGGCTTTGCGCCTGTCGGGCTGGTCGTCGGCTCGAGCATCTACCACGTCGGCTACCAGTTCGGCAGCCTGCGCCAGAACCAGGAGCTGGACGTGCTCAGCCAGGCGATGTACGAGGCTCGCGAGCTGGCGATGACGCGCATGGAGGAGGAGGCCGATCAGCTCGGCGCCGACGGGGTGGTCGGCGTGCGGCTTGACATCGGCCGCTATGAGTGGGGCGCGGACATGGCGGAGTTCATCGCGATCGGCACCGCCGTCAAGCACAGGGAGGGCAAGCTGCACCGCGCCCCCAACGGCCGGCCGTTCACCAGCGACCTCTCCGGGCAGGCGTTCTGGACGCTGATGCAGACCGGCAAGCGGCCGGTGGGGATGGTGATGGGCAGCTGCGTCTACCACGTCGCCCACCGCGGGATGATGCAGTCGATCAAGCAGACCGGCCAGAACGTTGAGCTCGAGCAGTACACGCAGGCGCTCTATGACGCCCGTGAGCTGGCGATGGAGCGGATGCAGGCGGAGGCCCAGGCGATCGGCGACGGCGTGCTGGGGATCGTCGAGGTCAAGCTCCACGAGAACAGCCACGGCTGGGGCAGTCATGTGATCGAGTTCTTCGCGGTCGGCACCGCGGTGGTCCCCAACGAGCACGTCGCCGAGGGTCACCAGTTGCCCGAGATCACGCCGGTGCTGGACATCAACGACTGACGCGCGCTCCCGGCCGGGCGCGCGGCCCGGTCAGCGGTGGCGCAGCTTCAGGCCCAGCAGCGTCGTGACGGTGACGAAGCGGTAGCCCTCGTGGCGCAGCGTCGCGATCTCCTCGGGCAGCGCCGCCAGCGTCTGCACCCGCGGCCCGCCGCCGAAGTGCTGGATCACTATCGCGCCGTTGTGCGCGGCGCTCACCACGCGCTGGTAGATCACGGCGGTCCCCGGCGTGGTCCAGTCGCGCGGGTCGACGTCCCACATCACCGTCAGCAGCCCCATGGAGCGCGCCAGCGCCACCAGCCGTGGGTTGATCAGCCCGTAGGGCGGGCGCCAGAGACAGGGCGTGAAGCCGGTGCGCGCCCGGATCACGTCGATCGTGTACTGCAACTGCTGGCGTTGCTCACGCTCGTTGAGCAGCGTCATCTGGGGGTGGCTCCAGGTGTGGTCGCCGATCATGTCGCCGTCGGCCAGCATCGTGCGCTCGAGAGTGCCGCTGGGGTCGTACTCGGGCACGTTGTTGCCGATCTCAAAGAAGGTGGCCGGGACATGCTCGTGCGCCAGCAGGCGCACGAACTCAATCGACGGCGGGTCGATCCCGGGACCGTCGTCGAAGGTCAGCGCCAGCTCGTGGCGCGCGCTCGAGCCGTTGAAGACCACCGACGGGCCGGCGGGCACGCAGCCGGTCGGCGGGCCCGCGGTGCCGGCAGCGCCCGCTCCCCGCGAGCCACCGCGCCGGGGGGCCGCCCTGGCCGGGACGA
>JAJZDA010000108.1 GCA_021851525.1 Actinomycetes bacterium | reverse complement strand
GACCGGACCGCCGGCGGTCCCGCCGGACCGCCGGCCGCCTGACTCAGAGCGCCGCCAGGGCCGCGGCGACGGCGTCGTGGATCAGGCCGAAGTGCTCCGCGGTGGCGGTCAGCGGCGGTGAGACCGCCACACCGCCGGCCAGGCCACGCACCAGCACGCCGCGCTCGCGCGCGCCCATCACCACGTCGGTCACGGCGCTCGGGCGGCTGCGCAGCAGCTCATCGCTGAGCGCCACCGCCGCCATCGTGCCCAACCCGCCGCGCACCTCGGAGACCCTGTGGTCGGCGCTGAGCGGCTTGAGCGCATCGAGCAGCACGCCCTCGAGCTCACGCCCGCGGGTCACGAGCCCCTCGCGCTCCAGCAGTTCGATGTTGGCCAGGCCCGCGGCGCAGCACGCCGCGTGTGCGGCGTACGTCGCCCCGTGGCGCAGCACCGGCCCGCCCGGAGCCTCAAAGAACGGCGCTGCCACGCGCTCGGACGCGACCACTCCGCCGAGCGGCAGGTAGCCGCTGGTCACGCCCTTGGCGAAGGTGATCATGTCGGGCTGCACGCCGAAGCGCTCCACCCCGAACCAGGTCCCGAGCCTGCCGAACGCGCAGATCACGGCATCCGCGACGAACAGCGCCCCGGTGCGCCTGCAGATCTCGGCAACGCCCTCGATGTAGCCCGGCAGCGGCGGATAGACCCCGCCGGCGCCGATCACCGGCTCCGCGAACACGGCCGCCACACGCTCCGCGCCGGCCTGCTGGATCGCGTCCTCCAGCGCCTCCAGCGAGTCGTGCGGTACCTGCAGAGTCTCCACCTGCGGCCCGAAGCCCTCGCGGTTGGCGGGGATCCCGGCGAGCGCCGTGCCGAAGCCGTTGGTCCCGTGGTAGCCGGAGGTGCGGCTGATCAGCAGTGTGCGCTGCGGCTGCCCGATCGCCGACCAGTAGCGCCGCGCGATCTTCGCGGCCGCGTCGATCGACTCGCCGCCCCCGGTCGTCAGGAAGATCCGCGACGGCATCGGCGCGAGGTCGGCCAGCGTTTCGGCCAGCTCGCGCGCGACTGGCGTCACGAAGTCACCGAAGGCCGAGTAGGCCTCGAGCTGCTTGAACTGCGCCGCCACCGCGGCCGCAATCTCCGGCCGCCCGTGCCCGACGTTCGCGTACCACAGGCTGGCCGTGGCATCGAGGTAGCGCTTGCCCTCGCTGTCCCACACCCAGACGTCCTCACCGCGTTCCAGCACCAGCTCGTTGTCGCGGACCGCACCCATGTCAGCGAATGGGTGCCACAGCCGCGTGGCGTCTCGCTCTCCCATGGTGTGACTGTATAGGTGGCCTCAGTGGACCGGGTGGCCAATAGGTCCGGGGGCCGCCATCCAAACCGGTCCCTTTGCGCGGCGCGCGGACGGTGCTTGACTGGGCGCGTGTCCGCGACCGTCAGGATCGCCTGCTGCCAGCTGGTGCCGGATGTGGAGAACCCGTCTGCGAGTGCCGCGCGCACCCGCGCGGCACTCGCAGACGCACTCACCGCAGGCGCCCAGATCGTGCTGCTGCCCGAGCTCAGCGCCAGCGGCTACGTGTTTGAGTCAGCCGAGGAGGCGCGCGCGCTGGCACAGCCGGCCGACGGCCCGCTGCTGAGTTCCTGGGTGCGTGAGGCCGCGCGCGGTGACGCGGTGGTGATCGGCGGATTCTGTGAGCTGGCTGATGACGGGCGGGTCTTCAACAGCGCCGCGCTGCTCGACGGCGGTGGCGTGCGCGCCGTGTATCGCAAGCTGCACCTCTGGGATCGTGAGCCGCTCTGGTTCAGCCGCGGCGAGCATCCCGCCCCGGTCGTGCCGACGCGCTTTGGACAGATCGGCCTGGGGGTCTGCTATGACATCGAGTTCCCCGAGCTGACGCGTGGGCTGGCGCTGGCGGGCGCGCAGCTGATCGCGCTGCCGACCAACTGGCCGCGTGAGCAGCGCCCGTCCGATGATCCCGCACCGATGCTGCGGGCGCTGGCGCTCAGCACCGCCTATCTGAGCCGTGTCTACGTCGCGGTCTGTGACCGCGGTGGGGCTGAGCGCGGACTGGCGTTCCAGGGCGGGAGCGTGATCGCCGCGCCCGACGGCGTCGCCCTGGCCCAGGCGCACGGCGCCGAGAGCGAGCAGCTGCTGCTGGCCGACGTTGACCTGGGAGCCGCCCTGGACAAGCGCAACGGTCCCGCCAACGACGCCTTCGCGGACCGTCGCGCGGAGTGCTACTTGTCCGCCTTGGCCCACGCCGCCGCGGAGTGAGTGACAATCAGCACAAGTAGGGTTGTTGAGCGTTCGCGTCGCTGATTAGGATCGCCGCACACCTGGCGTTGAGGGACGCCGAGAACATATGGAGGGGTCGTGACTGAAGCGTCGGGCAGCTCTGCGGCGGAGCAGAGCACCTCACCGAAGTTGTTTGTCAGGCAGTCTTCCGGTCTGGTGCGCAACGTCAGCGTCACCAACGCGCTGTTCTTCAACGTCGCCGCCTTTGTCGGTGTTGGCCTGACGCTCTATCCGATCTTCTACTCGCTGGCCGGGGTGCCGATGTGGAAGGCGGGACCGTTCTCCGGTTACGGCTGGGCGGCGATCATCGCCGGCCTGTTCTGCGTGCTGCTCGCGCTGATCTTCTCCTCGCTGACCTCGGTGATGCCGCGCTCCGGCGGTGATTACGTGTTCACCAGCCGCATCATCCACCCGTTCCTCGGCTGGCTGGAGTCGTGGACGCTGGTGATCGCCTCGATCCTGATCATCGCCTTTGAGGTGCCGCTGGTGCTGCGCAACCTGCAGCTGACCGCGCGGATCATCGGGATCGGCGTGGGCGGCTCGTTCTTCACCGGCGCCAACAGCTGGTTCACCGACGCCACCGGTGCGATCACCGGCATGCCCGGGTTCATCGCCTCGATCGTCGTGCTGGCCGGCATCGGCGTGATCTGCGTGCTGCCGACCAGGACCTTCCACAAGGTCGTCACGGTGCTGGCGGGATTCGGCGTCTTCTGCTTCGTGGCGATGTTCCTGTTCGGCCTGATCTTCACGCACAGGGGCAGCTTCAACGCCAACCTGCCGCATTACGACGGCGGTGTGACGGCCGCCCAGCTGGCGGCCGCCGGCAAGGCCGGCGGGGTGGTCGACACGACCCATGCGAGCTTCCTCAGCCGGATCTTCTCCACCTCCGCCTTTCCGCTCGTGCTCTCGCTGCTGCTGTTCCAGTTCATCGGCTTCCAGTACTCGGCCTACATCGCCGGTGAGGTGCGCGGCAACGTCCGGCGCGGCGTGCTGATCGCGCTGCTCGGTGCGCTCGTCATCGGCGTGCTGGCCAACTCCGTGTACGTGGACGCGATCTCCAGCCACTTCGGCTTCAACACCCAGGTCAGCTGGGGCGCCAGTTACTGGGGCTTCCTGACCAAGCCGGCGCTGCCGCTGGGTCAGCCCAACTCGATGGCGCTGCTGGCGGTGATCGCCAACAAGAGCCTCTGGCCGCTGTGGGCGCTGATCAGTCTCGGTGGCACCGTCTTCCCGTTCCTGCTGTGCCCGGTGTACATCAACTTCATCAGCCGCATGCAGCTGGCCTGGAGCCTCGACCGTCAGGTCCCGGAGTGGTTCGGTGAGGTCAATGAGCGGCTGCGCGCCCCGTTGAACGCGATCCTCGCGACGATCGGGCTGACGGCGGTCTTCCTGTTCTTTCAGAGCTTCCGTGACCTGCCGACGTTCCTGGCCAACGGCGACCACAAGCTGAACCTCGCCGGCACCGCGTGGTTCTCGATCGCGATGGCGCTGCTCAGCTGGTGCCTGCCGGGCGTCAACGCGATCCTCGTCAAGGTGCGCCGTCCGGATCTGGTGCGCAACGCCCCGTTCCGCAAGGCGCTGCCGTGGCTCGGGCTCGGCTGGCTGATCTTCCCGGTGTGGATCTACATCTTCGCGGTCATCAAGCCGATCGTGAAGGGAGTTCAGGGCGGCAGCGCGCTGACCTACCTGGAGACCAACGGGATCATCGACGCCGTGATCTTCTACCTGGTCGGCGTGCTGGTGTACTTCGTGATGCGCACGCGCACGCGCTCTTCCGGGGTGGACACCAAGATGCTGTTCACCGAGCTGCCACCGGACTAGTGTCAGCGGCCGCCGGCAGAGCCATGCAGCTTGGACACACACCACCGGGTCGAGGGTAAGGAGCGCAGTTGGCCACGAGGATCTACATCGCCAGCGACCTGCACGCTGCGGAGAAGGCCTGGAGGAAGTTCATCAACGCCATCAGGGGCAACGTCTACAAGGCCGACGTGGCGCTGCTGGCAGGCGACCTCACGGGCAAGGCGATAGTCCCGATCCTCAGGCGTGGGGACGGCTTTGAGACGGAGCTGCTGGGCGTGCACCGGCGCGCGCGCGATGAGCAGGAGCTGGCCGTGCTGCAGCGTGACATCGCGGACATTGGCTTCTACTCGTTTCTGACCACCGACGCGGAGGCTGAGCAGCTGGCGGGTGACGAGCCGGGGCGGGAGCGGCTGCTCGAGCGGCTGATGGTGGAGCGCGTCCACGAGTGGATGGCGCTGGCCACGGAGCGCCTGGCGGACTGCTCGGTGCCGCTCTACCTGATCCCCGGCAACGACGACGAGTTCACGATCGACGCGGCGCTCGAAACGCCGGGGTACGTGCCGATCAACGCCGACGGGCGCGTGCTGGAGCTCCCCGGCGACCTGCAGCTGCTGGCCAGCGGCTGGTCCAACAACACCCCCTGGGACACGCCGCGCGAGGAGTCTGAGGAGCAGCTCTATGAGCGCCTTGACGCGCTGGCCCAGCAGGTCAGGGATCCGCGTCGCGCGATCTTCATGATCCACGTGCCGCCACACGACTCTGGGCTGGACGAGGCGCCGCTGCTGGATGAGAACCTGCGGCCGACGATCTCCGCCGGCGACGTGCTGCGCGGGCCGGTGGGCTCCACAGCGGTGCGCCGGATCATCGAGAAGTACCAGCCGGTGCTCTCCGTGCACGGTCACATCCATGAGTCCGGCGGTGAGCGCCGGATCGGTGACACGCTGGCGATCAACCCGGGCAGCGAGGCCAACCACGGGATCCTGCGCGGCTACCTGATCGACATCGGCAGGCGGGGCGTGGAGCTGGCCCAGCGGGTTGAGGGCTGAAGCCGCGCCGGCGCTCGCCGGCGGCGCGGCTCAGGCCACGCCGCAGTGGCGCATCGCCGCGACCGCGAGACCCTGCGCGCAGCTGACCAGGCCGTCGATCGGGACGTACTCGTCGACCATGTGGGCGACGCTCACGCCCTCAGGGTCAAAGCCGGGGGGCCCGTACCCGACAGACGGGATTCCCGCCAGCTGCGTCAGCGTCGCCCCGTCATACCAGGAGTCCAGGCCGCTGATCCGCCCCGGCCGGCCGATGTCGGCGCTGGCGCCGCGGACCGTCGCGACGATCGGCTCGCGCTCGGAGATCTGCATCGGCATCACCGCGTTGGGCCACCATTCAAACACCGGCGGGTGCTCCGCCAGCCAGCCATCGTGCGCTGCGCAGTGAGCGAGGATCTGCTCCTCCACCTCCGCTCGCACGCGCGCGCCGCCACCGCGCTCATCGGCCTGGGCGCTGATGTACATCACGGCGATCGTCAGCTCGCAGGAGGCCGGGTAGGTGACCGGCCATTCGCCGGCGCGGGCCATCGTCGCCAGCAGGCTGGGACGCGACACGTAGGGGTGCGCGTAGGCATCGTTCCCGGCCCAGCGGGCGCGCAGCGCCTCGATCGCGCCCAGTACGACGGCCGCCTTCTCAATCGCGTTCACCGCCCCGCCGGTGCGCCAGTCAGGCTGGCGCACCTCGGCGTGGCCGGGACGGCCCGGCACGCGGATCACGCCGTACTCAGAGCCGCGGCAGGCCACCCAGGTGTGGAAGTTGGTCGGCTCGGTGACGATCCCCGCGTCCGCCGCCAGCCCGCGCTGCACGAGCGCCGTGCCGCCGGCGCCGGAGGACTCCTCATCGGTGTTGGTCGCGACGATCAGCTCGCCGTTGAGCCGCACGCCGAGCTGCGCCAGCGCCTGCGCGGCGAACACCATCGCCGCGATCCCGCCCTTCATGTCGCACGCGCCGCGGCCGTAGAGCCTGCCGTCGCGCACGGTTGGTGTGAACGGGTCGCTGCTCCATGCCTCACGCGGCTCCCCGGAGACCACGTCGATGTGCCCGTTGAGCACCAGCGAACGGCCCGCGCCGCCGCCGCGCCAGCGGGCGATCAGCTGTGGCCTGCCGGTGAAGTCGAGCCCCGGCGGGACCATCGGCCGCCCCGCCATGGTCGCCGCGTCGGGCTCCCACAGGTCCACCTCCGCGCCGGCGGACCGCAGGCGCGCGGCGAGGAACCCCTGCAGCGCGGCCTCCTGGCGCGGTGGGTCGCCCACCTCGCGGGCGGTCGTGTCGAACGCGATCAGCGCTCCGGCCAGCTCAACCAGCTCCGCGCTGCGCCCGCCGATCGCATCGCAGACGCTCTGTTCTTCCGGGCTCAGGCTCATCGCAGGGACCCTATAGGAGCTGCGCTTGGCCGTCGCGGACCACAAGCAGGCCCGTGTGTTGGCCGTCACGTACGCTTGTGCCAGGGATGAGCGCCGTTTCCAACTCGATGGGCGAGCCCGGGCTCGTCGCCGCGGCCCGCCGGATCTGCGAGGCGGGGGAGCAGGCCGGTGTCGACGTGCGGCTGCTGGGCGGGATAGCGATCTGGCTGCGCTCCGGCCCGGAGCTGCGCGAGGCGCTGGGGCGGGACTACGCGGACATTGATCTGGTGAGCCTGAGGAAGCAGTCCAAGCAGTTGCGTGAGCTGCTGGAGAGCCTCGGTTACGTCCCGGACAAGATGTTCAACAGCCTGCAGGGCGACACGCGCCTCTACTACCACTCACCCGACGGTGAGTACCACGTAGACGTCTTCCTGGAGAAGTTCGTGATGTCGCACGAGCTGGACCTCGGCGCGCGTCTGCGCACCGAGCCGTTGACGCTGCCGGCCGCCGAGCTGCTGCTGACCAAGCTGCAGATCGCGGAGCTCAACCGCAAGGACGCCTCCGACACGGCGATGCTGCTGGCCGATCACGAGCCGGGTGCCCAGGATGGCCCCGGCAGGCTCAACGGGGCGCGCGTCTGCGAGCTGTGCGGGTCCAATTGGGGCCTCTACACGACGGTCACGGACAACCTCCAGACGACGCGCTCGCTGCTCACGGAGATCGTCGCGCAGCCGGCCCTGCGCGAGCGTGTGGAGGATCGGATCGCACGGCTGCTCGAGCAGCTCGAGGCGGCGCCCAAGTCCTCCGGCTGGCGACGGCGGGCGAAGCTCGGCCGGCGCATGCGCTGGTACCAGACGCCCGACGAGGTGTAGGAGCCGCGCAACCCTGGACGCCGCGCGGCTGCAGGAGCCGCGCCGTCCGTGTGGTGCAGCGCCGTGAGCCGGCGGTCACAGCTCGGCGACGCGGCCGGCGCGCTCAGCCGGCCCTGGTGACCTGGTAGACCTTGCGCAGCGTCTCGTGCACGCGCCAGACGGTGCGGTCGCCGGCGTGCAGCACGGCGGCGTCTCCGGGCCCGACCTCGAGCGTCGGGCCGTCCTGCACCTCGATGGTCGCCCGTCCGTGGAGCACGACGAACAGCTCATCCGCCTCTACGTCGCTCGAGACCCCGGGTGTGTGCTGCCAGATGCCGCGCTCCACCAGCCCGTCGGCCGACTCCTCCAGCACCAGGCCGTGCACCTGCGGAGCGCCCTCGATGATCTGCTCGGGCGCCAGCGGCCAGGGCTCGAGCTCGACGCTCGCGGGGTGCAGGCTGAAGCTGCGCTCGCTCACCGCGACGCTCCGTCGCGCGGGGTCGCCTTCGGGGGGATCCACTTGAGGCGCTGATCGTCGCGGCTGCCGAGCATCACGGCCTCGCCGTCGCCGTGCAGCGCGGCGCGCAGCCGCAGGTACTGTGAGACCTGGGCCACGTCGTGAACGCGCACGATCTGGGCGCCGGCGCTCACGCCAAACTCGAGCGCGGCGATCGTCCCGGCGAGGCGCTCCTGCGGCAGTGAGTCGGTCAGCATCCCGATGAAGTACTTGCGGGAGACCGCCAGCAGGATCGGCCGCTCCAGCGCCGTGAGCTCCGACAGCCGGCGCAGCACGTCGATGCTCTCCTGCGGTGCCTTGGCGTAGTCCAGGCCGGGGTCGACCACCAGCTGCTCATGCGCCACGCCATGCTCCAGCGCCAGCTCGATGCGCTCACGCAGGAAGCGGTGCACATCGGCCACCGCGTCCTCATAGGCGGGGAAGTTGACCTGTTTGGGGGCGGCCCGCGTGTGCATCACCACGAGGCCTGCGCCGGACTGCGCGGCGAGCGTCGCCACGCGCGTGTCCAGCAGGCCGCTGGTGTCGTTGATCAGCTGCGCGCCGGCCTCGATCGCGGCCTCGATCGCTCCCGCGCGCCAGGTGTCGACCGAGACCAGCAGCCCCGCGTCCACCAGCTCACGCACCACCGGGGCGAAGCGTGCGGCCTCCTCGCTGACCGCAATCGGCGCGGTGTCGGTGCGCCCCGACAGCACGCCGATGTCGATCACGTCGGCGCCCTGGGCGGCGAGCTGCAGGCCGCGCTGCACCCGCTGCTCGACTGTCGTGAAGTGGTTGCCGTCGGCAACCGAGTCATCGCCGATGTTGAGGATCCCCATCACCAGCGGCTCGCCGGCCACCAGCTCGAGCTCACGGTCGCGCAGGCGCAGCTTCATCTCCTCACCGTGCGGCTCACTCGCCGATCCCGTAGCGGATGAACACAAAATCCCGCTCGCCGGCCACGGCCAGCGGCGTGAGTCCGACGGGGAAGCCCGGCAGCGGGGCACTCGGCTCGATCAGGCGCTTGCCCTCGCCGGCGACCAGCTGCGGGGAGATGCAGAGCACCAGCTGGTCGAGCAGCTGCTCGGCCACCAGCCGGCCGAGCAGCGTCGGCCCGCCCTCACAGACGATCAACCCCTGCGGGTGGCGCGCGCGGATCTCACGCCAGCAGCCGGCCAGCTGCGCGTGGCCGCTCTCATCCACGGGCGCCTCGAGCGCCCGCGCTGCGGGCGGGAGTCCGTCGGCGGAGCGCGTGAACACCAGCAGGTCCGGCTCCGGCGGCAGGCCGCGCGCGCTTCGGCGTGCCTGCGCGTCCGCCGCCAGCAGCTCTGCGTAGCCCTCGTTGCGCACCGTCTGCCCTCCCACCAGGACGGCGGCCGCCAGCTCGCGCACGCCGAGCAGCACACGCTGGTCCGCGTCGCCGGTGAGCGCGCCGACACGGCCTGAGACGGTCGCGCGGCCGTCAGCCGAGGTGACCATCACGGCCACGCTCAGCGGCTGTGCGCCGCCCAGCGGCGCGATCAGTCCGGGAATGTCCTGAAGCTCAGGGATCGTCACTGTGCCGGGATCTTAGGGTCAACGCCCGTTAGCATCGCGGTATGCGCCACGAACTGCGCCCCCTCTTCGACCGCGTCGTGATCAAGGAGCTCGATCCTGACCGCGTGCGCCGCTCAGGTCTGCTCGTGCCTCCCGGCAGCGACGAGCCGCCGCCCCAGCATGGGATCGTGCTCGCCGTCGGGCCGGGGCTCGACTGGTGGGACCACGTCGGCGTCAAGATGCCCGTGAGCCGCGGTGACCACGTGGTCTTCCCGGCCTCGGCGGGCGCCTGGGTTGAGGTCGATGAGGAGCGGCTGCTGGTCTGCCGCGTCGGTGAGCTGCTGGGCGTGCTCGCTGAGTTGCCGGACATCCAGGGCTGAGCGCCGCGGCGCTCTCCCGGCACGCTCCAGCGGCGCGCTGCGGCGCGCGGCTGCGGGGCAGGCCCAATCCCGCCGGTCTGCCGCGCGGCTGCGGAGCGGGCGCTCAGGCGGCGGTCCGGGCGCTGAGCTCGTGCGGCAGCGAGGCGCGTACGCGCTTCTGGAGGTCGCGGACCTCGGCGTCCTCTCCCAGGCGCAGTGCCTGCTCGCACGCGGCCAGGCACTCCTGGATCCTGTCCGTGCGCGCCAGCGCGTGCGCGTAGGCCGACCACGCGCCGGCGGACCGGGGGTCGATCACGGTGGCGGCCTCGGCGGCTGAGACCTCCGCGCCGATGTCTCCCGAGAGGTGGTGGGCCAGGGCCAGGTCGAGCATCAGCTCGAGCGTCGGCTCCAGCTCGCGGGCCTGCTCCAGCGCGAGCAGCGCTCCCTGGAGGTCCATCAGGCGCATCCGCAGGCGCCCGAGGCGCGCCCACGCCGAGGCGTCCAGCGGCGCGCGCTGGGTGGCGCGCAGCGCCGCCTCAGCGGCCAGGTCCAGCGCCCCCATGTCCTCGTAGATGCGTGAGGCGTAGCGCTCCGCCGTCGGCCTGTCGGTCTCCACTCGCGCCCAGTCGCGCACCGCACGGCCGGCGGCGGCGAGGTTGCCGGCCTGCCAGAAGGCGACGGTCAGCAGCCGCAGCACCGCGGGGTTCTGCGGATCTGAGTCACGCGCGTAGATCAGGCGCTGGGCGGCCAGCTGCGCATCGCCCTCGGCGAGCGCGTGCTGGGCCGCGGTCATGAAGCGCTCGACGCGCTCCGAGCCGGGGTCCGGCCTCGAGAAGTCGACGAACTGCAGGGAGCCGGCGGGAACCGTGCGCACGCCCACCTGGAAAGACATGCGCGCCCACTGCTGCACGTCATCACCGTCGCCTGAGAAGTAGATCCCGGAGACCGTGCCCACACCCCACTCCGGGTAGGAGAGACAGCGCGCGTAGCGGTGCACCACAGAGTGATCTGGCACGCGCGAGCCGAACGGGTCATGCTTGGCGCGGTCCGCGGCGGCCTCGCGGGCGCGCTGCTCCGCCTCATAGGCGCGGCGGCCCTCCTCCTCGCGTGCGCGCCTGGCTGCGGCCGCCGAAACCTTCACCGCGTTGCGCGTGACGCGCCCGCCGCGGGATGTCTCGGCCAGACGCTCCAGCTGGTCGGCGGCCTCGTTGATCGCCTGCAGGTGACGCTGGTGCTCGTGCTGGCGCCCGGGCGGGGCGATGTCCGGATGCCAGCGCTTGGCCATCCGGCGGCGCGCCAGCTGCACGTCACGCTGCTCAAACGGCGCCTCCAGCTCGAGCAGCAGCAGCGCCTGTTCCAGATCCAGCACCCTTGGCATTGGCATTACGTTAGCGAGCGTCAGCAACCCGCAAGCGCCCGCTGCACGCCGCTTGTGTGGCAACTTCGTGCCGGTTTGGCGGACGGCTCGGAGCGCGTTCTACGTTGCGCGAATGGACGCCAACCCACTGCCTCGCGCCGGCCTGCTCGGCGTCCTGCTGGGCACCCTGGCGGCCGCGCTCTGCGGTCTGGTGCTGGCGCTGGGAGCGGCGTTCCTCGGCGCGGTGTCGCCTGCTCCAGGCTGCGCGGCGCCCCTGGCCGTCGGCGCGACGGAGTACGGCGGGCCCGGGGACCTCTCGAGCGGCACCGTGGGTGCGTCCGGCGTCAACCTGCTGCGCCACCCCGACAGCTATGCGGAGCTCGGTGGCGACAGCTTCCAGACGGCCACGGCGCTGGGCGGGCTGCCGTACGGCACCGCGCTGCGGATCAGCTGGCGTGCGCGGAGCGTCACCGCGTTCAAGCGCGACATCGGCCTGGGCGGAGCGCCGATCGCCGGTCGGCCACGGGTCATCGACCTCTGGTGGAAGCTCGCGCAGCGGCTGGGGATCCCCTACGAGCACGGCCGCTGGTCGGGGACGGTGCGGATCTCCGCGCCCGGCGCGGCCTGCGCCGCGCAGCGCCTGGCGGTGGTCGGCCTGGCGCCCGGGCGGCGGGCCGAGCT
>JAJZDA010000107.1 GCA_021851525.1 Actinomycetes bacterium | reverse complement strand
GCCGGGGCGGCCGGGGCGGCGCAGCAGAGCGCGGCCACCACCGCCAACGCGGAGTAGGGCAGCGTGCCGCCGGCGCCGGGAGCCAGCCAGGTGACCTGCAGCCGGCCGCGGAAGCGGCGCAGGGCGCCGATCAGCGCTGGCCCGAAGGCCAGCGCGAAGCCGAGGCAGCCGACGGCGTGGATCAGGTCAAAGCCGAGCCCCTTGCCGACGTAGAGGCCGAGCGCCGCGAGGCTGTGATCGCTGTAGGTGACCCAATCCCCGGCGTCCTGCAGGGCGGTGAAGCCGAACCCGATGACGAAGCTCGCGCAGGCCAGCGGCCAGCGGCCGATGCGCCTGGCGGTGAGCGCGCCCAGCAGCGCCCCCAGCACCCCGACCAGCCCCCAACCGGCCATCTGCCAAGGCGTCCACGGACCCTGACCGAAGAAGAAGTTCGAGCTCAGGGCCGCAACCGCACCGACGACGTAACCGGGCGCGGCCCCCAGGGCGAACCCGGCGATCAGCACGATGTCCGTTGTCGGCTTGACGTTGGGCAGCGCCGCAAACGCGATCCGCCCGAGCGCCGCCAGCGCCGCGAGGCTGCCCACCAGCGCCACCAGCCGCGCGTCCGGGCGTGTGCGCTCATACCAGGCGAAGCCGCCCAGCAGCCCGACGCCGAGCAGCGTGAACGCTCCGAGCTGCCAGCTCACAGCAGCACCTCGCTGCCGCGCAGAAGCTCCAGCGCCTGCTCAGCAACCAGCACACCGCCGAGGCCGTCGAGGATCCTGGCGGTCTCCGTGGAAAAGTAGATGCCGCCGCGCAGCAGCTCCGCGGCGGGCGCGTCGGCGATCACGGCGCCGTCCGCCATCAGCGCCACGCGGCCGGCAAACGCGGCGGCGAACTCAGTGTCGTGCGTGGCCACCAGCACCGCCGCGTCCAGGCCACAGAGCAGCTCAGCAAGCCCCTGCTTGGCTGCGCGGTCCATGCCGCGCGTGGGCTCGTCGAGGCACACCACGGCCGGTGGCGGGGCGCCGCCGGCGCCCTCGCCGAGCACGATCGCGAGCGCCAGGCGCTGGCGCTCGCCGCCGCTCAACTCGCGGGGGTGACGCGCCGCCAGTTCGCTCAGGCCGAAGCGCTCCAGCGCGCCACGTGGGGCTTCAGCGGCGACGCTGTCATGCACCAGATAGTCGCCCGGGTTCTGCAGCATCAGCGCCACCCGCCCGGCGGCTCGCAGGCGTCCTCTGGTCGGCTCCATGAGCCCCGCCGCGTGACGCAGCAGGGTCGACTTGCCGGCGCCGTTTCTGCCCATCAGCGCAACCCGCTCACCGGCCAGCAGCCGCAGCGAGGCGCCGCGCAGGATCGCCGGCCCGTCACGCAGCTCATGCCAGACGCCCTCCAGCGCCAGCGCCGGCTGCTCAGCGCGGTGTGAGGGTTTCCCGGCAGCCGGCCGGGAAAACGTGGCCAGCAGATCACCCCGCCGGGCGCGGCCACCACCGCCCTCCGCGCCGGCTTTGCGTGCCTCCGCCGCCGGCGCGTCCTGCGCGGCGCGTGACTCACCGGCAGCGGCCAGCACGCCGGCGGCGCGCAGGCTGGCGCGCGCGGCCTTGACCGCCGTCTGCGGCTCGAGCCCCAGGCCGTGCAGCAGCCGTGCGCCCGGGGTGCTCAGCTCCGGGGCCTCGCGCAGCGCCCAGCGCAGGAACTGCGCGGGCTCGCCGTCGAAGCTCACCCTTCCGTGGCCCAGCGCCAGCACCCGGTCGGCCGCCGGCAGGCAGCGCTCCAGGCGGTGCTCGGCCAGCACCACGGTGAGATCCTGCTCCTCGTTGAGCCGGCGCAGCAACGCGATCAGCTCATCACCGGCCACCGGGTCAAGCTGTGAGGTCGGCTCGTCGAGGCAGACCACCGCCGGACGCCCCACGACGCTCGCTCCCAGCGCGACGCGCTGCAGCTCACCGCCGCTGAGCTCCGCGGTGGGGCGCTCCAGCAGGCCGTCCAAGGCCAGCGCCAGCGCCGTCTCCTCGACCGTCCGTGCCACCTCCGCGCGGGGCAGGCCGCGGTTCTCCAGCGCGAATGCGAGCTCCGCGCGGACCGTGCCCATCACTATCTGGCTCTCCGGATCCTGAAACAGCGTGCCGACATGGCGCGCCAGCTGACCCGGTCCGTGCTCGCGCGTGTCATCGCCGGCCACGCGCACGTGGCCGGCGAACGTGCCGCCGTGAAAGTGCGGAACCAGGCCACTGATCGCTCGCAGCAGAGTCGACTTGCCGCTGCCCGAGCCACCCGCGACCAAGACGAACTCACCGGGCTCGATCTCCAGCTCGACGCCGTCCAGCGCCGCGACCGCGGCCCCGGGGTATGCGTAGCGCAGCCCGCTGACGCTGATCAGGCTCATGGACTCACCCCGCGACGGTCAGCGAACGGTGCCAGCGCCGCCAGCACCAGCAGCAGCGAGAGCGCCGCCACCCGCAGGCCCGCAGCCATCCGCAGCTGCGGGTAGGCGCTGAACGGCGCCCATCCCAGAACCGCGCCCAGCCCTGAGCAGGTGAGCACCACCACCGCTGAGGCGCTGAAGGCGAGGTCATGGCGTGAGAGCGGCCCGGCCCCGGAGCGACGGCGCGCTCCGGCCAGCGCGTAGCCGCGCACCTCAAGCGTCGCCGCCACGTCCAGCGCACGGTCGAGCACTCCGGCGGTGCTGGCGCGCAGCAGCGCAACACGGCCGACCGCGGCGCCGGGTCGGGTGCGCTGCGCGTCCGCCAGGCGACGGGAGTCCCGCGCCAGCAGCGGCAGCATCCGCGTGGCGATCGAGGCGCTCAGCGCCGAGCGGAAGGAGAAGCGCCCGAACAGCGCCAGCACGGCGTCGGGGTCCACACACGCCGAGTACAGCGCGCCGAGCAGCAGCAGCGTCGCGGCGCGCATCCCCAGCAGCGCCCCGTAGACCGTCGCCTCGAGCGTCACGTTGATCTGGCCCAAGAGCGGCAGATCGCCAAAGCGCCAGATCACGGTCAGCCCCTGGCGCGTCACCAGCGCGTTGATCACACAGATCGTAAGCGCCATCACCGCCGCCAGCAGCAGCGCCTGACGCAGCGCCCGCCAGACGCCCGCAAGCGCGCCGGCGAGCAGCACGCCGGCGCCGAGCGAGGCCAGCACCAGCGGGTTGCCGGCCAGGATCGTCGCCAGCGCCAGCGCCGTGCACCAGCAGACCGCGGCGGCGGCGCGCGCCGCGTGCAGCGGGCTCGCGCGACGCCTGTAGCTCATGACCCCGGTTGCAGCGGCAGCGCCAACAGCCTCGTGCCCTGCACGGCCACCGCAAAGTGGTTGTGGAGCTTGGCCGGCGTGAGCGCCGCCGCGGCCGCTGTCACGCCGCTCACGTCGCTGCCGGTGACCAGCCACGTCGGCTGGTTGATCGACGCCTCCTCGGTGGCCGCGACCAGACCGACGCTGCCGTGCAGAGTCCGCACCACCCGACCCGCGGGGTTGAACAGCGCCAGCCCGCCGCCACCGGCGAACTGCGCGTAGATCCCGCTCTTGGTGGGGCCGCCAGCCACCAGCTCGGCGGCGATCACCCCCTGGATCTCCTTCCAGGTGCCGACCACCAGCGCCAGCGACTGCGAGCCCGACCCGGCGCCCAGCAGCTGGTAGCCGACCTTCACGCCGGCGCGGCGCAACGCGCGGGCAACGATGTTGCAGGCGCGCCGCACATTGGTGGCGCAGTCGAGCACGGTCGGCAGCTGCTTGCCGCCGATCCCGTTGGTGAACGGCTCCGGGTAGGAGCCGACCACCGCCGGCACGCTCTGCGTGAGCGACCAGTCGTGCAGGTCCCACCAGATGTGGTCGCCGTGATTGACGCTGGTCGAGGCCGCGCCGCTGGGCGCGAGGATGCCGTTGACGTAGTAGAACCAGTCGCGCCGCGCGGAGCTGCCGGCGTGCCCGTCGATCGACTGCACGAAGCCGCCGCCGTAGCGTGTTGAGACCTTGAAGTGGCGCTGGAGCATCGACATCACCGTCTCAGAGCCCGGCACCCGCCGTTCGGTGGCGCTGCCGTAGACGGTTGAGCCGAAGTTGCCGGTGACCTCGATGCTCGCATTGCGCGTCCCGGGGCCGGCGCCGAGCCCGCACCCGCCCACCATCAGCGCCGTCAGCAGCGCGGCGAGCGTGAGCGAGGTGCGGGTGGCGGGGCGCATCAGCCCTTGGTGACCTTGAAGAGCAGCTGCTCGCCGCTCTTGAGCTTCAGGTCGCACGCCCCCTTGGAGGCGAGCTTGCCGTTGACGTAAAGACCCCAGTAGTAGTGCTTGGAAGTCTCCCGATCACCGAGGATCGTGGTGATGTAGTACTCGCGGTAGCTGGCGTACCAGCTGCCCTTCCAGTGACCGTGGGTGGCGACGTTGAGCGCGCCCTGCGCGGTGCGCGCAGGGCACTTTCCGGGCGCCACGCCACCCCTGGTCACCGAGCCTGCGGCGAGCGTCACGCGGGTTGAGCGAAGCAGCGTGCGGTGACGCCCCTGCACGCGCACCGTGACGGTCGTGCCGGATGCCGCAGATGCGCCCGGCACAACCAGCATCGCGGCTGCGCCGACGCCGAGCACCGACTTGAGAACGTTCTTCTTGGACATGAGCCACCCCTTTCCACGAGGGCCTGGGCTTGTGGTCGGAGCTGGTCTCCTGGCTCCCGGGCCGACCGTCAACCCCTTCCCAGCGCGCCTGCGCGCGCCAGTGGGCCATCATCGACGGCATCCCCGATCACAGTGGCGGGTCCGCGCCGGTTTCGCACCGGCTTCCCATCACTCCGACCCTGAACGGCGTCGATCCTAGCGCGCCATACTGCGCGAGGAGATGACGGTCAACCTCACACGGATCTACACGCGCCTGGGCGACGCGGGCGAGACGCATCTGGGCGACATGAGCAGGGCGCCGAAGGATGACCCGCGGATCGAGACCTACGGGACGATCGACGAGCTCAACGCGCAGCTCGGCGTGACCCTGACGCTGGAGTCGCTGCCGGACGCCTACCGGACCTGGCTGGCACGCATCCAGAACGACCTCTTCGACCTCGGCGCCGACGTGTCGACGCCGACCGATCCGCAGCGTGAGCGGTTGCGGGTCGTGCCCGAGCAGACGGCCTGGCTGGAGGCCCGCTGTGATGAGGTCAACGCCACACTCGCGCCGCTGCGCTCCTTCGTGCTGCCGGGCGGCACCCCCGCCGCCGCGCAGCTGCACGTCGCGCGCACCGTCTGCCGCCGCGCGGAGCGCCTGGCGGTGAGCTGTGCGCAGCAGCTCAACCCGGAGGTGCTGCGCTACCTCAACCGGCTCTCGGACCTGCTCTTCATCCTCAGCCGCGGCGCCAACGGCGGCGACGAGCCGCTCTGGCAGCCGGGCGCGTCGCGTTAGCCCGCGCGGCTGACGACCATCTCGGGCGCCACGCCGGTGCGCCGCAGATGGTCGTAGTACTCGATGTCCTCAGGCGCCGCCACCTCGGCGCTGACACCGCTCGCAAGCTCTATCCGGACCGCCTCGTAGAGCAGCTCCTGGTAGCTCGGCGTCTCACCGGAGCGACCCTCGATGTCGAGCTCATAGGCGCCGCAGCTGAGCATCCAGCAGGCGGGACGCAGCAGCCGCGCGGCGGTGAACTTCAGGCCGCCGACATGCGCGGAGCCGCCGGTTCCGAGCATCGCCACAGAGAAGCGCTCCCGCGCGTGCACCGCGTTGAGCGCGTGGGCCAAGCGGTCCAGGTTGCGCCCGTAGGGAGCCGGCACGATCGCCACCGGGCCGCTCGCCGAGCGGTCGCCGCGGGCGGCCCGTGCCACCGCGCCGACAAGCACATGGTCCACACCGGCGCGGTTGAGCCAGCGCAGCACCGCGATCGCCTCCGCCGGAAGGTGCTCATAGCCCCTCACCGCGCTGACTGGCGCACCATCGATACTGGGAGCACGATTGCGTAGCAACATGCTCCCACGTTCGCTGTCAGGCCCGCGTCTCCTGCAAGCGGGCCCGTTGCGCCGGCTTCCCGGCGCGCTGCTGGTCGCCTGCCTCAGCGTGGCGCTGGCGACGCTCGCGATCTACCCGCTGAAGGCGGTCGCGCCGGTCGTCTCGCTGAGCGTCGTCTACCTCCCGCCGGTGCTGCTGGTCTCCTCGCTGTGGGGCCTGATGCCGGGCCTGGTGACCTCGCTGCTGAGCGCTGCCGCGTTCAACTTCTTCCACATCCCGCCGGTCGGGCGCTTCACGATCTCAGACTCCCGCAACTGGGTTGCGCTGGCGGCCTTCACCACCGTCGCAGTGGTCTCCAGCGCGATCGCCGAGCTCGCGCGCGCCCGCTCCGCCGAGGCCCTGGAGCGACGTGGCGAGGCCGACCTCGCCGCCGCGCTCGCCCGTGAGCTGCTCGGCGGTGCCGACACCGCACAGGCGCTGGCAACCACCGCGCACCGCGTCTCCACCACGCTCGGGCTCGCATCCGCGGCCCTGGAGCTGGGCCAGGTGCCCGGCGACGCGCGCCGCGAGGCGCTGCCGCTGCGTGGCGCCGATGGCAGCATCGGCGCCACCCTGCTGGTGCCCGCGCAGCTCAGCGCGCAGACACGCCAGCGCCTGCAGACGCGTGTCGCCCCGACGCTCGAGGCGCTGGTCGCGCTCGCGCTGCGGCGCGATCAGCTGCAGGCCGAGGCTGTGGCCACCGCGGCGCTGAGGCACTCCGACGTCGTCAAGACGGCGCTGCTGCGGGCCGTCTCCCATGATCTGCGCACGCCGCTCACCGCGATCGTCGCGGCCGGTCACGCGCTCTGCTCCACGCAACTGCCGGAGGATGACCGCCTGGAGCTCGCAGCCGCCGTGGTCAGCGAGGGTGAGCGCCTGGCCTCGCTGGTTGAGAAGCTCCTGGACCTCTCGCGCCTGCAGGCCGGAAGCGCGCGCCCCAGCCGCGAATGGGTCTCGGTGGAGGACGTTGTGCTGGCCGCGCGCGACGGCCTGCGCCAACCACACCCTGAGGTCCGCCTCGCGATCCCCGACGCGCTGCCACCGGTGCGCGCCGACGCCGCGCAACTGGAGCGGGCAATCGCCAACCTGCTGGAGAACGCCTGCCGCTACGCCGCCGCCGGCCCGGTATCCGTCAACGCCCGCCACTCCGGGGCGACGGTGATCATCGACGTGGTGGACCAGGGCCCAGGCATCCCCCAGGCCGAGCTCGAGCGGATCTTTGAGCCCTTCTATCGCGGCCCCGGCGCCGGCGATTCAGGGTGGAGCGGTTCCGGTCTGGGCCTGGCCATCGCGCGCGGCTTCGTCGAGGCGGGCGGCGGGACGCTGCAGGCGCAGTCACTGCCGGGGCAGGGAACGCACTTTTCTGTGACCCTCCCGCTCGAACAGCGGTGAGCCCACCGACCCGGAACCGTTAGGCGCGCCCACGCTCCGACGACCTCACCCTCCCAACCGCGCCAGATGACAGCCACCCCCCGCCCCCGGATCCTCGTCTGTGACGACGAACAGCAGATCCTTCGCGCGCTGCGCGTGATCCTGCGTGACGCCGGCTATGAGGCGCTGCCCGCAGCGGGCATGGAGGAGGCGCTTGACCTCGCCGCGGTCAACCGCCCGGACGCGGGCATCGTCGACCTGATGCTGCCCGACGGAGACGGTGTCGAGCTGTGCCGCAGGCTGCGCGAGTGGAGCACGATGCCGCTGATCGTGCTCTCCGCGGTGGGCGATGAGGATGCCAAGGTGCGCGCGCTGGCGGCCGGCGCGGACGACTACGTCACGAAGCCATTTGGCCCGCGCGAGCTGGTGGCACGGCTGCAGGCCAACCTGCGCCGCAGCTCCGGCGAGGATCAGAGCTCGGTGATCACCGTGCACGGCCTGACCCTCGATCTGGCGCGCCACGCGGTGACGGTCGACGGCGGCGAGGTGCATCTCACCCCCACCGAGTACGGGCTGCTGAGCGAGCTTGCCCGCAACCGCGGCCGGCTGCTGACCCACCGCGAGCTGCTGCTCGCGGTGTGGGGCAGCGGCTACGGCGATGACACCCAGGTTTTGAGAGCCCACATGGCCAACCTGAGACGCAAGATCGAGCCCGCCGGGGGCGGCCGTCTGATCCGCACTGAGGCGGGCGTCGGGTACCGCCTGGCGGCGTGAGTGGACGCCCGCCGTTTCGCTACGCTCGCAGCCAGCATTTTCAAGCTAACGGAGGCATGAGTTGCAGGACGGACGTGGCACCCCGGAGCGGCCGCCGGTGGGGCAGGGTTCTGCGGCCGCCACCCGCTCCAAGCAGCGTGTCGGCTCGTTCAACGAGGCCGCGCACAAGCTGCCGCCACAGGCGCTGCTGCGCGACGCCGCCGACGCCACGGACCATGACAACGTCGACACCGCCGGGCGCGCCAACCGCGCCGCGGCGCTGGCCACAGGCTCGGAGCCGCGCGAATCGGGCGCGCACGCGGCCCGCGCGGTGCTCGCGCTGGGCGCGCTGGGTGTCGTCTTCGGCGACATCGGCACGAGCCCGCTCTACACCGAGCAGGTGACCTTCCAGTTCAAGGCCACCCAGCACGTGGCGGTGGCCGGTGTCTACGGGATCATCTCACTGATCTTCTGGGCGCTCACGATCGTCGTCTCCACCAAGTACGCCGGCTTCATCATGCGCGCCCACAACCGCGGTGACGGCGGGATCATGGCGCTGGCGGCGCTCTGCCAGCGCCTCAAGGTTCCGCGCATGGCATTGATGGTGACGCTCGGGATCTTCGGCGCGTCGCTGTTCTTCGGCGATGGGATGATCACCCCCGCGATCTCCGTGCTCTCGGCGGTCTCCGGCCTGGAGGTGGCCACGCCGGGCGTGGCCCACCTGGTGGTGCCGATCTCGGTGGCGATCCTGATCGCCCTCTTCATGCTGCAGCGCAAGGGCACCGGCACCGTCGGCTGGCTGTTCGGGCCTGTAATGCTGATCTGGTTCACGGTGCTCGCGGTGATCGGCCTGCCGGAGATCGTGCGTCACCCGGGCGTGCTGCAGGCGCTCTCCCCCTCATGGGGTGTGCGCTTCTTCCTGGACCACGGCTTCGAGGCATTCCTAACGCTGGGCGGCGTGGTGCTGGCCGTCACCGGCGCGGAGGCGCTCTACGCGGACCGCGGCCACTTCGGCCCGGGACCGATCCGCATCGCGTGGTTCGCGGTCGTGTGGCCCGGGGTGCTCTTCAGCTACCTCGGGCAGGCCGCCTGGATCCTCGACCATCCACGGGCTCCGCTATCCAACAACTTCAACCCGTTCTTCTCGGTGATGCCGCACTGGGCCGTGCTGCCGGTCGTGATCCTCGCGACGGTCGCCACCGTGATCGCCTCCCAGGCTGTGATCTCAGGCTCCTACTCCGTGGCGCGCCAGGCTATGCAGCTCGGCTACCTGCCGCGACTGAGCGTCGTTCACACCTCAGAGATGGAGGGGCAGATCTACGTGCCCTCGATCAACTGGATGCTGATGCTGGGGGTCGTGGCGCTGGTGCTGATCTTCCAGAACTCCAACGGCCTGGCCAACGCCTACGGGGTCGCGGTGACCGGCACCTTCATCCTCAACACGGTCCTCTTCCTGGTGGTCGCGCGGCGCGTGTGGCGCACGCCAACATGGCGCCTGACGCTGCTGGCGGTGCTCTTCCTGACAGTCGAGGTGACCTTCTTCCTGGCCAACGTCGCAAAGATCTTCCACGGTGCCTGGCTGCCGCTGGCGGCCGGGTTGCTGGCCTCCCTGGTGATGATGACCTGGCGGCGTGGCCAGGTGATCGTGACCCGCAACCGCCGGGCCAAGGAGGGTGGGCTCGAGGAGTTCCTGGAGCAGCTCGGTGACATACGCCCACCGATCCCTCGGGTTCACGGGACCGCGATCTTCCTGGTGCCGGACGACGCCACCCCGCTGGCGATGCGGGGCGTGGTGGAGCACGTGCACACGCTGCATGACACGGTGATCGTGGTCTCGGTCGTGGCCACCAGCGTGCCGCACGTGGACCCCAACAAGCGCTTTGTGGTGCAGCGCATGGGACGCGGCCTGTGCCAGGTGCTGTTCGTGCGCATCCGCAACGGCTACCTGGAGGCCAACAGCATCCCGGACGCGCTTGCGCTGGCGCGCAAGCGCGGTCTGCTGCCGCGCAACCTCGACCTCGAGGGCGCGTCCTACTTCCTCTCACGGATCCTGATCGCCCCGACACGGGAGCCGGGAATGGCTCGCTGGCGCAAGAAGATCTTTGTCACGATGGCGCGCAACGCCGCCAGCCCGATCGAGCACTTTGGGCTGCCGATCGACCGTACCGTGGCGATGGGCTCGCAGATCAGCGTCTGAGCACCGGGGTCGCGCTGATCAGCGGTGTGGGCAGGTGGCGGTGTGCGATGTGCGGTGTGCGGGTGCGCGGGCGGTCGGTGGGCGAGCGACGGTCCCCGGGCGGGCGTTGCGCGGGCGACGGTGCGCGGGCGGGCGACTCGCGCGGGTGGGCGGTGTGCTCGCGGCGTTGTGCGGGTGGCGGTTCGCGTGCGGGCGGGCGGACCGGGCGGCGCGATCCGCCGCCGGGTGACACCATGCGCTGAGCAAGCCACCAGGAAAGGGCGCGGATGGTCCGAGAGACGTTGACGGTGACAGACAATCGCACCGGCCAGAAGTTCGACGTGACGATCCAGCAGGGTTCGATCCGCGCGGCTGAGCTCACGGGCCCGTTCATGACCAGCGCGGGGCCGGGACTGGTGATCTATGACCCGGGGCTGGCGCACACCGCGATCTGCTCCAGCTCAATCACCAACATCGAGCTTGAGGCGGGGATGCTCGAGCATCGCGGCTACAGCATCGAGGAGCTGGTCGCGCGCTCGACGTACCTCGAGGTCGCGTACCTGCTGGTCTACGGCGAGCTGCCCACCGCTGCGGAGTTTCGTGCCTTCCAGGAGTCTCTGGCCCAGCGCAAGTTCGTGCATGAGAACGTCAAGCGTTTCATCAAGGGTTTCCGTTACGACGCGCAGCCGATGGCGATGCTCGCTGCCTCAGTCGGCGCGCTGGGGAGCTTCTATGCAGACGCCGGAGACATCGCAGACCTGGACGCCCGCACCGCCCAGCTGCTGCGGCTGATGGCGAAGATGCCGACGCTCGGCGCCTACGCCTTCCGCCACGGCAACGGCCAGCCGTTCGTGCACCCCTCGGATGAGCTGAGCTACACCGGCAACCTGCTCTCGATGATGTTCCTCATGAGCGAGCTGCGCTACCAGCCTCGCCCCCAGCACGAGCGCGCTTTGGACGTGCTGCTGATGGTCCACGCCGACCACGAGCAGAGCGCGGCCACGACCGCCGTGCGTGCTGTCGGCTCGGCGCACGTCGACCCGTATGCGGCGGTTGCCGCGGGCGTGTACGCGCTCTCCGGACCGATGCGCGGCAGCGCCGACCGCGACACGCTGCGGATGCTGCGGGAGATCGGCAGCGTTGACGCCGTGCCCGCGTTCCTGGCCCGGGTGAGGGCCGGTGAGCAGCGTCTGCACGGCTTCGGCCACTGGGTTTACCGGGCCATCGACCCACGCGCGAAGCTGCTGCGCGCGCAGCTCGACGAGCTCAGCGGCTCCGGGCCCGCTAGCCCACTGCTGGCGGTCGCCGACGAGCTGGCGCGAATCGTCGCGCAGGACGACCACTTCGCCTCGCGCGGGATTCACCCCAACGTCGACCTCTACGCCGGCCTCACGTACTCGGCGATCGGGATTCCCGAGTCGATGTTCGGGGTGATGTTCGCGATCGCCCGCAGCGCCGGCTGGATCGCGCAGTGGCTGGAGATGGTCACGGACGGCGAGCTGACGACCGTCAGGCCACGGCAGCTGTACACCGGCTCACCCCGCCGGGCATACGTGCCGCTGCAAGAGCGCGGCTGAGCCGCTCAGGCGGTACGCCGGCG
>JAJZDA010000106.1 GCA_021851525.1 Actinomycetes bacterium | reverse complement strand
GTCCGCATTGCTCGCCTTGTACGTGAAGCTGTCCGTGCCCGAGAAGCCGGCCTGCGCGGTGTACGTGACGACGCCGCCGGCGGAGACCGCTCCGAGGGTGCCGTGGGACGGGCCCGTCACGATCGTGTAGGTCAGCGACCCGGTTCCCGCCTGAGCGCAGGAGAGCTGCTCCTGGGAGCCGATCCCGGCACCGGCGGAGACGCTCAGCGGCTGACATTGCGGCACGCCGACGCCGATCGGCACGGGTGTGGAGGCAATGCCGTTGGCGATCACCTCGAGCGTGCTCGGGCCCGTGGGTGTGCCGGACGGGAGCGCGAAGGAGGCGCTTGAGTGGGTGCCCGGCGCGATTGAGTAGGAGCTGAAGTTCGAGGTCGTCGCGTAGGTGACGGTTCCGGAGGCGATGTTGGTGATCTGCACCAGCGGGTAGTTGGTCGCGTCCTGATTGTCGTCGCCGTAGGCGCTGCCCTGGTCAAGACCGGACAGCTGTGTCCCGGAGACGGTGTACGTGCCGCTGGCGGCCAGACCGGTCGGGACGCTCGTGACCGTCGGACGCCATGCCGTCTGCGGCTGCCCCGAGTCCGTGTAGACCGCGATGTTCGTCCCGTCGTCCCACAGCACCTGGCCGGTCGGGAGCACGATCATGCGTCCGAAGTAGGACGAGTCGGTGCTGGCCCCCGCGGGGTTGGCCACCTGCGTCATGGTTCCCGCGCCGGTCGCCGAGGTGATGTTGATGTCGAAGAACTGCGAGGGCATCTCATAGGTGCCCGGGCTGGCCATGACCAGCGCGTCACCATCGGGGAGCACCGCCCCCGGGCCGTCGGCGACGTCATAACCGTAGCCGCCGATCGTCGGGAACGAGGGCCCGCTCGACCAGGTTCCGGTCGCCGTGTCGTAGACGTCGGTGACACCGGGTGTGGAGTTCTCACCCGCGCCACCGCCCGCGCTCCCGGCGGTCCCGGCGCCGACGGCGAGCATCGACGCGGTGCCGGGCAGCAGCAGTTGGGGCCCCTCCTCCGAGGCGACCGTGTTCGCGATCGGATCCGGGGTCGAGGGCCCGGACCCCCATGACGCCGACGTGGCGTTGAAGAGGTCTGTGACGGAGCTGGTGCTTGTTGAGCTGACGACGTTGACGCCCAGCAGGTTGCCGCTCGGGAGCAGCGTCCACCCCTCCTCGGCGTTCTGGTTGCCATTTGACGGTCCCGCCGTCCAGCTGCTGGTGGAGGCGTTGAACTCAGCGGTGTCGGTCGGCTCGTTACAGCAATCGCCCAGCATCATCGTTCCGTTGGTCAGCAGCGCGGAGGGCGCGTCGCCGACCGAGGTCCAGCCGCTGGGAGGCGTCAGTGCGGTCCAGCTGTTGGTCGCCGGGTCATAGATCGCGCCGTCAGTGGTCTCGGCCGTGGTGCCGCTGCCGTTGTACTCGCCGCCCTGGATCACAACCCGTCCGTCGGAGAGCACCGCGGAGCCGTAGTACTGCGGCGCGTAGGGTGTGCAGGGGGACGCACCGATGCAGGGGCTGTTGGGGAGAGCGGACCAGCTGCCGTTGACATAGCTGCCGCTGGCGTCAGGTGTCAGCAGCTCCCACTGGTCGCTGTTGTCGGCGTGGATCATCACCGAGCCGTTGGTCAGCAGCAGCATCGAGCCCGGGTTGAAGCCGGTTGGCGGAGTGATGGTCGCCCACACGCCGCTGCCGGCCGGCACGCGCGTGCTTGGAGGCGAGGTCGCGCGCCGGCGCGCCGGGGGCAACGGGTCGACGTGAGTGAACCCCGGTGCAGACGGCCAGAACGGGCCACGCTGAACGCTCGGTGCCACGACGGTTGCGTGCGCCCCGCCCGTCGCGCTCGTCGCCGTCTTGGCGGCCGCCCCCGCAGCTGCAACGCCGGTCATGCCCGCCACGCAGGCGCCGGCACAGATCAGTCCCAGCCACCGCTTTCTCACGTCGCTCCCCCTGCTAAGTATTCAACACGGCCGGCCGGCGGGGACTCTACTGCACCGGGCTTGGCCGAGCGCCGGTCCCCTGCCATGGACGGCTCCTGCGTCCTGACCGGCCATCGTCGGCCGGCGCGGCCCCGCGCCGTCCCGAGTCCGCGCTGCGGAAGACCGCGAACGGATACCCCTCCAGTTCGGCGGCCACCCAGCCGGGGACAGCTGCCTGCCGGCTCACCAGGGCGGCGGGCGCTCCGCGCCCTGCGCCGCATGAAACGCGTCGAGGCGGGCCTGGTGGTCACGGTGCACGTGCACCTCGGAGCCGTGCGAAGTTGGATGGCAGGGCTCCCCCGGCTTGGCATGACAGGAGGGACAGGCGATGCTGCGCGCGCCGTGCTGGTCGTGCGTGACCGGCTCGGGGAAGTGGTCGACTGGTCTGACCTCATTGTCGAACATCGCGCTCTGAGATGGATTGTCGCAGCCTGGCTCACCGGGCGGGGGTTTCTATCGCGGCGCCGCTGACGGCTCCCACCGCTGCGCGGGCGCCGCAGCGCCCGCGCCGGGCCGCTGCACCTGGGAGCCACCGGTGACGTGCTCGGTTCCGTCGGGGAAGCGCACCCAGGCCTTGTGCGTGCCGTCGTAATCCGGTCCCCAGAGCAGCATCTCCGCGGGCTGTCCGCCCACCAGCACCGGCTCACCCACCGGGCGCTCCTCGTCCAGCAGCGCCCGCAGAAAGACGTTGTGCTCGAGCTCCGCCGCGATCGTGGTGGCGTGGCAGTGCCCGGGGTGCACCCGCGTTCCGGGCGGCAGTGCGGCGAGCCGCCGCAGCGACGCGCGCAGATCGTCCAGCCCCGTCGCCTGCGGCCCACGGGTGCCGCCTACCGTGCCGGCGAACAGCACGTCCCCGGTTAGCACGTCAGCGCCGTTGACCAGAAACGACAGGTGGCCACTGGCGTGCCCGGGGGTGCAGGGCCTCGATTGAGAGCCCGCCGAAACGCAGCAGCTCGCCATCCTCCAGCTGGTGGTCAACGTCGCCCAGGAGCTCGGCTGTGAGCGGGTGGCCGTACACCGGCAGCCGGCAGTCACGGTAGGGCTCGAGCATCACGTGGTCAACGTGATGATGGGTGAGGAGCAGCGCCGCAAGCTGCAGCCCGCGCTCCCTGGCCAACTCGAGCAGCGGCTCACCAACCCCGTTGGCGTCGACCAGCACGCCGGTTCCGTCACCGTCTTCAAGCAGGTACGCGGCGGTCAGCCAATCGTCGCTCTGGGTGCTGTGGATCCGCATCACGTGTGGCGCATCACGTGAAGCTGATGACCGAGCGGATGCCATCCTGGCGGTGCATCAGCTCGAAGCCTTCGTTGACCTGCTCGAGCGTGATCCGGTGCGAGATGAACGCGTCGACGTCGATCTCCCCGGCGAGGTAGCGATCCACCAGCTTCGGGACCTGGTCGCGACCCTTCAGGCCCCCGAAGGAGGACCCGGCGATGCGCCTGCCGGTGATCAGCAGCCGCGGGATCACGTCGAGCGTCTCCCCCTTCCCGGCCACGCCACACATCGTCGCCAGCCCCCAGCCCATCCGCGCGGCCTCCACCGCCTGGCGCATGACCGCGACCAGGCCGGTCGCCTCGATCGTGTAGTCGGCCCCCATCCCGTCGGTCTCCTCGAGCACACGCTCGACCGTGTCCTCACCACCGAGCCAGGTGTCGGTGGCACCGTGGTGGCGAGCCATGCGCAGACGCTCCTCGGAGAGGTCGACGCAGATGATCCGCGCGGCCCGCTGCAGGCGCGCGCCGACCACCGCGCCGAGTCCGACCATCCCGGCGCCGAACACCACCACGGTCGAGCCCTCGTGCACCTGCGCGGTGCTGGTCGCCGCGCCGATCCCGGTCGAGAGCCCGCAGGCGAACAGGCAGGCCGCCTCCAGCGGCGCCTGCGGGTTGACCCGGGCCAGGGCGATCTCCGGCATCACCGTGTGCGTGGCGAACGTCGAGGTGCCCATGAAGTGGCGGACGGGCTGGCCGTCGCGGGAGAGCCTGGTGGTGCCGTCGGGCAGGTATCCGAGGTTCTGCTGAGCGCGGATCGCGGTGCAGAGGTTGGTCCGCTCGGAGCGGCAGTGCTCGCACTCACGGCACTGCGGGGAGAAGAGCGTGACCACATGATCGCCGACCGCCAGGTCCTTGACGTCCGGCCCCAGCGCCTCGACCACGCCGGCGCCCTCGTGTCCCAGCACCGTCGGCGCATACCCCGAGGGATCAACGCCCGAGGCGCTGTACATGTCGGTGTGGCAGACGCCGCAGGCCACGAGCCTGACGAGCACCTCGCCGCTGCGAGGCGGCGCAAGCTCCAGATCGGTGACTTTCAGGGGCTCTCCGAACTGCTCGAGCACGGCGGCGCGGATCCTCATGTGCGCAGAGTAACGAGCCGCGGCGGCGATCCGGTCCCGGCGGGCGCTTGTGTGCGCAGCGACGCTCAAGATTGCGTCAACGGCCTCTATTCTCGATCAGACACGCCGATATAACCGGTGTGAATAGCCGTGCACCAGGGCCTCCATCCCACCCCCGACCCGCCGAACAGATGACGCCGACGGTGATCCTCGAGAACCCCCAGCAGTTCATCGCGCTCTACCTGGGCTTCGTGACGCTCGTGGTCGGCTCCGGCGGGATCACCGTGCACCGCCACACGCGCGGGACGCTCAACCGGCGGCTACCGATCTTCGGCTTCAGCCGCCTGTGCATCTCCCGCAAGCGCGCGCATGACTGAGGCCGCGGCCGGCCGCCCGGCGGCGCCCCGCAGCAGCATTTACCTTGCGACAACCTCGCTGTAGCTAACTGCTCACGTGCGCCTGCTAAAAGCCAAGTAAGTGCTGAGGACCGGGAAGGCCGACCATCCTGTCGCTGCCGTCACGCGTACCCTGTAGGCGGCACGCAAGCGGGCGCAAGACGGACAAAGGGACAAGGGCGGGATGCGGATAGCGATCGTGACAGAGGTGTTCATGCCGGCGGTGGACGGGGTCGTCACACGCCTGCAGAGGACGCTCGAGCAGCTGCAGCGCTCCGGCGACGAGGTGCTGATGGTCGCCCCCGCCGGGGGACCGGAGAGCTACGCCGGCACGCCGGTCGTGGGCGTGCGTGAGCTGCGCATGCCGCTCTACCCCGACGGTGACGGCTACCCGCCCAAGCGGGTGTCGCTGCCCGGGCCGACACTCGTCAGGACGCTCGATGCCTACCGGCCTGACGTGGTGCACGCCATCAACCCGGTGCTGCTCGGGGCCGGGGCGGTGATGCTGGCCCGCCGCCGCCGCTGGCCGCTGGTCGCCTCATACCACGCGCACCTGCCCACCTACGCGCACCTCTATCACCTCGGCTGGCTGGAGCCGGCCGGCTGGCGCTACCTGCGCTCCCTGCACAACCGCGCGCAGGTCAACCTCTGCACCTCACGCGCGACGCTCGACGCGCTGGCACAGAAGGGCGTGGAGCGCCTCGACCTCTGGCCCTACGGCGTCGACACCGAGCGGTTTGCGCCCACGCAGGCCAACGCGAGCTGGCGGGCGCGCCTCTCCGGCGGCAGGCCGGAACGCACGATCCTGCTGTTCGTCGGGCGTCTGGCCAAGGAGAAGACGGTCGAACGGCTGATCGAGGCGGTCAGGGGCCAGGATCAGGTTGCGCTTGCGATCGTCGGCGACGGTCCGCTGCGCTCCCGGCTGGAGCGCCTCTTCGCCGGCACCCCGACCACGTTCCTGGGCTTCCTGCGGGGCGCTGAGCTGGCCAGCGCTTATGCATCGGCCGACGTGTTCGTGCTGCCCTCCGAGACCGAGACGCTCGGCCTGGTGACGCTCGAGGCGCATGCCTCGGGACTGCCGGTGATCGCCGCCGACAGTCCCGCCGCGCGCGAGCTCATCCGCGACGGCATCGACGGCCTGCGTTATGACCCGGCTGAGCCTGGGGCGCTGGTGCGCGCGGTCAAGCTGCTCAGCGACGATCACGCGCTGCAGGCGCGCATGGCGCAGGCCGCGCGCGAGTCGGTCGGCCAGGCCGACTGGTGGCACGCGACCGAGGCGCTGCGCAGCTTCTACCGCAGCGCGCGCGAGGCCGGCAGCAACGGTCATGTGTCGCCCGAGCAGCATTCGCCATCCGACATGCGCGCCGAACAGCAGGTGACGCCTTGAGCGGCGCCGGGCCGATGCGCACCCGCGCGCTGGCTCGGGGGCCGGCGCCGCGCGGTCTCGCCAAGACGACCGTTTGAGGCCACACTGTTCACCTGGACCGGGCAGAGATGGTGAGCGAGTCTGATCGGAGGCGTAGGCGCCGCGCCCGCGCGCGCCGGGTGACCGGGCTGCTGGCGATGGTCGCGATCCTTGCGGGGCTGCTGGCGCTTGCCTTGGCCAAGGTCAACATCAGTGAGCTCGGCAGGGCGCTCGGCCACGTGCGGGTCGGTTGGATCGCCGCGGGCGCCGCATTCATGTGCGGCGCCTTCCTGGCCCGCGCCGAGTCCTGGTTCGCGGCCATCAGGGCCGCGGTGCCTGACTGCGGGATCGGGCGAGCGACGGTTACCAGGGCGATGCTGATCGGGATGGCAGGCAACACCGTGGCCCCGGGGCGTCTCGGCGAGGCGGCCCGCGCGTGGCTGATCGCGCGGCGCACGGGCGGCGTCCGTGACGGCCTCGCGAAGGTGGTGGGCACGCTCGTGGCGCAGACGCTCCTGAACGTGACCGCGCTGACGCTGCTGGCGGTGATCGCAGTCACCGGGAGCGCGCTGCGGGGCGCGCACACCGAGGCGATCGTGCTGGCGGCGATGCTCCCGCTCGGGATCGTGCTGGTGCTGGTCCTGGGACCGCCGCTGCTGGGCAGCGCGCAGGCTCTGGGTCCGGGGCCGCTCGGGCGCATGGCCGGGTGGCTGCACCGGCAGCTGGCCGAGATCCGCCTTGGCCTGAGCATCGCTCGCACGCCCTCAGGTGTGCTGCACACATCGAGCTTCCAGCTCGGCGCCTGGGCGATGCAGCTCGGCACCTGTTACTCCGTGCTGCTGGCGTTCGGGCTGCAGCACCGGACCGGCATCCCGGCAGCCGCGGCCGTGCTGCTGGCCGTCAACGTGACCGCCGTGCTGCCGCTCACCCCCTCGAATGTGGGGGTCTTCCAGGCTGCCTGCATAGCTGTGCTGGCGCCGTTCAAGATCGGGGCCGCCAACGCGCTCGCATACGGAATCGTGCTGCAGGCGATCGAGGTCGCCAGCGCGCTCGCGCTGGGCATCCCAGCGCTCGCGCACGAGGGGCTCTCACCGGCGCAGCTGCGTCGCGGCGCCTCCACCGTCAGGGAGTGATCGGCAGCCGCTACGCGGCCGGGTCCGGCACCGCCTCAGCGGCCGGTGCCGAGAGGCCGGTTAGGAAGACCCGCTGCTCGTCGTGCATGCTCAGCGGCAACTCGGTGAACCACTGGCAGTGAGGCGGGTCGGCGGCGCCGGCCTGAAACTCGACAGCGAAGGCGATCCCGACAGGCGAGTCCAGGCCGCTCTCGTAGTGGCTCGGGTATTCGATGAAGCCGAGGTGCTCCCTGACGATGACCTCGAGGCCGAGCTCATCGCGCGCCACCCTGCTGACCGCGTCGCGCAGCGGCTCGCCGAAGCGCACGGTGCCGCCGGGCAGGCTCCACAGGCCGCTGCACGGGCCCCCCTGGCGCAGCTGCAGCAGAACCCCCCGCGTCGCGTGCGCGACCAGTTCCACCGTCAGCCGCGGCACGCGGCTGAAGATCGCGTCAAACTCCTCCTGGGGAAGCGGCCCGTGCATGACTGCAGTGTTGCGCGCGAGCCGCATCGGCGCAGCCGTCAAGCACGCGAGCCGCATCCGCGCAGCCATCACGCACGCGAGCCGCGTGGCTCAACGCGTCAGGCTGACCAGCTCAGCGATGATCCGCGACAGCTGGCTGCCCTGCCACGCCACCGGCGATGCGCCCGGCCGGTCGCTCACGAGGCTGGCGCCCGGGATGGCACGCGCGTAGGCCTGCGCGACCGCGAGCGGGTGCTCGGGGTCGGCGCCGTCTGAGGAGCCGACGATCACCGCCGGCGCGGAGATCGCACCCAGCGCCGAGATCTCCGCGAACGGCTGCGAGCGGGGAACGGCCTGCAGCGCGTCGGCGACCGCCAGCGGGTGCTGGTGGAGCGCCAGGCGCTGGCGGATCACGGTGCGAACGGTGCGCGCGAGCTCCTCGGAGCTGACCTGCGGCTCGCCGTAGGCTTCGAGAAAGCCCTCCACCCCGCGCTCACGCAGCCCGACGGCCAGCTGGTCCCAGCGCTCCAGCCGCGCCGGCGCGAGCGACTGCGGGCCGGCGTACGCCGGTGTGATCACGACCACCCCGGCGACCCGCTGGGGAGCTGTCAGCGCCGCCCGCAGCAGCGTGTGCGCGCCCATCGACGCGCCCGCCAGCACGGCGCGCTCGACCCCCCGATGATCCATCACCGCGATCAGGTCCTGCGCAAGCGCTTCATAGCCGTAGTCCTCTGGCTGCGCAGCCGGTCCCGAGCGCCCGTGGCCGCGGGCGTCGTAGCTGATCACGCGGTGGCCTGAGCGCTCCAGTGCGCGGGAGCCCATCACCACGTAGCGGCGGCTGGCGGTGAGGCCGTGAAGCAGCACCACCGCCGGCCCCTCCCCAGCCTCCTCACCGGAGATGCTGGCGCCCGACGGCGTGTTGAGCGTGAACTCGATTCCCATGCGCGGGACTGTAGTCAGCCGCCCCCGGGTCGCCCCCGCCGGGGCGCACTACGATGATGGTATGGACGTCACCGAGGCAACATTTCAAACGGCCGTCATCGAGCGCTCCAAGCAGCTGCCGGTGGTGGTCGACTTCTGGGCTGAGTGGTGCGGTCCCTGCCGCCAACTGGGCCCCGTGCTCGAACGCGAGGTGGCGCAGCGGGCAGGCAAGATCGAGCTGGTCAAGGTCGACACCGACTCCAACCAGCAGCTGGCGATGGCCTACCGGATCCAGGGCATTCCCGCGGTGAAGGCGTTCAGGGACGGCGTGGTCGCTGCTGAGTTCGTCGGTGCGCAGCCGCCCCAGGCGGTTGCCAGCTTCCTTGACTCGCTGTTGCCCAGTGAGGCCGACGGCCTGGTCTCCGCGGGTGACGAGCAGTCGCTGCGGCGGGCAGTGGAGCTCGAGCCCAGCCGTGCCGACGCGGCGCTGCCGCTGGCCCGCATGCTGCTGGCGCGCGGTGAGACCGACGCTGCCGCGAAGGTGCTCAGCGCCGTAGCCGGGAGCTTCGCCGCCGACGGGCTGCTGGCCCGCCTGGAACTGACCGCGTCCGGAACCCCGGACCTCAGCGACGCGCTCTCCGCACTGGACGGCGGCGATGCAGCCCGCGCCATCGACCTCCTGCTGGAGGCGCTGACCAGCGCTCAGGACGGCGCCCGCGATCGCATCCGGCGCCTGGTCGTCGGGGTCCTCGATGAGCTCGGCGCCGACAGTGAGCTGGCGCGCGCCTCGCGCCGCCGTCTCGCCGCTGCGCTCTACTGAAGCACGTCCGCGGACGCGCCGCGTCGCTGTGACTGAGCCGGGACGCGGTCACAGCGAGAGGCTGAGCTGCCGGGGCTCCTCGCGTGCGTCGGCGCTCACCAGCCCGGCCACGCGCACCCCGAGCAGCCGCACCGGCCGCGGCGCCGCGAAGCCCTCGAGCAGCGCCTGTGCGACCGGCCCCACATCCCGTTCGGCGCTGACCGCGCAGCGCAGCGTGCGCGCGCGTGTGTGGGTGCTGAAGTCGTCGAGGCGCACCTTGATCGCGACGGTGCGACCGGCGCGGCCCTGACGCTCGAGCGCTGCGCACAGCTCGCTCACCTGCCCGGCCAGGATCCGCGCGAGCACCGTCGCGTCGCTCACGTCGCGGTCGAAGGTCCGCTCGCGCGACTCCGACACCACCCTGCGCTGCTCAGTCACCTCGCCCGCGTGCTCGAACCTTGCAAGCGCCTGCAGGTGCGCCGCGGTCCGCGCCGTGAAGCCACGCTCGAGCTCACCGCGTTGCACGCCCGCCAGCTGCTCGAGCGTGCGCACCCCGAGCGCCTCGAGGCGCAGCGCCGTCTTCTCCCCGATGCCGGGGATCAGACGGCATGAAGAGCGCGCGAACCGCGCACAGGCCTGCTCACGGCTGAGCACCACGAACCCAGCTGGCTTCTCCGCGTCGGAGGCGACCTTTGCCACCAGCTTGTTGGGCCCGATCCCAACCGAGGCGCGCAGGCCGGTGCTGCTGAGGATCTCGGCCACCAGCCGCTGCATCAGCCCGACCGGCTCCGTCACCGCGCTCAGCTCCAGATACGCCTCGTCGAGACCAACGGCCTCGACCGTCGCCACCGCGCGCCGGATGATTCGCATCACCTCCGCCGAGGCCGCGCGGTAGTACTCGAAGTCCGGCGTCAGGAAGACCCCCTCCGGGCACAGCCGGCGCGCCCTGGAGGTCGGCATCGCCGAGCCGACCCCGAAGCGCCGCGCCTCATATGAAGCTGTCGTGACCACCGAGCGCGCCCCCGGGCCGGCGACGATCACCGGCTGCCCGCGCAGCTCCGGGCGGCGGCGCAACTCCACCGACACGTAGAACGCGTCCATGTCGATGTGCGCAACGCAGCGGTCGCTCATTGCGCACATCAAAGCGCCACCACCGGACAGAACGTGTGTTCGCCCTCCAGCGGGAGGGCGAACCGCCCTCGCTCAGACCGCGGAGGCGTAGACGGTCGCCACTCCCCACATGCCCAGCGCACCCGCGGTGCTCTGGCTGAGATCGAACGTGCGCCCGTAGATGAACGGGCCGCGGTCATCCACGGTCGCCACGACCGTGTGCCCGCCGTAGCGCATGATCACGTGCGTGCCACAGGGCAGCGTGCGGTTGGCGACGCCGTACTGCGCGTGAAACCCGCAGGCGGTGCTGCCACCGTCGTAATACCAGGAGGCAACAGTCGGGCTCAGGCTGACGGCGCTGACCAGCACCACGTCGTGATGGTGGTGACGGTGGCGGCGGTGATGGCGGTGATGGGTGGCGACGCGGGGCTGCGGGAGCAGCTGCGTCAGGCGGGGCTTGGTGCCCGCGGCGGCCAGCGCGCTGGTGGCGCCGCTTCCGAGGGTCAGCCCCAGCGACGGCGCCAGCATCGCCAATGCGGCAATCAGGAGCCTGACCCTTGGGGGCAGGGTGGATTTTCGAATGGCTCTCATCGCTGAGGGCCTCCTCTGTGAATTCCTCGACCAGGCGCCTACGGAGTTAGCTGACGGGCTCGCGGCATCGTGCAACGCATCGGTGCGTTATACGCGGTCGCTACGCGTGCGTCAGGCGCTGGTGGCGCCTGTGCCGCGATTCGCCCCCGCCGGGCGGCTCTGTCGGCCCGGCAATGGTTCCCCCGCTCGCCCCGGCACCGGGCCAGGACGATTCGGCATGTCGATCTGTGACTTGCAGAAGGCTGGCAAGCCGCAGCCGTTCCGTGTGTGAGGCCCGACACACAGCTTTGCCGGAGCGAGCGGGCTGGCCTGGGACAATCCGCAGATGCGCAGCGGCGACCGCCTCTCCGGACTTGACAGCTCGTTCCTGCACCTCGAGCGCGGACCGGTGCACATGCACGTCGCCGCATGCAGCGTCTTCGCCGGTCCCCCGCCGACCCATGAGCAGCTCCTGGAGGCCGTCGGGTCGCGCCTGCACCTGGTTCCGAGGTACCGCCAGCGCCTGGCCGACGTCCCGCTCGGACAGGGACGCCCGGTGTGGGTCGACGACCCGCACTTCAGACTCGAGTTCCACGTCCGCCACAGCGCGCTGCCGCGCCCCGGCTCCGACGCGCAACTGCAGCAGCTGACCGGTCGGGCGTTCTCACAGCCGCTTGACCGGTCCCGCCCGCTCTGGGAGCTGTGGCTGGTCGAGGGGCTCGCCGACGGGCGCTTCGCGCTGCTCTCAAAGACCCACCATGCGCTGGTCGACGGGATCTCCGGGGTGGACATCGCCACGGTGCTCTTCGACCCCTACCGCGACCCCGCCGCCGCCGCCCCGGACCCGGATCACGCTGCCGGCGCCGGCGCCGCCCCCCGCTCCGCCCGCGAGGCGCCGCCGGGCGC
>JAJZDA010000105.1 GCA_021851525.1 Actinomycetes bacterium | reverse complement strand
CCGGTGAAGAGCCTAAACAGCCGCGCACGCGGTTGTCAACGCCGCCCGCCCGCACGCCGTGAGCGGGGGGTGCCGCCTGCCCCCACGCGCCGACGACCGCCGCGAATGGGGCGGACGGAGGGGACGACGTTCACGGACCGAAGCGGGCCAACCGGCGTGGATCAACCCGGGCGGACGGCGGCTACCGAGGGGCGGGAGGGGCGGGAGGGGCGGTCGAGCCGCGCTCGACCAGCCGCGTGGCCAGCTCCACGTGCAGCGGCTCTGACCACTGGCCCGCGAGCAGCCGCACGAGCAGGCTGACAGCCATGCTGCCCAGCTCCTTGAGCGGCTGGCGCACCGTGGTCAGCGGCGGGTGGGAGACCTCGGCCTCCAGCGTGTCATCGAAGCCGACCACGGAGAGATCCTCAGGCACCCGCAGACCGCGCTGGCGGGCCGCCTGGATCACGCCCACCGCCATGCTGTCGTTGAAGGCGAAGATCGCGGTCGGCGGGTCCGGGAGGTCCAGCAGCCGCGCGGCCGCAGCGGCACCACCGGAGATCATGAAGTCCGACTGCACCTCCAGCTCCGCGGCGGGCATCGCCCCGCCCGCCACCAGCGCGGCGTGGTAACCCTGCAGCCGCCGCTCGGTCGCGACCCCGCCGAGCGGCCCGGTGATCACGCCGATGCGCCGGTGCCCCAGCCGCAGCAGATGCGCGGTGGCCTGGTGTGCCCCGGAGGCGTTGGCGGCCGAAACCACCGGGATGTCCTGATCCAGTTCGTGCAGCGGGTCGACCACGACGAAGTGAAAGCCCTGGCGCTTGAGCGCGCGCAGCTCCGCGGGCGACTCCTCCGGCAGCACCAGCAGGGCGCCGTCGGTCTGGCCGCTGACCAGCTGACCGATCAGCGAGACCTCGTAGTTGTGCTCGTGGCGGGTGGGGCAGACCAGCGCGTGCATCTCGTGCTCGGCCAGCGCCTCGACCGCGCCGGCCAGGATGTTCGAGAAGTACGCGGGCCCTGAGTAGGGCATCGTCACCCCGACGATCCCGGTCCAGTGGGCGGCCCCACCGGGGGCCGCCGCGGGCGGGCGCGAGCGCGTGCGCGCGCCATACCCGTGGGTGCGCGCGACCCGCTGCACCGTCTGCCGGGTCTGCTCGGAGACATCGGCACGGCCGTTGAGCGCGCGTGAGGCGGTGGCCACGGAGACTCCGGCCAGCTGCGCGATCTCCCTGATGGTGACGCGTCCATGGCCTGTGCGCTGCTGCTGCGCGGCGCGCTCGGGCTCATGCGGCGGGCCGTCAGCCTCACCGCGCGCGTCGCGTGCGCCCGGCAGCTGCGTGCCGGTGCCGGGACGCGTGGCCGCTGGCCGAGGTGACCTTCGGCCCTCCGGCTCAGCGTCAGGCGCTGCGTCCGCACCCGCGACCGCCGGTCGCCGGCCGGGTGGGTGCTTGGCGCGCTCTGATGACACAGCCGCATTCAACCACCTCACCTGGCCGCGATCCGCGGGCCGCGCTGCGCTGGCGGCGCCGCGACTGAGCGCCGCGTCGGGCCGCCGGATCAGCTCACGCGCGGCCGGACGGTGAGCCGGTGAGCACCCGCAGCGCCCACTCAACTCCCCGGCTGGAGCTCAGCGCGACGAAAGCGCCGTGGCTGGGTGGGCTGTGACGGTGACCGTGGTCACGCCTGGCAGCGTGCGCCCCGCGGCGTTGTTGCTCGAGTTCACGCCGTATGCCAGGACCACGCAGATCGCGGCGGCCGCGATGAACAGCACAACCTTGCGCGGTCCCGCCCTGCGCAGATCCCGCATCGCAGTGTCCCAGAGTGAGCGTGCCCGATTGATCATGGCGCGCGATTGTCGCACCGCGACGGTCCGCTCGCCGTCAGCTCGCGCCAGCTCCCTTCGGCGACGCCGTCCGCCGGCCAGATGAAGCCCGCGCCCGGCCCTCGCAAGGCAGCGCGGCCCCTCCCCAAACGACGCTCATCACGCCGTTCGGCGTGGCGCAGCGGGCCGCAGCACGCTACCCTGACCGAGCCCGCCCTCTTAGCTCAGTTGGTAGAGCACTTCCATGGTAAGGAAGGGGTCGACGGTTCGAGTCCGTCAGAGGGCTTAGGCCAAACCCCCAGCAAATGCTGGGGGTTTTTGTTTTTCCTGTCATCCGCTCGACCTCCTTCGACTCTTCTCCGCGTCCATTCCGCGTCCACTTTTCGCCCGAGCGGCGCGGATGAGGCGCTCGGACGGCACTCGCTTCCCGTTCCAGTTGGCGATCACGCCGGCGTAGTGGAGCTCGATCATCCGTACGCTCGTACCGACTTCCCGGCCGATCTGAGTTAGCGGGATCCCTTCGTAGATCCTCAGCGTGATGAAGCTCGAGCGGAGGTCGCGTGGCCGTGTCCCAGGCGGGGCACAACCGGGGCGCGCCGGTACCGGCTTGGCGCGACCTTTCTTGGCTCGTTCGGGCTCCCCGAGCCAGATTCGCTTGCGCCAGTTGCGCCAGTCATCGGCGTCCCAGAAGTCACCGTTCTCTGCGGGGAACACGGGAGTGTGTGGTCCTGGCTGCCCGGAGGCCACGAACCATTCCTTGAGGTCGTGGGCGAGCGGGGTGAGGATCGGGGTGTAGCGAACGTGATGTCGCTTGGTGTCGATGTAGCGGATCGCCTGCTCGCCGATGTCGCCCCAGGCCAATCGGCGGACGGCCTCCTCCGGACGCGGTCCTGAGTAGGCCAGGACGGAGATCAGCGTCGCGTCGCGCAGGGCGACCTTGGCGCGCATCTGCTCGACGTCGTCGGGCGTGAAGATGTGCGGCTCGCGAGTCCGGTCGTATCGCGGCTTCTTGACAGCCGCAGCCGCGTTGTACTCGACCAGCTCCTCGCGGATCGCGAAAGTCAGGATCGACTGCACGATCGTCATGGCCTTGATCACGGTCGGCGACGGCACCCTGGCTTCCTCGAGGTCCGCTCGGAAGCGGACGATGAGTCTGGGGGTGATTTCCCGAACGCCGTAGTCACCGAGTCGATCGCTGATGTGCTTCTCCCAGATGTGTGCGTAGAGCGCGCGGGTTGTGGCCGCTAGGTTGGGGGTGGCGTGCAGCCGCCAGTAGGTCTCGATGAATTCGCGCAGCGGTACGTCCTCAGGGACTGCTGCTTGCCCCAACTGTTGCCGGCGCCGAAGCCAGGCCATGTAGTCCTGAGCGTCCTTCTTGCGATCGAAGGTTCGAGCTCGTCTGCTGCCTTGCTCTCGCCAGCGAACCTGCCAGCGACCACTTGGTCGGCGCACGATATCCATGGCTCAGGCCTCCTCGATTGCCCTCAGGCGCTCGATGCTTCCTGGACGTCCCGGGTCAGCACCGCTCCGCCGGCGCCGCAACCGGATCGCTCCAGTGTCACGCGGCGTGTCCGCGGGTCTTGTGACAGGCGTGTGCAGCCAACGCTCGTATTCGGCTATCTCGATCCGGTAGTGGCCCGGCACCGGCTCCAGCGCCTGAAGATCCCCGCGGCGAATGGCACGGAGAATCGCGTGGTAGGAGAAGCCGCAGCGTTCCGCGACCTCTCGTGGCGAGAAGACGTCCCGGTTGGTCGCGCTCATCGCAGGATCTCCCTCCCGAGGCGTGGGTGATCGAGGAGCAGGTCAGTGAGGTCGTAGCCGTCCCGGCGGTTGGGCGCGATGTCGAACACTCGGGTGTCCGCACGTCCGTGGAGGTCCTGGGCGATCCGTTCGGCGGCTCGGCGTCCTTCTGGGTCGCAGTCCATGACGATCGTAACCTCGCGTCCCGCGAAGAGGGACGCCCATTCGGGTCGCCACGTTTCAGTGCCGGGGACGGCGATGGCGGGCACGCCGCGTGAGCGGGCGGCGATCATGTCGGGCTCGCCCTCGACGAGCAGGATCTCCCTGGAGGGCTCGGCGGCGGGGTGCGGGAGCAGCGCTCGGCGAGAGCCGCGGGTGGCCAGCATCTTCGGTTGCCCGAGCTTCGGCCAAGGCTGGTAGCGCAGGAGCCCAACCATTCGGCTGTCGCGGTCACGGACTGGGATGGTGATGCGTCCGCCGTCGTAACCGAGTCCGAGTTCGAGCATCGTGCTGTAGAGCCAGGCCCGTTCGCGTGTGAGCTTGCCAATCAGCCGGGTCTGCTCGGTGAGCGCGCCTCGCCAGTGGCGCACGTCGAGCTCAGCGACAGCGAGTTCCGGCCGGTGCGCCCGATGCTCGAGGCGGTCCGTGCGTCGGACAGGTGGTCTGACGGACGCGATGCTCACGTCACGAGGCCTGGTTTGCCGTTCGGCGATGCCGTGCCAGACCATCAAGTCCATGGCTGCACGGTCGCTGTAGCCCCGCGCTGTTGCGGCGTCGAAGGCGCCGCCGCTGGCACCGCATCCGTGGCACTTCCAGGCTCCGTGTTCGAGGCTGATGCTGCAGGAGGGGTCGCGGTCGCCGTGATGATGGGCGTCGGGGTCGGCAAAGCACCTCACTGACGCGTTGCCGCGCGCCCATGTCGGGATGCTGATGCCGAGCGCGTCGTAGTAGCCGCGGACGTCGGCGCCGGGAAGCGTCTGGGTCATCGCGGGCCCCCACCGGTGATGGTGAGCGTCGGCACGGTGCGCTTGTAGAGGTGGCAGGCGTTGACCCAGCGCCGGAAGTGGAAGTGGCCGAACTCGGATGGGAAGCCGGGTCCTGAGTGCCTGAGATCCCAGAAGTGCGCTGCCCATCGGATCGCGGCGTCCTCGCTCGGGGACCACCAGCGGCCCGGCTGCTCAAGCTGGTCGACGGCCGCTTGCAGCGAGCGTTCGGCCAGCACGCGGCCGCCGAGCTCCAACCAGACGGTTTCGCAGCCGGTGAGCAGGTACACGCCGGCCTGCCACTCCCCCATGTCATCTGGGTGAAGCGTCGAGGCCTCGGCGAAGCTCAGATCACAGGCGCGGAGCTGGTCGAGCCAGAGGCTGAACCGCCGCTCCCGGCCGCCGACCTCGGCGCTGCGTGCGCTGACGAGGCGCTCGTCATGCGGCGGCACGGTGCTCACCCCTTTCGGGAAGGTGGACGACGTTGTCGCGCTGCTGCTCGGCGGGCTCGGCCCACTCGGGTGTGCGCATCACGATCCATGCGAACTCGCCGCCGAGCTGTGGAACCTGGCTGGGTCGCCGCGAGCTCCATTCCGTCATCTGCGAGAGGCTGAGCTGTCCGGCCCACATCGCGTCGATCCGCTGCTGGACGCTCATCGCCCATAGGGCCGCGATCTCCGCCGGGTCGTCGCGGACCGTCAGCGCGAGCGGCAGCGGCGCAAGGGTGCTGTTCGTCGTAATCATCGCTCCGCGACCCCCTGCGCGAGCTCGAGTGAGCGGCGGCGGGTGAGGTGGGCGTGCTCGGCGAGCCGTTCGATCGGATCCTCACCGGCCGGTAGCTGAGGCGTGTCGCTGATCAGCGCCGCGTTGATGAGCTGAGCCAGGACCGTTTCGCGGGTGCTGTGGCTGATCGCGGCCAGGTTGTCGAGCTCCTCGATCGTCGAGAGGGGCAGCTCGACCTCGATCCGGCGGCGCGGGCAGACGTCGAGGACGTCGATGGTGGTAGTTGTGTGCTGTTGCATGTCGTTCTCTTGGTTGAGGGCGGCCGTCTGGCGGGACGCCCCGGCACGGGCGTCCCGCCTAGCTGCCGCGGTTACGCGGCCGCCTGGACCGACTCCTGGTCGGCGTCGACGTCGGCGTGGCGGTCCTGGGGCTTGTGGCCGTATTCGAGGTCAACGCCGTGGACCTCGAGCGTCGCGCCGGGGTCGCCGTTGTTGCGCTTGTATGACCGGATGTCCGGGCGGCCGCTGAACGCGACCGCCTGGCCCTTGACCAGGTACTTGACGGCCGCCTCGGCCTGCGCCTCCCAGAGGATCAGGTCGACGTAGGCCGGGCCGTCGTCGGCCTTGCGCTGCTGGCAGGCGACCGACACGGTCGTCACGGCCTTGCCTGATGCGGTGTTACGCAGCTCGGGCGCGCGAGTGATGTTGCCGTTGCCGTTGATGGTGAGCATCTGGCCCCTCCTTGTGGGGGTCGGTGGTTGATGTAGCGCGGTCAGCGCCGGCCAGACGACCGAGCGGAACCGAACCTGGTGAGGGGAAGGGAGCAGGCGACCTTGAAGCGACCCGGTCGTTGCCGGCGCAAACTCCGTGACGAAAGCAACCACCGACACCCACAAGTGCCAGGGGGCCTCAGACGAGCGGCCAGACGGCGTCGCTGCTCTTGTGTCGGTTATCCGCTGCGGGGTGCACCAGGTCTCGAGGCTCGCGGCACCGATCAGCAGCACTCCCACGGTCGCGCCCAGGATCGCGAGTTCGCGAGCCTGCGCGTTGCCGCGTCGAGCGGTCAGCCATGCGCCGGTCGCCACGGTCAGTGCCGCCCATTCGAGCGGGAGCTGTGGCAGGTACGGGACGAGCCGCTCCTGCCAGCGGCCGAGCGCGATCCCGACGGGGATGGTGCTTGCGGCGATCAGCCCTGCGACGATCGCGTCACCGCTGTGGCGCCCGAGGCGACTGGCGGGGAACCGCAGCGCCGCCAGCAGAAACGGGACGGCGAGGACACGCAGGTTGTTTTGAAGGATCGAGACCGCGTCGGCGACTGTCCCATTCAGTGCCGCGTGCGGCGCGGTGCGCCCGGCGAGGGTCGGGTCGACGAGGGCAAGCAGCGCGCCCACTGCGGTCAGTCCGAGCACCGCGGCGGCGGCGAGAGGGATCCGGTCGCTACTGGTCATGTGCGTGGCTCCCACTCGGAGACGACCCACCCGCTTGGCGTGTGGGTGAGTTGGGCGTAGGTGACGTGCAGCTGCGCGGGGAGCCCCTGGTAGTCGCCGTTGCCGGTCGTCTTCTCGCTCGTGACGATCACCCACTGCCCCGCCGCGGCGCCTTGGCCGCGTGCGACCGAGATGACCCGCCCGGTGTTGGCGACGTGGCTGCGCTGCAGTGTCGTGTCGTGCTCGTAGCTGGCTGCCGCCTGCAGCGCCTGTGCGCGTGCGCTGCCTAGCGAGAGCGCGGCGAGTCGCCGTTGTGTCCGCGCGACGGTGCTCGCGGTCCAGTTGGTGTAGATGCGCGCGTAGCGCGCGAGCGCCAGCCGCGGTGTCGGCTGTCCGGCGGCGGCGGCGAGCGCCTTCCCGGCCCGGGTTGCGGTCGGGGAAATCGTGCCGTGACGTTCGGGGATCGGGTCGGCGTTCGTGACCGATGTCGCGGCTGCGGTGCTGGTGGCCGCCGGTTGTGTCCGGGCCGGTGGTGCATTGTTGGTGGTGGCGTATGGGTTGGTGATGCCGCAGCCGGCGAGTGTCCCGGCGCTGAGGACGGCAGCCGCAAGCCTGTAGGTCGGGCGGCGCATCAGAGGCCCTCTGGGTGGCGTTGCACGAACCCGCCGTTCCCGGTCGCCTGATCACCGGCGTACTGCGCGGTGATGATCGAGGCGGGCTGCCACCGCGGCCCGCTGCCCGCCGGCGTGGTGGGCGCGTAGTGCGCGGTGTCCATCACGATCCCGGCGACGGCGATGAACGCGTGCGCGCTGTTGACGTACACGGTGATCCACGCGCCCGGCCCTGACCGGCCGTAGGTTTCGAGCTGGGTTGAGTCCTGTGGCCAGTCGCCGAACACGCCCGCGCCATACAGGATGTAGCTGGTGCTGCTTGAGCAGTCGTAGCTGTCCGCAAGCGTGGCCAGTGGCTGGCCGTGCCCGCCGCCATAGAGGTAGGGCTTGTCGATCAGCTGGTTGCCGGCGGCGATCGCCTGCTTCACAGCGGCTGGCGCGTCCGCCGGAGCGGTTGCCTGACCGTTGGGCAGGATCTGCGCGGTCTGGCCGGGTGTGAGCGTCAGCTGCGTGACGCTGGGGCACCCGCCTGCCTGGCTGGCGCTCGCCGGCGTGGGCAACTGGCCGAGTGCCGCGCCGGTCCCGGAGGCTGGCGCCAGCTCGATGTCAACGGGCGTCTTGGTGATCCCCAGTCCAGTGGCGGCTGTGTGCCACACGTCGATCCGGTAGGGGATCGTCTGGCCGGGTCCCTGGCCGTAGCCGATGTCACGCTTGACGAGCACCTGTTGGCGGGTGCCGTTCGCGACGCGGATTGAGGCGCCGTACGGGAGGTTGCCCAGCGCATTCGCGTCGGCGAAGGTCAGCCATCCGCTGTTTGCCGGGTTGCTGTCAAGCAGCGAGAGCTCGGCGAAGCTGTCGGGGTAGGCGGGCAGGTAGGTGCCGCTTGAGCCGTAGTCACCGGAGCTGGGGTCAGACGGTCCTCCGTACTCGGTCGCGCCAACCCTGTACCAGTGGTTGGGGTGCAGCTCGAGCGGTTGGGCGAACATGCCGCCGCTCGCTGTCCCGTTCGGAGTGGTGACCGTGTCGGGACTGGCGGGCTGGCAGGGTGGGTTGCCGGCCCCGGCCAGCAGCGCGACCGGTGCCAGCACGGTCATGAAGGCGGCTGCGGGGATGAGCCACAGGCCTCGGTGGCGGCGGCGCGGGCCTGCCTGTGGCCGGGCGGCCTGGGGTGGGATCGTGGTCGCTGACATCTCAGCGCGCTCCTCGCTGGTGTGAGCGTTGGTGCTGGTGCCACTCGGGGTTGCAGAGCAGGGTGAGTGCCGCCCATGGATCCCCGTCGCTGGCGCGTAGCGCCTGGTGCCTGGTGGGCTGGTCGAGGTCGGGGCTTGAGCTGGCGATCCAGTACTCGGGCTCGCTCGGTGCGATCCGCACCGCCCCGCGGCCGCGTTTGGAGATCATGTACAGCGTCGAGTACGCGCCCTTTTGGCTCGGGAGCGTGAGGATCTCGGTGATGTCGGTGTCGGTCAGGCCGAGCGTCTCGCGCGCGGACTCGAGGTCCCGCAGTTCGTTCGGCAGGCACAGCGCGACCGCGTAGTTGCTCAGCAGCGCACGGCCCTGTTCGCTGCGGAAGTCCGTGAAGAACTGGGTGATGAACGTCAGCCATAGGTCGTAGTGGCGGGCACGGCGCGCGTACTCGTTCAGCCACGCCCCCGCCGCCGGTGAGGACAGCGGCTTCCAGCCCTCCTCGATGATCAGCTCGGCGCGGCCCGCCCACGGACCATGACCGGCAAGATCACCCGCGAGCTTCCGGCGTCGCAGACGATGGACGTGCCATTCGACGTAGTCGGCAACAGCCAGCGTGAGCGCCGGCGCCAAGCGGTCAGACAGGCCGGTGAAATCGAACAGCACCAGCGGTGCGTCCTGCGCGACGGTCGTTTCGCTGTCGGCGATGTGCGCGAGCGTCCCACCGCTCCCGTAGGGGCCGAGGCGCAGCAGCAGCGATTGCAGCTTGTCAGCGCCAGAGCCGATCAGCTCGCCGGCCGCCTGGCGCTGCCGCAGGGCGTCGATCAGCAGCTGCTCCCTTGGCCGCTCGCGGCTCTCCGCGCAGCGCCGGTACACCGTGTTGATGCCGTCGCGGAGCATCGCTTCCTCGTCGGCGTCGAGGCTGCGGATCTGTCCTTCGGGGTCGTGCGCGTCACCGATCAGCAGCGCGTGCATCGCCAGCAGAAACTCGATCTTCTGGTCCGGGACGCTTGACACGTCGGGCGCGTCCCAGGGGCAGATCACATCACCGTGCGCGGTCCCGAGCTGCACCCGCCGCCCGCCCGGGATCAGCGACAGCAGCGTGTCGTAATGACCGGTCCCGCCAGTGTCGCCGCGATCATCGGGGGTGGAGCTGCGGTCGGTGATGTACACACGTCCGCCCTGGGCGATGAACCTGGCGGCCAGCAGCACGCTGGTGACAGTCTTGCCTCCCCCGCCCTTGCCGACGATCAACGTCAGCGTCGTCTGAAACTGTGGGTCGTAGGGGTCGAGTCTCTCGAGCGTGCCGCCGGGGTCAGCGGTGCCGAGGATCAGCCCACCGGGGCAGCCGCACCGGCTCGAGGTCAGCGCGACACAGTGCGCGATGTTCCGTTGCGCGTACCGCCGGCGCGCGCGAAGAGTGTCGACACCGAGCGGCAACGTCGACGTGAAGCCCTGAAGCGCGAGATGCCGTCCACGGACGACCCTGGCGTTCGTGAGCGCGTGAAAGTCCGCGCAGGTCTGCCGCACCGTCCGGGCGAACGCTTCTGGGTCGCCGCTGGGGTCGCGGATCGAGCAGTAGACCCCGACCTGGTAGACGGTCGCTCCGACCTCGGCGGCGAGCTCCGCGTCGACGACGGCGGCCTCCTCGAGTGCCTCTTCCTCATCGGAGCCGACCAGCCGCTCGTGGCGGTCCTTGTAACGGACGGCGGCGCGCAGGCGCTGCCAGCGGCGGCGCTGGCGGTGCTTCTCGCGAGCGCGAACCCCTACCGAGATATGTACCGCGAGAGTGGCGGGGAGCGGGCAGGTGAGCAGATGCGCGAGCCATGACGGATCGGTCGCCAGCGGCGGGGTCGCCAGATGGATGGTCTCCTCAAGCGTCCCATCGCCATGGCGCAACCACGCGTGGTTCTCGCCGTAGTCAAGCTCCGCCCCATCGGCGATCGCTTCCAGGATCCGGTGACGGTCCTCCGCAGCCTCGGCCACAGTGGTGGCGTCAGCGACCCGACACACTCCTGCCAGCCTGTTGAGCAGCTGCTCGTGATCTGCGATCTCGGCGGCGGGGTGAAGGCGCTCCCACAGCAGCGCCAGCGTCTCGGTGCCGCTGAGCGCCCAGGTCTCGATCCCGGCCCTGCGCAACCCCGCATCGACCTGCTCGCGGAGCCTCAGGCTCTCTTTCGCCGCCTCGCGATGCGTGTCCCACAGCGTTCGGCCGCGCGCGCCGGCGACCATCGCCCGCAGCTGGGCGCGCGCGTCGTCGACCACCGGCTTGTAGGAGACCGCGACCCACCATCTGGCGGCGACCGCCGGCTGCTCGGCCCCCGCGGCGGCGATCACCGTCTGCTTGGTCGCCGCCAGCAGCCGCTCGCGCGCTGAGGCGAGCTCGTGCTCGCCGCTTGAACGATCCTGGGCGGCGGCGACACGTGTGGCGTGCTCGTCTGACGCGAGCGCTTCATGGATCGGGACCGGATCTGTTTGCGCAAGGATGATCAGGCTCTGGCGATCGGGGATGATCCGGCAGAGCGCCGCGAACGCCGCCTCGATCCGCGAGAGCCCGGAGGAGTCGGCGGTGATCGTGTTCGGCACCCGCTCACACAGGATCAGCCGGACATAGGCGCCATCGGTGGTGATGACCAAACCGTCCGGCTCGACCAGCGACACCGGCAGCAGCTCCGCGATCGACCCGATGCGAGGCTCGCGCGTGATCACGCCAACACCTCCTCAAACCCCTCAAGGTCTGCTGGCTGGTCGGGATTGGGCGGCCGGCGGTCGAGGATGAGTCCGCGCTTGTCCGGCACGGCCGGCAGCCGGTAGCGCCTTGCTGCGCGGTGGTAGCGGACGATCGCGAGCAGCTGCCGGCCCGGGGAGAGCGCCTGCCCGGACACGCCGGCGATCACCATCCCGGCGAACGCGAGGATCAGCACGACCAGGGTGATCGTCGCCCTGGCACCGAACGGAGAGACCCTGACCGCCCCGTACAGCAGCCCTCCGGCGATCCCGACCGCGATCCACGCGGGCCATGTCAGACCCCAGTACCGCTCGCGATCGTTGAGCCTCCGCAACGTTGGGGTCATCGCTTGCCTCGCTTCGGAAACCGCGGCACACGGGACTGCTTGGGTCCTGCGGTGGTCGGCGGTCGACCGTTCGGCGGCCTGCTCTCAGGCGGCGGGGCAGGGACTCCACGTGACTGGTTCGCCGGACTCTGCGGCGCTGGCGACCGAGCGGGAGCCGGCGGCGTCGGCGACTGCGGCTCAGGGCGAGCCGGGCTCTGTGGCCGGGCAGGCCGCGGTGCAGCTGGCCGCGGGGCGGCTGGCCGCGGCGCGGCGGACTGCGGGTCGGTAGGCCGCGGTGAGCCTACGCTCGGTCGGGGTGAGCGCGGTGGCTTCCCGTTCTGCCGGGTGGCCCGCCGGCGCGAGCCACCCCGGGTGTTCACCGATGCCTGGTCATCACCGGAGGGGGCGCGACTCTGGCGAGCCGTTTGGGACGTGTCCGAGCCAGCTGCCTGGCGCCCGTTGCGCGCGCTCGCTGTCGCGGCGCGGCCTGTACCAGTGCGGCCCTGCTGTCGAGACCCGGTGCTGGCGTTGGCGGCGGGCGGGCGGCGGGGCGTCCCGGTCCAGCTCGCGGTCCCAGCGCGGGCCATCCTGACCGCGACCGCCCCGGCACGTGAGCGGCCCAGCCGCGCGGCC
>JAJZDA010000104.1 GCA_021851525.1 Actinomycetes bacterium | reverse complement strand
CCGCCTCCGTGGCCCCGCCGCCTCGCCCCGCCGCCTCGCACCGCCGCCGCGCAGGGCTCGAGGCCGTGCGCCGCTCGCAGGCTGCGCCCCTGCAGCCTGTGAGCGCGCGATCGTCGATCATTGCGCCTGTGGAGAGAGACGCCGATGGATGAGCAGATCCGCATCACGCTCAGCGACGATGCACGTGTCTTCAACCGCCACGCGGCCGGCTTCCTGGAGGCGTCGCTGGAGCGCAACGTGCTGGCCACGGTCGCCGCGCAGCTGCTGGGCGAAGCTCGCCCGCAGGCGCCCTCGGACGCGCGCTACGCGGTGGGTGTGGACGCCCGCAGCGGTGAGGTGGTGGCCGCCGCGCTGCGCACGCCGCCACGTCACCTGATCAGCGCCGGGTTTCTGCGCCCGGCGGCCGCGGCTGAGCTGATCAGGTCGTGGCTCGCGCACGATCCGCAGCTGAGCGGCGTCAGTGCCGCTCCCGCGGAGGCGCTCGAGCTCTGCCGCGCCTTCTCACGGATCACGGGGGGTCGCACCGAGCGTCAGTTCAGTGAGGCGCTGTACGTGCTGGATGAGGTCCGCCGCCCCGCCGCTATGCCGCCCGGCTCGCTGCGGGTGGCGCGTGAGCAGGAGCTCGACCTGATCTCCCGCTGGCTGGGCGCGTTCAGTGCGGAGACCGGCTTCGGGGATCCCGGCATGGCGGCTCACAACGCGGCGCGCTTCCTCGCGGACGGGCGCATGCACGTCTGGGACGCCGGTGAGCCGGTCACGCTCGTGGGCAACGCCGTGAGCGTCGCCGGGGTGAGCCGCGTGGGCCCCGTGTACACGCCTCCTGAGCACCGGCGCAGGGGCTACGCGGGTGCGGCCGTGGCGGTGCGCAGCCAGCAGCTGCTGGACCAGGGCGCGGCGCGCTGCATGCTCTTTGCGGACCTGGCAAACGCAACCGCCAACCGGATCTACACGGCGGTCGGCTACAGCCGCGCCGGAGCGTGGGAGGAGCACCGCTTCCTGGCTGACCTGGACCCCTCACCTCCTGGCTGACGTGGACGCCTCGTTTCCTGGCAGACTGCGGCGCCTGGATGACTGACCGGACTGCACATCGGCGTGGCTGCGGATCGGTTTCGCTTGCTTGACCTGACCCGGCCCCGTGGGCTTCCGGAGCTGTTCGGCGTGTGCGCGCGGCTCTATGTGCGCCACCTTGCCCTCTTCCTGCTGCTGGCCGGTCTGCTGGTGGTGCCCTTCGACGTGATCCTGCTGGTGATCGTCAACTCAGGGCACGCCAGCAGCCTGAGCAGCGCGCAGTCGACTGAGTTGATCATCTCCGGGTTGGTTGACGTGATGCTCGTGATCCCCGTCGTGTCGGCCCTGCAGGTTCACGCGGTGGCGCTGGCGGGCGAGGGTGAGTCACCGCATCTGGGGAGCACACTGCGTCGTGCACTGCCGGCGCTGCCGGTGGTGGTGGCGGCCTCGATCATCGCCGCAATCGGCTTTGTCGCCGGCCTCGTGCTGCTCGTGCTTCCGGGGATCTGGCTGTGGCTGCGGCTCTACGTGGTCGCCCAGACCGCGGCGATCGAGGGCGGTGACTGGCCGACCGCGCTGCGCCGCAGCTTCGCGCTCACGCGCGGCAGCACCTGGCGGGTCCTGGGCCTGCTGATCGTCGTCTACCTGATCAACCTGACCCTCCAGAACGTCGCCGGCGCCACCGCCGGATCGGCCACCACGACCCTGCAGGACATCGTGGTCGTGGTGATCGGGCTGCTCTCCCAGTCGTTCTCGGGCCTGCTCGGCGCGCTGCTCTACTTCGACCTGCGCGCGCGCGAGGCCGCAGCGGTCGCCTGAGGTCCCGCCTGCCGTGCGTGGCGGCAGCCCGACCCGGCCGCGCCGCGGTGCTCATTGTGTGCTCAACCGCTAGCCTCGTCGCAACGCTCGCGTGAGCGCGTCTCACTCAGCCCGCCGCCAACAACCGGGAGGTCCGCAGTGCCGATCCGTGTCGGAGTTCAGATCCAGCCCCAGCACGCCAGCTTCGAGCAGATGCAGCAGGCGTGGCGTGAGGCGGAGGCGCTCGGTGTCGACTCGATCTACACATGGGACCACTTCTATCCGCTCTACGGTGAGCCGGACGGTCGGCACTATGAGGGCGTCGCCGCGCTGACGGCGCTGGCGGCCGCCACCGAGCGGGCTCGGATCGGGGCGCTGGTGTTCTGCAACTCCTACCGCAACCCGCAGCTGCTGGCCAACGTCCACACCACGATCGACCAGCTGGCCAAGGGGCGGGTCGTGCTGGGCATCGGCGCCGGCTGGTTTGAGCGTGACTACGAGGAGTACGGCTATGAGTTCGGCACGGCGCCCGAGCGGCTGCGGGCCCTGGCGCGCGACCTGCCGCTGATCCGGGCGCGGCTGGCGCGGCTCAACCCCGCGGCCGTCGGGCCGATGCCGATCCTGATCGGCGGCGCGGGGGAGAAGGTCACGCTGCGGCTGGTGGCGGAGCACGCGCAGATGTGGCACGCCTTCGGCGACACGGAGGTCTACCTGGCCAAGTCGGCGATCCTCGCCGAGCACTGCGCCAGGGTCGGGCGCGACCCGGCGAGCATTGAGCGCGTCTGGGGTGCGCACGAGGGGATTGAGAGCCATGCCGATGCGCTCGCTGACGCGGGCGTCAGCGAGATCACGGTCGGCGTCGGCGGCACGCTCGACGGTTATGACCTCGGCCAGCTGCGTGAGCTGCTGCAGTGGCGTGACCGGCGCAACGCGCGGGGCTGAGTGCACCCACCGTCACCTGGTGCCGCGGGGCTGAGAGCGCCCGCCGTCACCTGGTGCCGAGGGGCTGAGAGCGCCGGCGGTGCGCTGCGCCGCGCCCGGACGGCATAATCGTCAGGATGACCGACGCCAGCACCCTCACCGAGCGCGCCCCGACATCACTGCTCGCCGCCACCGGCCTGATCGCCGGGTTCGGCACCGCTGTGGGCACCGGGTCGCGGCCGCTGGGCGGGGTCGTGATGGCGATCTTCGGGCTCAGCTGCATCTACTTCTGGGTCCGGCGTGACGGCTCCCAGACGGCGGTCCGCCTGACGCTCGTCGGGCTCGCAGCGTTTGTCTTCTCCCACGTCCTGGGCCGCGTGATCGGAGCCTGGCCCTCGGTCCTGGTGGTCTCGGCGCTGACGGCCTGGGCCTGCTGGCGCTGGTCTGACTCCAAGTGGCTTGGGCGCGGCGCCGCTCAGCTCGGCACGTCGTAGAGCGCGCCGTCCACGAGCTCACGTGCGCCGACCGCCTCCGGCAGGCGCACCGTGACCGGCGTCTCATGGCGCCTGGTGCGCCCCACGTAGCCCTCCAGCGGCTTCACGTAGAGGCGCAGCAGCAGCCGCTGCGCGTCGCTGAAGAGCTCCGCCGGCAGCAGCCGGTCGGCGGCCAGCAGGCCGGTGGCCATCGTCTGCTCGGTCAGCAGCAGGTGCAGCTCGCTGTCCTGCGGGGCTGGCGGGAAGTCCGGGTCAGGCCGCCAGGATGACGCGCGCACGCCGTCGCGCACGCTGCGCAGCGGTCTTGAGTTGCTGACCCCCACAACCTGCCAGCGCTCGCCCCGCTCGCGCCGGACCGCGACCGTCAGCAGCTGCGGCGGTCGGCCCCTGGCGTAGAGGATCTCATCCTCGCTGCGCGCGAGCGCGCGCCAGCCGGCCAGCTTCTGGCTCTCATCCAGCGCGGGGGCCGGCGCGGCCCTGCGCAGCAGGCCGCGGCGCCGCGCGCGGCGGCTGCCCAGCTCGATCTGTGTGAGCAGCGCCCGCACGGGCGCCGCGCTCGGGTCAAGCGGGTCGAAGCTCGCGAAGATCGCGCCCGGCGCGAACGGCAGCCCGCCGCCGTCGCTGACCAGCTCCGGCTCGAGGGCGCCCGGCAGCGGCGTGATCACGGTGCTCTGGGAGCTCACGCGCAGCAGCATAGGTCCTGGGGCGCGCGTACGAGGGTCGTTGGCGGTCCAGGTGCCCCTGGCGGCGTCTGGCGAGGCGGCGAGCCGCCCCCGCCGCCGCGGGCGAACGGCGCCTGCGAGGGTGGCGGCGCTGTGGCGGGCAGCGGGGCCTGCGCGTGCCCGGGCCTGCGCCCACCGGCAGGCGCTCACTTGGCAAAGTCTGTAAAGCTCGACATACTTGGTCAATGGTGCAGACAACGCAGGTCGCAATCATCGGTGCAGGCCCCGCGGGCCTGATGCTCGGGAGGCTGCTCGAGCTGCAGGGGATTGACAGCGTGATCCTCGAGAGCCGCAGCCGCGAGTACTGCGAGGCGCGGATCCGCGCCGGCATCCTCGAGCCGGGCACCCGCCGCACGCTGATCGAGGCCGGCGTCGGAGAGCGGATGGCGCGCGAGGGGATCCTCCACGGCGGCGTTCACCTGCGCTTCTATGGTGAGGACCACTACATCCCCGTGGACGAGCTGGCCGGCACCGAGCCGCTCACGATCTACGGGCAGACAGAGGTGGTCAAGGACCTGATCAACGCGCGGATCGCCGGCGGCGCGCCGCTGCTGTTCGAGGCCGAGGATGTGACCGTGCATGAGCTGAGCTCCGACGCGCCGCTGGTGCGCTACAGCCACGGCGGCCAGGAGCACCAGCTGCGCTGCCGCGTGATCGCCGGATGTGACGGCTTCCATGGCGTCTGCCGCCAGTCGATCCCCTCCGAGGCGCAGCAGACCTGGCAGCGCGAGTACCCGTTCGCCTGGCTGGGGATCATGGCGGAGATCTTCACGCCCGAGGATGAGCTGATCTATGCGATCAACGAGCGTGGCTTTGCGCTGCGCTCGATGCGCTCGCGGCAGCTGAGCCGCCTCTACATCCAGGTCGAGCCCGACGAGGACATCGCCAACTGGCCCGACGTGCGCATCTGGGAGGAGCTGCACGCGCGCCTGGCGACGCCCGGCTGGTCGCTGCCGGAGGGGCCGGTGATCGAGAAGGGGATCACGCCGATGCGCAGCTTCGTCGCCGCGCCGATGCGCCACGGCTCGCTGTTCCTCGCCGGTGACGCCGCGCACATCGTGCCGCCGACCGGCGCCAAGGGTCTGAACCTCGCGATCTCAGATGTGTCGACCCTCGCCAGGGCGCTGTGCGCACTGCTCAAGGACGGTGACGCCACGCTCAGCGACAGCTACTCACACGACTGCCTGCGGCGCGTGTGGCGCGCCCAGCACTTCTCCTGGTGGATGACGCAGATGCTGCACCGCGACCCCAACGACGACGCCTACGGCCGGGAGCTGCAGCGCTCCCAGCTGCAGTACGTGTGCAGCTCGCCGGCGGCGCGCCGCTCGCTGGCCGAGAATTACGTGGGCCTCGAGCTCTGAGGCGCAGCGGGGGCGCCCGCTGGCGCCCACGACCCACCGCCGGCCACCCGGAGCAGCCGCCGGCCACCGCGACCCACCGCCGGCCACCCGGAGCGGCCGCACTGCACCGTCACACCGCAGCCGCACGGGCGTGGTCACGACCGCAGCCGCACGGGCGTGGTCACGACCGCAGCCGCTCGAGCACCGTCACCACCGCGACCGCATTGTCGCCCTCGAGGAACCCGCCGGCGTTGTGCGCGAGCGCCAGCCTGGGCAGCGGCTGCACCTGCCGCGCGCCCGCGCGCCCGCGCAGCTGCTCGACCAGCTCCACGATCTGCAGCACCCCGGTGGCCCCGACCGGATGACCGCGTGCCAGCAGGCCGCCGCCGGTGTTGATCGGAAGCGCGCCGCCGAGGCTGGTGAAACCCTCACGCGCCAGCAGGTTGCCCTCGCCCTCGGGCGCCAGGCCGAGGTGCTCATAGGCCTCAAGCTCCGCGGACGCGGTGGCGTCGTGTACCTCGATCACGTCCACCTCGCTGGCGGCCAGCCCGCACTGCTCGCGGGCGAGCTGCGCCGCTCGCTGCGCGACCGACCCGCGCGCGCTTCCCCCGGTGGCGCTGAGCGCGCTGGCGCGCACCGCCACCGACCCGGGCCGCGGGTTGGCGCTGAGCACCAGCGCGGCGGCCCCGTCGCCGATCGGCGAGCACATCGGCAGGGTCAGCGGCTCGGCGATCATCCTGCTCTGCAGGACCTGCTCGACGCTCAGCGGCGTGCGGTACTGGGCCAGCTCGTTGGCCTGCGCGTGCCGGCGGTTCTTGGCTGCCACCAGCGCGATGTCACGCGCGGTCCAGCCGTGCTGATCGATCCTGCGCCGCGCGCGCTGCGCGTAGCTGTCCATGAACACACTGTGTCCCTCGGGCAGCTCGCGTGTGAGCTCAGCGTCGGCGGCCCCGGCCAGCGCCCGCAGCGGCCTGCTGCGGTCCGGGTCCGACATCTTCTCGGCCCCCACCACCGCGACGGTCTCGTGGCTGCCCGCGAGGATCGCCTGGCGTGCCAGCAGCAGCGCCGAGGAGCCGCTGGCGCAGGCGTTCTCGACGTTGATCACGGGGATGCCCCCGTGGCGGGTGTGGCGCAGCGCCACCTGGCCGCGGACGCACTCCTGGCCGCTGAGCAGCCCGGAGAGCGCGTTGGCAAAGAAGATCGCCTCGATCTGCGGCTCGCCCGCCTGCGGTTGCGCGGCGGCGGCGTCGGCCAGCGCGGCGTCCAGCGCGGCCAGCGCGAGGCTCGCCACGGTCGCCTCGGCGAACTTCCCGCAGGCCGTCTGGCCGACGCCGACCAGATGCGCGTAACTCACGATCAGCGAGCCTCCTCGGTATTTGTGATGAACAACACAAGAAGGGTTGCATACAACGGCGCGCGGGACTAGGGTTGCATACAACAACCTTCAGGAGAGGGGATCGTATGTCAGCTGTGAAGCAGTGGGAGCCCGCTCATGTGAGCCTTCCGACCGCTGAGACAGAGGGTCCCGACGGCGCCGGCGTGGCGGTCGGCGTGCACCTCGTCGGCAGCGTGCCGCTGGCCAATGTGGAGGAGGTCTTCCGCGCCACCTCGGCGCAGCTCGGTGATCGCCTGAGGCGCCTGCCCGACGGTGAGACCGGGCCGCGCTCCGACTGGATCCTCTGGCAGTACCCGGTGTTCAGCGCGCTGCCCCAGTTCGTCGTCGGCCCTCCCGGCGAGACGACCTACCGCACGCTGCCCAAGCTGCGCCTGCGTGACGGCGTGGGCGCAGCGGACGTGCGCTTTGAGAACCTCGGCTATGCCGAGACGGCGATCGCCTCACACCGGCTGTTCGCGCAGCTCAAGCGTGACGGGGTGATCCCCGCGCACGTCCGTTTCCAGGTCTGCCTGCCGACTCCGCTGGCGCCGATCAGCGCGTTCATCGACCCGGAGCACCAGGCGGCGATCGAGCCGATCTATGAGGCGCGCGTGCTGGAGGAGCTGCAGCGGATCGTCGCCGCCGTGCCCGCCGACCAGCTCGCGATCCAGTGGGACGCCCGGGTTGAGTTCGCGATGCTCGAGGGCCAGGAGCGGGCCTGGTTCAGTGAGGTCCGCGGCGGTGTGCTGGAGCGCCTGCTGCGCCTGGCCCGCCACGTTCCGGAGCGCGTGGAGCTCGGCTTTCACCTCTGCTACGGGGATGAGGCGCACGGCCACTTCGTGGAGCTGCAGGACACCCACAAGCTGGTGGAGATCGCCAACGCGCTGGCCGTCAGCCTCTCGCGCCCGCTGAACTGGATCCACATGCCGATGCCGCGCGCAGCAGTCGACCAGAGCTACGCGCCGCTCGGCGGGCTGACCCTGCAGCGCGAGACCGAGCTGTACCTGGGGATGCTGCACCTCGACGACGGCGTGGAGGGAGCGATGCAGCGGATCGCCGTGGCCCGCCGCCACGTCCCCAGCTTCGGCGTGGCGACCGACTGTGGCTGGGGGCGCGGAGGTTCGGAGGCCGTGGCCGGGCTGCTGGCGCTGCACCGTGCGGTCTCGCGTCCGTTGCCGCAGTCGCTGCGCGGCCAGGGCAGCGGACCGTTTCAGTGGCCGCAGGGGTTCGCGCGCATCCCCGACGCCGACTGGACGCGCCAGCCGATCGACGAGACCGCGCTGGCCTATGACCACGTCGAGCAGCACGGCTGGTACAGCAACCTCAACCCGACGGTCGATGCGCTGGCGGCGACGCTCCGGGACGGTGACCTGGTGATGGACTACTCGGGCGGGACCGGGATCCTGCTTGACCGCGCCCGCCTGCGCCTGTTCGAGCGGCCGATCGGCTGGCTGATCGTCGACGCCTCCGCCAAGTTCCTGCGCGTGGCCGTTGAGAAGTACCGCGACAACCCCCGCTTCGCCGCGCGCCTGCTCGAGTACGTGCGCGAGCAGCAGCGGCTGCAGAGCCTCGATGAGGTGCTTGGCGAGCAGCTGCTCGCGCGTGGCGTTGACGTCGTCGTGGCGGTCAACGCGATCCACCTCTACCCCGACCTGCATGAGGTCGCAACCGCCTGGATGCGGGCGCTGAAGCCGGGCGGCCGGGTGTTCATCAACTCCGGCAACCTGCGCAACCCGCGCGCCCAGGCCGGCGAATGGATCCTCGATGAGACGGTCTGGGTGATCAACGACATCGCCGAGGGCATCGTCCGCAGCGAGCCTGGCTACGCGCGCTACCGGCCCGTCCTGGACAACAAGGAGCGCATGGCCGCGCACGCCCAGACACGTGATCGCGTCTTCCTGCGGCCCCGTCCGCTGGAGTACTACACGGCTGAGCTGACCCGCGCGGGACTGTCGGTGACCGACGTGCGCGAGCAGACGATCGTCGCTGACGTGGGTGAGTGGTTTGAGCTGATGACCGCCTATCACGAGGCGGTGCTCGGCTGGGTCGGCGGCACCCGCAAGCTCGACGGCGAGCCGCCCAGCGCGGAGGCGCTGGCTGACCGCATGACGATCATGCGCCGCGCGATGCAGACGATCTTCGCGGGCCGTGAGACGTTCAACGCCTGCTGGACCTACATCACCTGCGAGAAGCCGGCCTGAGCTGGCGGCCGCAGGGATGAGGGGGCGGCCGGCCGTGCCGGCCGGCCGCTCCCGTCAGCGACGCAGCCGGTTCCAAAGCGGCGTCGCGCCAGGTCCGGGCGGGGAGACGGCGGGTCGGCCCGGACCCAGGTCTTGGAAGCTCAGGTGAAGATGATCTGGCCCCCCGCGGCAAGGCCGTAGAACTCGCCGACAGTGATGATGTCGTCCACCTGGGGGATGAAGTCCTCGCGCGTGAGCCCAAAGAGGTCGACCGACGCCTTGCAGGCGTAGAGCCCGGCGCCGCTGTCGGAGATCATCTCGATGAACTCCGGGATCGGCGGGATGTCCAGCCGCTCCATGTCCGCCGCCAGCCGGTGGGTCACCAGCGCGGAGACGCCCGGCACGCCGCCGGCCCAGGTGGCCAGATGCAGCGCCGGGTTGCCGACGGTTGCCACCTTCACGTGCTCGTGCTTGGCGCGGTTGATCGCGTCGAGGCCAAAGAACGTGAAGAAGAGATCGGCGTCGATCCCCTCCATGCGCGCCCCGTTGGCCATGATCAGGCCGGGGTAGATGCCCTCCAGCGAGCCCCTGGAGATGATGATCGAGACCTTCTCGATGGTCTGCCTGGGCGGCGCGTCGGCCTGTGCCTGTTGCTCTGTGTCAGTCATCGCTGTTCACGCTCTCTGGATGTGGTCGCGGCGCTCAGATGCAGCCGCGCGGCTTGGGGATCCCGGCGATCTTGGCGGCGAGCTTCGCGGGGCCCTTGGGGAACAGCTCGTAGAGCTCCTTGATCGGCACGCCGGAGGCCTTGCCCAGCGTGCGGATCGAGGGTGCGCCGCCCTGCTCCAGGTAGGCGTTGCGCATGAACTCGAGCACCTGCCAGTGGCGCTCGGAGAGCTCGCTGATGCCGTTCTCCCGGGCAATCTGCGCGGCCATCTGCGGCCGCCACTGCTCCGGGTGGATGAAGAAGCCCTCGCCGTCGCGCTCGGCGGGGATTCCGGCCGCTGCGCCGGGCGCCGTGGGGGTGTCGCTCGCTGTGGGTGTGCTGAGTGTCATGTGTGACCTCCTGGTGAAACTCTGGCTCAGGCGGAGATGGGGGTGGTGTCCTTGCCTGCGATCTGAAACTCGGAGCCGACCCCCGGCAGATCGAGCCCGGGCAGCAGCACGTTCCAGTACAGCCACTGGAAGCCGATCTTGCCTGCATGGTTGAGGTAGGACTGCCTGAGCAGCGGCAGCGGCCCCACCCCGGGGATCGGGTACCTGCCGGGCAGCGGCTCGACGTCGTAGCTGAAGTCGATCAGCAGCGCCTTGTGGAAGCCGGTCTCGATGAAGCAGTTGGTGTGGCCGTCGAAGGAGGGCACCAGCGGCTCCCCCGCCAGGAAGCGGCGCACGTTCTCAACCAGCGTCTCACCCTGGAAGTGGGCCACCGAGCCGGCCTTGGAGGTCGGCACGTCGGTGGCGTCGCCCAGCGCAAAGACGTTGGGCGCAACCTGTGCCTGCAGGGTGGCGCGGTCGACGCACACAAAGCCCAGGTCGTCGCCCAGGCCGGGGGAGCGGCTGACGTATTCAAAGCCGCCGTGCAGCGGCACGCTGACCAGCAGGTCAAAGTCGATCTCACGCTCATCCCAGCTGACCAGCCGCCCCGCCTCGCCGTCCACGCGCCCGGTGTTGAACTCGGTGGTGACCGAGATCCCCTTCTGCTCGAGCAGCCCGGAGAGCTCGCGGTTGCAGGTGGCCTTGGTGAAGGCTCCGTCAAGCGGCGTCACGAAGCTGATCTCCACCCGCTCACGGATGCCGCGACGCCGGAAGTACCAGTCCGCCAGGAAGCTGAACTCGAGCGGCGCCACCGGGCACTTGATCGGCATGTCGACGACGTTCACCACAAGTCGTCCCCCCTGAAAATCACGCAGCGCGTCACGCAGGCCGATCGCGCCCTCCAGCGTGTAGAAGGTGAAGCTGCGCTGCTGCCAGCCCGGGCCGGTGAGACCCTCGGTCTCCTCCGGCAGCAGGCGCGCGCCGCTGGCTATCACCAGCACGTCGTAGGGGACCTCGCCGCCGTCGCTGAGCTTGACGCTGCCGGCCTGCGTGTCGACCTGCTCAACCTCACCGGTCTGGAAGCTGATCCCGGGGCGCAGCTGCGCCCGGCGCGAGCGCACCAGCCGGTGCGGGTCACCCTCGCCGAAGGGCAGCAGCAGCAGGCCCGGCTGGTAGACGTGGTGGTCGTCACGGTCGATCACGGTGATCTGCGCGTGCTCACCGAGCGTGCGCTGCAGGCGGTTGGCGGCAAGCGTGCCGCCGGTGCCGCCGCCGAGGATCACGATGCGATTGGCCATGCGCAGATCCTCAGGCACGCGGCGCTGTCGAGCATCCGGCGAAAGCCGCAGCGCCCTGAGGGGAATCCCTGCTCACCTCACCGGGGTGGCGTGGCCCGACTGCGCGTTTCCCGCGGCGGGCGAGCGGCGCGGCGGGCCACCCGCGTCTGCCAGGATGCTCAGATGTCAGTCACAAGCCTGCGCGGCGGCATCGACCTGGGCGGCACGAAGATCGAGGCGATCGTCGTCAACGACGCCAACGAGGTGCTCGGCTCCGCGCGTCACCCAACACCCACGCAGGGCGCTCCCGCCGACGTCGCAAACGCGATGGTCGCGGCCATGACCGAGGCCGCACAGGCCGCCCACACCGAGACCGCCTCCCTGATCGGAGTGGGGGTCGGCTCCCCGGGCACGGTCGACAGCGAGCGCGGCACGGTGGCCAGCGCCCGCAACCTGCCGGGCTGGGACGGGAGCTTCGCGCTCGGCGGGGAGCTCGCGCAGCGGCTGGGCACAAAGGTCACGGTCGGCAACGACGTGCAGGTCGCGATCGACGCCGAATACCGGCTCGGCGCGGGGCGCAAGTATGGCTCGCTGGTCGGTGTCTTCTGGGGGACCGGGGTCGGTGGCGGGATCGTGCTCGACGGGCAGCCGTGGCATGGGCGCGGGGGCGCTGGGGAGATCGGCCACACGGTCGTCAAGCGCGGCGGCCGCCGCTGCCCGTGCGGCAACCGCGGCTGCCTGGAGGCGTACGCGGGGCGCGCGGCGATGGAGGCGCGGGCCCGCAAGCTGGCCGACCGTGGCCATGGCACGGACCTCGTGAAGATCATGCGCGAGAAGGGCCACGAGCGCTTCACCAGCGCGGTCTGGGCGGAGGCCGTGCACAAGCAGGACCGGGTGGCCACGGAGCTGATCGACCGCGCCGTCTCGATGCTCGGGGTGGGCATCGCCTCGACCTTCAACCTGCTCGACGTCGAGGCGGTGCTGATCGGCGGCGGGCTGGGCGTGCGCTTCGGTGAACGCTACGTCGATCGGATCCGCGCGGCGATGAGCGCGCACCTCTTCCCGGGCCACAGACCGCCGGTGGTTGAGCTGGTGGGGCTCGGTGACCTCGGCGGCGCGCTCGGCGCGGCGCTGCAGGTGGC
>JAJZDA010000103.1 GCA_021851525.1 Actinomycetes bacterium | reverse complement strand
TGGAGCGACCCTGAGAACGATGCCCAGAAGAGCTGCTGCTCGGCCTCGGCGGTGGCGCAGGCCAGGGCGCTCGCCCACGGTCTGGGGCTCGCGCACTTCACGCTGGACCTGCGCGCCGAGTTTCGCGCGGGAGTGGTGGAGCCGTTCATCGCCGCCTACGGTGCGGGTGAGACGCCGAACCCGTGTGTCGGTTGCAACGGCCACGTGCGCCTCGACGCGATGCTCGGGTTCGCCGACCGCCTCGGCGCGGCGACCCTCGCCACCGGTCATTACGCGCGCCTGGGCAGGCGCGCGGAGGGCGAGCCGCCGCTCCTGCGCACGGCTGCCGATCCCGCCAAGGACCAGACCTACATGCTCGCGGCCCTGAGCCGTGAGGCGCTGGCGCGGATGCGCTTTCCGCTCGGCGACTACGAGAAGCCGGCGGTGCGGGAGCTGGCGGCGCAGGCGGGGCTGCCGGTGGCGGCCAAGGCCGACTCCCAGGATCTCTGCTTCCTGGCGGGCACCGACCGCGGGCGCTTCCTGGCGCGCCACGGCGGGCTGCGCCCGCGCGCGGGGGAGATAGTCGATGAGCAGGGGCGGCCGCTGGGCACCCACCAGGGACATGAGCTGTTCACCGTCGGCCAGCGCCGCGGCGTGCGGGTGGCGGGCACGCAGGCGCTGTATGTGCTGGACAAGCGGGCGCCCACCAACACCGTGGTGGTCGGCCCGCGCGAACGGCTGCTGCGCAGCAGCGTGCGCGTGCGCGGCGCGCAGCTGCACGCTGACGGATCCCGGGTTGACCGCGTGAAGCTGCGCTACCGCTCCACGCCGCTGCCCGCGCGGCTTGCGCAGCCGCTGCCCGCCGGGCGCCACCGCGAGCTCACACTCGAGCTCGCGCAGCCCGCTGCCGGGGCGGCGCCGGGACAGCTCGCCTGCCTGATGGACGGCGAGCTGATCGTCGGCTGGGGCACGATCAGCCGCTGAGCCGCCGCGTTCGCGGGCGTGCCCGGAGCCGCACGGGGCGCTGCGAGTCTCGCGCGTGCCCGGAGCCGCACGGGGCGCTGCGAGTCTCGCGCGTGCCCGGAGCCGCACGGGGCGCTGCGAGTCTCGCGGGCGTGCTCAGAGCCGCACGGGGCGCTCCGAGTCTCGCGGGCGTGCTCAGAGCTCGACGGTGGCGCCGCGCTCCGCGACCACCAGGCGCTCACTGAGCCCATACCCGGCGAAGGCCGCGCGGGTCTGCTCGATGCCCTGCGTGAAGTGCGTCCAGCCCTCGAAGTGCAGGGGGATCACGGCGCGCGCCCCGAGGATCTCCGTCGCCTGGGCGGCGCGATCTCCGGAGAGCGTCAGGTAGGCGCCGTCGAAGCGCTGCGGGAGCTGCACCGCGCCGACGAACAGGATCGCCACGTCAGGCGGGCCGACGCGGTCCGCGATGCTGCGCACCACCTCCAGCGAGGCGTTGTCGCCGGAGACGTAGACCCTGCCCAGCCCCGGCGCGTCCAGCAGGAAGCCGATCACCGGCCCGGTCACCGGCTCACTGCCGGGCGGGCCGTGCAGCGCCGGCAGCGCGGTGACCGTCAGCTCACCAGCGGCGCCGCTCAGGCCCACGCTCTGCCAGGGCTCGAGGCCCGTGGCCGGCGCCTCCAGCCGCTGCGCCCCGGCGCCGGTCGTGAGCACGCGGCCGGCGCTGCTCAGAAACTCGCGTCCTGCCGGGTCGAGATTGTCGGCGTGATGGTCGTGGGAGAGCAGCACCACGTCCACCGCGCCAAGCTCCTGCGGCGTGATCGCCGGGCCGCTGGTCTTGGTCAGCCCGCCGTAGGTCCCCGGCGGTGAGAGGGTCGGGTCGGTCAGCCACGCCAGCCCCGCAAATTCAATCAGCGCCGTGGGGCCGCCGAGGAGTGTCAGCCTCAGCACCGGCCCAGCGTAGCCGACCGTCAGCCGCATACACTTCGCCGTCCATGAGCATGACTTCAGATGAGATCCGGGACACGTTCATCTCGTATTTCGAGCACAACGGGCACCTGCGGCTTCCCGGGGATTCGCTGATCCCGCCGGCGGCCGATCGCTCGGCACTGTTCGTGGTCGCGGGGATGCACCCGCTGAAGGCGTACTTCGCCGGCACCGAGCGGCCGCCGCGTTCGCGCGCGACCAGCTGCCAGGCGTCCTTCAGGACCAATGACATCGAGAACGTTGGGATGACGGCGCGCCACCTGACGATGTTCGAGATGCTCGGCAACTTCAGCTTCGGCGACTACTTCAAGCGCGAGGCGATCCGCTTCGCCTGGGAGCTGAGCCGCGAGGGGTTCGGGCTCAACGGCGATGACATCTGGGTGACGGTCTTCGGCGGCGATGAGCAGCTCGGGCTCGGCCCTGACCAGGAGGCGATCGACCTCTGGCTGGAGGTGGGGGTGCCGCGCGAGCGGATCGTCGAGCTTCCGCGAGAGGACAACTTCTGGGAGTCGGGGCCGACCGGCCCGTGCGGTCCTGACAGCGAGCTGTACCTGGACCGCGGCCTGCAGTTCGGCAGCGAGCAGGACCTGCCCGGCGGCGAGAACGCCCGTTTTCTGGAGTTCTGGAACCTCGTGTTCATGCAGTTCGACCAGAACCCGCAGAACACGTTCACGCCGCTGCCGGCCAAGAACATCGACACGGGCCTCGGGCTCAACCGCATGGCCGCGATCCTGCAGGGTAAGGAGACGGTCTTTGAGACCGACCAGTTCGCGCCGCTGATCACGCTCGGGGAAGAGCTCTCGGGCAGGCGTTACGGCGGTGACTTTGCGACCGACCGGGCGCTGCGGATCCTCGCCGATCACGCCCGCGCCATGACCTTCCTGATCGCCGACGGGGTGGTCCCGTCAAATGAGGCGCGCGGTTACGTGCTGCGCCGGGTGATGCGCCGGGCGATCCTCCAGGGACGCCAGACGCTCGGGCTGGAGCCCGGCTTTCTGCAGCGCTACCAGGCGCTGGTGACTGAGATCATGGGCCATGAGTACCGCCAGCTGAGCGCTCAGCGGGAGAGCATCGGCAAGTGGCTGGCGTCAGAGGAGACGAGCTTCGGCCGCACGCTCGACGAGGGCAGCAAGCTGCTGGGCGAGCTGATCGCGCGTGCCAGGGAGAGCGGCGCCGAGGGCATCTCCGCGGCCGACGCGTTCCTGCTGCATGACACCCACGGCTTCCCCTTCGACCTCACGCTCGAGCTCGTCGCCGAGCACGGACTCGGCGTAGACGAGCAGGGGTTCGAGGCGCTGATGGAGGACCAGCGGCGCCAGTCTCGGCAGGGTGGCGCGCGGACGCTCACCAACGCGCAGCTGCGCGAGCAGGCCCAGGCGCTGGCCGGCGCCAGCGGCTTCACCACCGAGTTCAAGGGCTATGAGGCGACGGCGATCCAGACCACCGTCGGCGCCGTGCGCGAACAGGACGGGCGCCTGCTGGTCAAGCTCGTGGAGTCTCCGTTCTACGCGACCGGCGGCGGCCAGGTGGCCGACGCCGGCGTGCTGGAGTGTGAGGACGGTGACTGCCAGGCACGCGTCGAGGATGTGCTGCGGCTCGGGGACGACCAGGTGCTCGCGGTGGTCGCCGAGCGCGGTGAGCTGCGCGACGGTGAGCGCGTGCGCGCGCGGGTCGACGCGCAGGCCCGCCACGCCACGCAGTGCAACCACACAGCCACCCACCTGCTGCACGCCGCGCTGCGCGCGCGGCTGGGGGCGCATGTGCGGCAGGCCGGCTCCTATGTGGGACCGGACAAGCTGCGCTTCGACTTCACGCACGGCAGCGCGCTGAGCTCCGAGGAGCTGGCGGACATCGAGGACGCCGTGAACGGCTGGATCCTGCAGGCGCAGCCGGTGCGGGCGCTCAGCACCACGCTCGATGAGGCACGCGCGCTCGGCGCGATGGCGCTGTTCGGTGAGAAGTACGGGGAGATCGTGCGGATGGTGGAGGTCGGCGACGGCTCCTTCTCGCGCGAGCTGTGCGGCGGCACGCACGTGCGCAGCACGGCGGAGATCGGGCTCTTCAAGATCTCCACGGAAACCTCCAGCGCCGCCAACGTGCGCCGCATCGAGGCGCTCACCGGGCCGGTGGCCGTGGCGATGATGCGCGAGCACGACCGCGCCCTGAGCGACGCCGCCCGTTCGCTGCGGGTGCTGCCGGCGGGCGTGCCGGAAGCGGTTGGGCAGCTGCGCGAACGCGTGCGTGAGCTCGAGCGCGGGGCCGGGCGCAGCGCGGGCGCGGCGGTAGATGAGCAGGCGCTGGCGCAGAGCGCGCAGCAGATTGCCGGGATCCCGGTCGTGGCGAGCGTCGTGACCGGCGTCAGCGGTCAGGCGCTGCTTGACCTGGCGGACCGGGTCAAGGCCCGGCTCGGGGACGCCGTGATCGTGCTCGGCGCGGAGGCCGAGGGCAAGGTGGACATCGTCGCCGCGGTCGCGCCCGCGGTGGTGGCGCGCGGCGTGCGCGCCGGTGAGGTGGTCAAGCTGGCTGCCGCCGTGGTCGGCGGTGGTGGCGGCGGCCGCGACACCGCCGCGCGGGCCGGCGGGCGTGACGTGCAGAGGCTCGCGGAGGCAGTGGAGGCGGGGCGTGAGGCGGTCGCCGGCGCGCTTGGCGGCTGAGCCGCTCGCGCCTGCCGCCCGGGGCCGTGACCCACGCCGACGCGGGGCTGGCGATGCGAGTGCTGGCACTTGACTACGGGTCCGCGCGCTGCGGCTGCGCGGTCAGCGACCCGACCGGGGTGCTCGCGACACCGCTCGAGCCGGTGCTTGCGCCGGACGGGCGCCGAGGTATGGGTAAGCTGCTCGCGCTGGTGCGAGATCTGGAGGTGGAGCGGGTCGTGATCGGGTTGCCGTTGAGGCTCGACGGAGGCGATTCAGAGCAGACACGTGAGGCTCGGCGCTTTGCGCAGACGCTCGGCAGGCGCCTGGCGGGCGTGCCGGTCGAGCTCTACGACGAGCGTTTCACGACGCTGCTGGCGCAGCGGGACGGCGGCTCGCGCGCCAGCGAGGACTCCCGCGCCGCCGCGCACCTGCTGTCGGGCTGGCTGGAGCGCCACGCCGATGCGTGAGCGCACCACCGTCGGCCGGCCGCCGGCGGGCACGGTCAGCCCGCCGGCGGGTACGGTCCGCCCGCCGGCCGACGAGCTTCCCCGGATCGGCGGCCGGTCCGCCGCGCGGCCATGCGAGGCGCACAGCTGATGGCGAGCGTCTTCCTGATCCGCCGCGCTGTAGCGCTCGTCGCACTGGTCCTCACGATCATCGTGATCTGGTTCCTGGTCTCCCTGTTTGAGCCGTTCGCCGGATCCGGCAGCGGGCGGGTGACCGTCACGATCCCGCTCAACTCAGGTGTCAGCACGATCAGCTCGATCCTCGAGCGCCACGGCGTGATCTCCTCGACCTTCTTCTTCAAGATCCGCGTCGAGCTGGCCGGGGACCGTGGCTCGCTGCGCGCCGGCGTGTACGAGCTCAAGCACGGGATGAGCTACTCGGCGGTGCTCTCCGCACTGACCTCCCGCAGCGCCGGTGTGCAGCTCGGCGAGGTCACCATCACGCCCGGCCACTCCCGCAAGCAGGTGCAGGCGCTGCTGGCCGCCTCCGGGATCAAGGGCAACTACGTGAAGGCGACGGTCAGCTCGCCACTGCTGGATCCCGCCGCCTACGGGGCGCCGAGCCACCCGCACTCACTCGAGGGCTTCCTCTTCCCCGACACCTACCAGCTCACGCGCCCGGTCAAGATCTCGCAGCTGGTGGCCGACCAGCTCGCGCGCTTCAAGCAGGAGTTCGCGACGGTCGATCTGAGCTACGCGCGCTCCAGGAACCTCACCGGCTATGACGTCCTGAAGATCGCCTCGCTGCTCTCCGAGGAGTCGATGCTGCCGCACGACGCGCCGCTGGTCGCCTCGGTGATCTACAACCGCCTGCGCGACAACATGTACCTGGGACTCGACTCGACGGTCGCCTACGCGACCGGGAACTACGGGCAGCTGACCGCCGGCGACCTCGCGTCGCGCTCGCCCTGGAACACCACCAACCACCACGGCCTGCCGCCGACCCCGATCGACAGCCCCGACCTGGCCGCGATCGAGGCGGCGGCGCACCCCGCCAAGAGCGACTACCTGTACTTCATCAACCGTGTGTGCGGCAACGGGGCGCTGCGGTTCACCGCCAGCTACGCCCAGTTCCTGGGCTGGTCGGCCGACTGGAACAGGGCCAGCGCGCGAGCCGCCAAGCACGGCGGCTCGCCGGAGTTCTGCGGAAAGCAGGGATGAAGCGGCTGGGGGTGGTCGGCTGGCCGGTCGCGCACAGCCTCTCGCCGCGCATCCAGAACGCCGCGCTGAGTGCGCTCGGGCTGGAGCGCGACTGGCACTATCAGCTGCTGCCGATCCCTCCGGAGCTGTTCGCCGAGACCGTGCGGGCGCTGCCCGGAGACGGCTTCCGCGGGGTCAACGTGACGATCCCGCACAAGCGCGCGGCGCTCGCCCTGGCCACCGCTGCCTCGCCGCGGGCGCGCGCGATCGGCGCCGCCAACACGCTGCTGTTCGAGCCTGAGGGTGGGATCTGGGCGGACAACACCGACGCCCCGGCGCTGGCCCAGGGTGCCCCGCTCGACGTGCGCGGGGCTTCGGTGCTGATCCTCGGGGCGGGCGGCAGCGCCCGCGCGGCGCTCTGGGCGATGCTCGACGCCGGTGCCGGCGTGCAGGTGTGGAGCCGCACCCCGCAGCGCGCTGAGGAGCTCTGCGCGGAGCTTGGGGGGCAGCCGGTGCGGCGGATCGGCCGGGCTGACCTGCTGGTCAACTGCACCCCGGTGGGGCTCGCGCCCGGCGACACCCTCGAGGAGCTGCCGCTGCCGGAGCGGGGCGTCGCCGCCTACGGCGCGATCGCTGACTACGTCTACAGCCCGCAGGGGACGCCACTGACCCGCGCGGCGCGCGCCGCCGGCATCCCAAACGTCGATGGCCTGGAGCTGCTGGTCGGCCAGGGGGCGCTGGCATTTGAGCTGTTCACGGGCCGCGGCGCGCCGCTGGATGCGATGCGGGTGGCCGTGGGGATATCCTCGACCGCGTGAGCAGCTCAGCACCAGCCGAGTCCGACCGCAGCACCTGCACCCCCTGCCGGGGCACCGGCCTGCTGATCTCCGGCAAGGGAGGGACCCCGCACGAGGTCACCTGCCCGTGGTGCGGCGGTGACGGGAAGTTCCATCCGGGTCGCGACGCGCAGACCGGCGAGCGCGCGCAAGACGGTGCTCCGAGCTGACAGATTGCGGTTGCGTGCAGCTGACCAGGTGATCCTTTCCCTGGTCGTCGTGATCGCGTCGCTGACGATCCACCACACGGTCGCGCAGCGCGTGCTCGGCGCGTTCCTCGGGGTGGTGCTGGTGGTCGCGGCCGCCCAGGATCTCAAACGCCGCAAGATCCCCAACTGGCTGACCGGGCCGGCGGCCCTGACGGGGCTGGTGATCGGCGCGATCCTTGACCCCTCGGGGCTGCCCCAGCAGGCCTTTGCCGGGCTCGGCGCCGGCGGCTTCCTGTTCATCTTCGCCGTCATCTACCCAAAGGGCCTGGGCATGGGGGACGTGAAGCTCGCGCTGGTGATTGGGATCTGCCTCGGCTCCGCGGCGGTGGTCGCGATGCTCCTCGGGCTGGTGCTGGCCGCGCTCGGAGGGCTGCTCGTGATGCGTGATCGCGGCGTCGCCGCGGGCCGCAGGGTCGGTCTCCCGCTCGCGCCGTTCCTGGCGCTCGGCGGCGTGGTGGCGATCCTCGTCGGACCGGAGCTGGTCACGTGGTACACGCAGCATGAGTCGCTGACCTCGATTTGGTCGCACGCCTTCGCCGGCCGCAGCGGCTGAGCCCGGGCGGGGTGGCTGAGTCCGGGCGGGGTGGCTGAGTCCGGGCGGGGTGGCTGAGTCCGGGCGGGGTGGCTGAGTCGGGCGGTCCGGAGGCGGTTGGCTCGCGCGCCGCGGGGGCCTTGCGCATGGCCCCGGGCAAGCAGCGGGCCAGGATCGCGGCGGACACGTAACCTAAGCGACGATGACCCTGAAGCTGACCACCGCCGGCGAGTCGCACGGACCCGGCTTGACCTGCATCGTTGAAGGTTTGCCGGCCGGCCTGCAGCTGAGCCGGGAGGCGCTTGACCGGGACCTGGCGCGGCGCCAGCTGGGCCATGGTCGCGGCGGGCGCATGAAGATTGAGAGCGACCGTGCCGACATGACCGCGGGAGTGCGCCACGGGCGTACGCTCGGAGGCCCAATCGCGCTGCAGATCCACAACCGCGACTACGCCAACTGGGAGGAGCGCATGAATCCCTGGCCGGTGGAGGCGCAGACCGCTGAGGTGCATCTGCCGCGCCCCGGTCACGCTGACCTCGTCGGCACCCAGAAGTACGGGCTCAGTGACGTGCGCGACATCCTCGAGCGCGCGAGCGCGCGCGAGACCGCCGCACGAGTTGCCGGCGGGGCACTGGCCAAGGAGTTCCTGCGCGCCCTGGGCGTGGAGGTCTATTCGCACGTGCTGCAGATCACCTCGGTCAGCGCCCCCCGCCGGGAGCCGCTCACGCCCGAGGACTTCCGTGACGTTGATGAGTCCCCGGTGCGCTGCCTGGACCCCGAGGCGGCGCGCGCGATGGTCGCCGAGATCAACACGCTGCGCAAGGCCAACGAGTCGCTGGGCGGGGTCTTTGAGGTGCGCGCCTTCGGGGTGCTGCCGGGGCTCGGCTCGCACGTCTCCTGGGAGCAGCGCCTGGACGGGCGCCTGGCCATGGCGGTCTGCTCGATCCAGGCCATCAAGGGTGTCTCGATCGGCGATGGCTATGAGGTGGCCGGCCTGCCGGGGTCGCTCGCGCACGACGAGATCTTCTATGACGAGCAGCGTGGCTACCACCGCGAGACCAACCGCGCGGGCGGCATCGAGGGTGGGATGACCACCGGTGACCCGGTGGTGGTGCGTGGCTACATGAAGCCGCTGCCGACCCTCACCAAGCCGCTGCGCTCGGTCGACATCGCCACTCATGAGCCCGCGCAGGCGCTGCGTGAGCGCACGGACTCGTGCACGGTCCCCGCCGCGGGCGTCGTCGGCGAGGCGATGGTCGCGTTCGTGCTGGCCCAGGCATACCGCGAGAAGTTCGGCGGGGACCACATCGACGATGTGCGCGCCGCGGTGGCAGCCTATGAGGAGCGGATCGGCTGGCGGCGATGAAGACGGCGCTGGTCGGCTTCATGGGAGCCGGCAAGACCTCCGGCGCGCAGACCCTTGGGCCGGGGGCGGTCGACGTTGACGCGGTGATTGAGCAGCGCAGCGGCAGGCCGGTGGCGGAGATCTTCGCCGCTCAGGGTGAGTCCGCATTCCGTGAGCTCGAGGAGCGCACGACGCTTGAGCTGCTCGACGACCCGACGGTGCGGGCGGTGGCGCTGGGCGGTGGGGCGCTGCAGTCGCAGCGGATCCGGGACGCCCTTGGCGGAGTGCGCGTGATCCTGCTTGACATCGACGCCGAGCAGGCCTGGCAGCGCGTCGGCGCAGGGCGTGATGACGCCCGCCCGCTGGCGCGCGACCGCGAGCAGTTTGAGCGCCTGCATGCGGCTCGCCGGCCGCTCTACGAGGCGCTGGCCGACGTGATCGTGCCGGCCTCGTGCTCGCTTCGTCTCGGCGAGATCCTCGCCGCCGTTGAGGACGTCACACCGGGTGAGGCGCGCGTGCTCTGGGCCACCGCCGAGTCAGGCGAATACCCGGTGGTGATCGGCGCCGGCCTGGTCGGCGAGCGCGCCTTCTGGCCACGGGCGCTCAGCGGCAGGCGCGTGGTGGTCAGCGACTACAACGCCGCGGGCCTCTACGCGCAGGCCTTCGAGCCGGCGCTGGCGAGCATCAGGATCATGCCCGGCGAGCAGTCAAAGACCCTCGCGCACGCGGAGATCGTGTGGACTGAGATGGTCCGCCACGGCGTCACCCGCACCGATGTTGTGGTGGCCCTGGGCGGTGGCGTGGTCGGTGACCTCGCGGGCTTCTGCGCGGCGGCCTACCAGCGCGGCATGCGCTTCGTTCAGGTCCCGACCACGCTGGTCGCGCAGGTTGACTCAGCCTACGGCGGCAAGACCGGCGTGGACCTGGCGGAAGCCAAGAACTACGTCGGCGCCTTCCATCAGCCCAGCGCCGTGCTGGTCGACCCGCAGACGCTCACGACGCTTGCGCCCGAGGAGCTGGCCGCCGGTTACGCGGAGGTGGTCAAGACCGGGCTGCTGGCCGGCGGGGCACTGTGGGACCGGATCCGTGGCGGCGCCCCGGCGAACGACCTCCAGGTGATCACGGGTTGCGCGCTCACCAAGCTGCGGATCGTCGCGCAGGATGAGCACGACACGGGGCCGCGTCAGCTGCTCAACCTCGGGCACACCATCGGCCACGCGATTGAGACGGTGACCGGTTACGCGCGCTACCGGCACGGTGAGGCGGTGGCGCTCGGGCTGCTGGCCGCGCTGCGCCTCTCCGGCGCGGAGGATCTGCGTGAGGAGGTGAGCGAGCTGCTGGCCGGCGCCGGCCTGCCGCTCAGCCTCGATCCGCAGGTCAGCGTGGAGGAGGTGATCCGTGCCACCGCCCGTGACAAGAAGCGGGTGGGCGAGGGGCCGGTCCCGTTCGTGCTCTGCCCGGCTCCCGGGAGGGCGCTGTTCGGCCAGGTGGTGGCTCCCGAGGAGTTGCGCGCCGCGGTGGAGGAGCTGAGGGCGTGAGGATCGCGGTCCTGCACGGCGTCAACCTCGATCAGCTGGGGCGCCGCGATCCTGCGCACTACGGCAGCATGACGCTCGCCCAGCTGGAGGCCCGGATCTCGGAGTGGGGGCGAGAGCTGGGGATCGAGACCACGTTCTTTCAAACCAACCACGAGGGTGAGTACGTGGAGCGCCTGCACGCCTCGCGCGGTGCCGCGGCCGGGCTGATCCTGAATCCCGGAGCATGGACGCATTACGCTTACGCGATCCGCGACGCGCTGGAGATCAGCGGTCTGCCCGCGGTGGAGGTGCACCTCTCCGACGTGATGTCCCGAGAGCCCTGGCGCCACCAATCGGTGATCCGCGAGCTGTGCGTCGCGACCGTCGCCGGGCGCGGAGCGGAGGGCTACCGCGAAGCACTGCAAATACTGAAGAAGGAGCTGCCGGAATGACCGGATCAGAGCGTGCCGATCGGCTCGTCGAAGCGCTGGACGGGGCAGGGGTCGACCTGATGCTCGTCACCAACCTGTTCAACGTCCGCTACCTCACCGGCTACACCGGCTCAAACGGGCTTGCCCTGATCGGCTCCGGCGTGCGCGTCTTCGTCACGGACTTCCGCTACGTCGAGCAGGCGGAGGTTGAGGTCGACCGTTCGTTCACCCGGGTCCAGGGCTCGCAGGACCTGCTTGCTGAGATCGCCGGACTGCTGCCGGAGGGGCAGCTGCGCATCGGCTTCGAGTCTGAGAACGTCTCGGTTGAACGGCACTCGCGGATGCGTGGGATGCTGCCCGAGCGGGCGCAGCTGGTTGCCGTGGTGGGGCTCGTCGAGGACCTGCGGATCGTCAAGGACGAGCATGAGATCAAGCTGATCAGCGAGGCCGCCAGGATCGCCGACGACGCCTTTGAGGCGCTCCTGGCACGCGGGCTGCGTGGCCGCACTGAGCGGCAGCTGGCGATGTTCCTGGAGAACGAGATGCGTGAGCGCGGTGCGGAGTCACCGAGCTTCCGCTCGATCATCGCCGGCGGACCGCACGGTGCGCTGCCGCACGCGGAGCCTCGCGAGGTGCCGATCACCGAAGGGCAGCTGGTCGTGATCGACTGGGGAGCGCTGTCGGGCGGCTACTGCTCCGACTGCACCCGTACGGTGGCGGTCGGGGAGATCGGCGCCGAGGCGCGCGAGGCCTATGAGCTTGTGCTGAGCGCGCAGCTGGAGGGGTTGGCGGCGGTCCGGGCGGGCGCCGACACCATGCAGATCGACAGGGTCGTGCGCGACATCATCGACGGCGCCGGGCATCGCGAGCACTACGGCCACGGGCTCGGGCATGGCGTCGGCCTGGAGATCCATGAGGCGCCAACGCTCTCCTTTCGGGTCTCCGACACCCTGCAGGCGGGCAGCGTTGTGACGGTTGAGCCGGGTGTCTACCTGCCCGGCAAGTTCGGGATTCGCATCGAGGACCTGGTGGTCGTCGGTGAACAGGATGCCCGCATCCTGACCTCGCTGCCCAAGGCGCTGCGGGTAGTTGACTGAGTGAGCGGTGCTGTCGCCGCGCGGCGCGTGCGGCGGCGGCGCGGCTTCTCGACCCGTGAGCTGGCCGGCCACGACCCTGCCCAGGCGCACTGTGGGGGAGAAGCTCGCGTATATCGCGAGTT
>JAJZDA010000102.1 GCA_021851525.1 Actinomycetes bacterium | reverse complement strand
GGTGCTGCGAAAAGGCCACGGCGGGGTTGCGGCGATGCCGATGAGGAGCCTCGCCCGCTCGGGGCGCGGCCGCCGGTGGGTTCAGATCCGCGCCGCGTGCGCGCCCGCGGCGCCTGCCCAGCGCGCCGGCGTCGGTGACTGCCGGCTCAGAGCCGGGACGCGAGCGCCTCGGCGTCGCGCAGCTGCTCGTCGACCAGCGCCAGGCCGGCGTCCCAGAACCCGGGGTCGGCGAGATCAACGCCCACGAGCGCCCCGAGCTCCTGTGGCGGCAGCGACCCGCCGGCGGACAGCATCTCGATGTAGCTGGGGACGAACCCCGCACCGACCTGCCGGTATCGACCGAACACGGAGAGCGCCAGCAGCTGCCCGTAGGCGTACGCGTACACGTAGCCGGGCGTGTTGATGAAGTGCGGGATGTAGGACCACCAGCTGCCGTAGCCGTCGGTGAGCTGGACGGCGTCGCCGAGCATCTCCCGCTGGCTCTCGATCCAGGCGCCGCGGAAGTCATCGACAGCCAGCTCACCCTGCTCACGCCTGCGGGTGTGCACCAGGTGCTCAAAGTGGTTCATCGCGATCTGGCGGAAGACCGTCGCGATCATCCCGTCCAGCCGGTCAGCCAGCAGATCCAGCCGCTGCGTGTCATCGGGGGCGGCCTCCAGCAGGCGCTCGAACACCAGCGTCTCCCCGAAGACCGAGGCGGTCTCGGCCAGCGTCAGCCCGGTTGACTGGTGAAAGACGCCCTGCGGCTGGGCGAGCGCCGCGTGCAGCCCGTGGCCCAGCTCGTGCGCGATGGTCAGCACGTCACGGCGCTTGGCGGTGAAGTTCAGCATCACGTAGGGGTGCACGCTGGGCACCGTGTAGGCGCAGAAGGCGCCGCCGCGCTTGTTCTCGCGCACCGGCGCATCGATCCAGCGCTCGTCGAAGAAGCGCCTCGCCAGCGCGCCCGCCTGCGCCGAGAACTGCGTGTAGGTGTCGAGCACCAGCTCACGCGCCTCGCCGTATGAGAAGGCCGGCTCCTGCGCGCTCAGCGGGGCGCTGCGGTCGTAATCCGCGAGCGTGTCGAGGCCCAGCAGCCTGGCCTTCAGCCGGTACCAGCGCTGCGGGATGTCGTAGCGGCCGTGGACCGCGTCGATCAGCGCCCGCACCGACTCATCCGACGCTTCGTTGGCGAGGTTGCGTGCCGCCAGCCAGTGCGGGTAGTTGCGCAGCCGGTCCTCAACTGACTTGTCGTAGATCAGCGTGTTGAAGATGAAGGCGCGGGTCCGCAGGCCCGGCTCCAACGCCGCCGTGACCGCCTCTGCGCTGCGACGCCGAAGCTCACGGTCGCCGCTCTGCAGGTTGCTGAGCGCCAGCTCCAGCGAGACCTCCTCCGCGTCGAGCGGGACCCGTACCGCGGAGATCAGCTCGCCAAACAGGCGCGCCCATGCGCCCTCGCTGGTGAGGCTCTTCTCGGCCAGCACCTTCTCCTCGGCCTCGCTGAGCAGGTGCGGGCGGTAGCGGCGGGCGCTGCGCAGATGGTGCGCGCAGAACTCCAGGCCCTGACCGCTGAGCAACTGCTCAGCGCGCTCGTCGCTGAGCGCCGCCCACTCCAGCTCGAAGAACAGCAGCTGCGTCTCAATCGCGGTGACGCGCTCCTGCATCCGCTGCAGCTGCGCGCCGCGCGCCGGGTCGGCCGTGTCCGTGGAGAAGCGCAGCGAGGCGTAGGACGCGGCGCTGCCGGCCAGCTCCTGGATCTGCGCGAGCGCCAGCATCGCCTCGCGCAACCCCGCGCTGTCCAGCTGGGCCATCTGGCCGGCGTAGCGCTTGGCGAACGTCTCCGCGCGGTTGAGCGCATCGTCCAGCATGGCCTCGAAGCCGTGCTGCTCATCGCCGTTGACCAGCGGCGCGAGATCCCAGGCGGCCTCCAGCAGCTCGGGGTCGGCCAGGTGTTCTGAGACGTTCGCCATCTGCGCCTCAGCTTAGAGATCCCGGCGCCGGGCTGCCTGCGCCCGGGCTGCCTGCGCCCGGGATGCCTGCGCCCGGGGTGCCTGCATCCGACGTGCCTGCGCCCGGGCTGCCCGCGCCCAGCGTGCCTGCGCCCAGCATGCCGGCGCCACGGCCGGCACGGTCGGTCAGCTCAGGCCGTGCAGCTCCAGTCTGCGGTCCGCGCCGACGTGCAGGCAGCTGCGGCCGCTGAGCAGCAGCTCCAGATCACCGCCCACCAGCTCCCGCCGCCAGCCGTTCAGCGTGCGCACCTCCGGCTCCGGCTCGGCCTGGCGGGCGGCGGCGATGATCTGCTCGAGCTCACTGCGCGAGGCGATCAGCTCGTAGGCCAGGCCGGCCTCCATCGCGCGGGCGCGCAGGAGCGCCTCGGCCAGCGCAATCAGCGGGGCGTCGCCGGCGTCGGAATGGCCGCGGCGGGCCTCGCGCGGGATCGGCGGGTCAGCCATCCCCAGCCGGATCGCCTCGATCATCGCCTGGCCGCGCCGCTTGACGATCGACGGGTGGATGCCGCGGATCTGTCCGAGCGCGCCCAGCTCCGTCGGGTGGCGCTTGGCCAGCTCCAGCAGCGGCGGATCCTGGACCACCTGCCCCACGGGCCGGTCCTCCAGCGCCGCGGTGCGCTCACGCCAGGCGGCCAGGCGCCGCGCCACGGCGCGCGCCTGCGGCTCGAGCTGACCGACCCTCGGCAGCCGCTCCCAGACGGTGTCCGGATCGCGCTCGTCGCTGGCCTCGTCCAGCCGGCGGCACTCCTCCACCGCCCACTGCAGGCGCCCGGTGCGCTCCAGCCGGCGCTGCAGCTCATCGGTCAGCGCCAGCAGGTGCACCACGTCCTCAGCCGCATAGGTGAGCTGCTCATCTGTCAGCGGCCGCGCGTCCCAGCGGGTGTAGCTGGCGGTCTTGCCGACCCGCAGGCGCAGCACCGAGCCCAGCAGGTTGCCGTATCCGGCCTGGGCGCTCTCACCGACAAAGCCGGCTGCAATCTGGGTGTCGAAGATGTTGTTCAGCTCGGTCTGCCAGCTGCGCCGCAGGATCGCGACGTCCTGGCGCCCGGCGTGCATCACCACCTGGATCTCCGGGTCCGCGAGCAGCTGCGCCAGCGGCTGCACGTCGACGCTCGCGTCCAGCCCGTCAATCAGGATCGTGTGGATTCCGTCGGGCGCTGCGGGATCCTCGACCGCCACCTGCGTGAGGCACAGCAGCGCCCGGTAGCGGCCCTCCGACATGAACTCCGTGTCGATCCCAAAGCGCCCGGCCGCGCGTGCGAGCTGCGCGGAGCGGGCTACGTCCGCTGAGGTGGCGAGCTGCTGGCGATTGGACGGCATCTTCAAGCGATCACCCTAGCGGGTGCGCCAGCGTGAATCGCAAGCTCCGCTGCGTGGCTGCGGGCACCGCCCGGCGGGGGTGATCTGCCCGGGATCCGTGAACACCTAGCCCGCTGGTAGGATTTACGGGGATGATCTTCTCCTCCAAAGCGGAATACGGCGTGCGCCTGATGGTTGAGCTCGGCCGCCAGACGCCTGAGCAGCCCACCAGCCTCAAGGCGGTGGCCGATGCTGAGGGCCTGCCGCTCGCCTACCTGGAGCAGGTGGTCGCCCGCCTGCGCAAGGCGGACCTGGTGATGAGCGCGCGCGGTGCGCACGGTGGCTACTGGCTGGCCCGGGATCCCGCGCAGATCACGATGTTCGACGTGGTTGCCGCGCTGGAGGGCGCGATCGCGCCGATGGAGTGCTTCGTCCACGAACAGATGGAGCGCGTGGTCTGCTCGCACCTGCCGCAGGCCGGCAACGGGCCATGCGCCACCAAGCTTCTGTGGACACGGGTCCAGGGCGGGATCGTGCGCTCGCTGCAGACCACGACGCTGGCGGAGCTGGTCGAGTTCTCGCGCCGTGCCGAGCGCGAGCCGCAGCTGGCCGACCCGCAGCTGGCCGACCCGCAGCTGGCCGACCCGCAGCTCGCCGACCCGCAACCTGCCGAGCCGCAGCTGGCGGAGGCGGGGATCGCGGCCTAGGCGCCGGCAGCCCGCCGCCAAACCGCTCGCCCGCGACCGACCACGCAGCTCACCAGGACCAACAGACTTCACAGACCAACACCGACCGAGAGCTTGAGAACCTGATGCCAGACCTAGAGATCCGCAACCTTCATGTTCGCGCGGGGGAGAAGGAGATCCTGCGCGGCGTCGACCTGCGCGTCGGCGGGGGTGAGGTCCACGCGATGATGGGCCCCAACGGCTCTGGTAAGTCAACGCTCGCCAACGCGATCATGGGCCACCCGAACCTCGAGGTGACCGAGGGCCAGATCATCTGGGGTGGCGAGGACATCACCGAGGCGCAGACCGATGAGCGCGCCCGCATGGGGCTGTTCATGGCCTTCCAGCACCCCGTCGCGGTGCCCGGCGTGACCGTCACCAAGTACCTGCGCACGGTGCTCAACGCGCACCGCGCGTCGCGCTCGCAGGAGCCGATCTCACTCAAGGACTTCCGTGAGACCGTGACCGCGGCGATGCAGCTGCTCAGCGTCCCCGAGGAGTTCACCCGCCGCTACCTCAACGACGGCTTCTCCGGCGGTGAGAAGAAGAAGCTCGAGATCCTGCAGCTCGCGATCCAGCGCCCGGACCTCGCGATCCTCGACGAGACAGACTCGGGGCTTGACATCGACGCGCTGCGGATCGTCTCGGAGGGCGTCAACACGGTCTCACGCGAGCGCGGCAATGAGCTGGGCGTGCTGATCATCACCCACTTCCAGCGGATCCTGCACCTGGTCAAGCCCAGCCACGTGCACGTCATGTATGAGGGCCGGATCGTGCACGAGGGCGGTCCCGAGCTGGTCACCGAGCTGGAGGCCAAGGGCTACGGCTGGCTGACTGAGGAGCAGGCCGCATAGTGGCCACCGGCACCCCAGAGCTGCGGGACCTGACCGCTGAGTTCCCGATCCTCGATCGTGAGATCGACGGCCACTCACTGGTCTATCTCGACTCCGCCGCGACGTCGCAGACGCCGCGCGCGGTGGTCGACGCGCTGGTCAGCTACTACACCGAGCACCGTGCCTCCGTGCACCGCGGCGTGTACCCGCTGATCGTCGAGGCGACCGACATGTACGAGGGTGCCAGGGAGCGGATCGCCGCCTGGCTGGGCAGCACGCCCCAGGAGACGATCTTCACCGCCAACGCGACTGCCGCGATCAACCTGGTGGCCCACTCCTGGGGGCGCGCCAACCTGCAGGCCGGTGACCTGATGCTGGTGACGGAGATGGAGCACCACTCCAACATCGTGCCCTGGCAGCTGATCTGCCAGGAGCGGGGGGCGACGCTCGCCTACATCCCCGTGACCGACGACGGCCAGCTCGACCTCAGCGCCTACGCCCGCCTGCTGGAGCGTCAGCCGAGGCTCGTGGCCGTCGCGCACATCTCCAACGTGCTGGGCACGATCAACCCGGTGGCGCAGATCACGCGCGACGCGCACCGCGCCGGCGCGCTGGTGCTGGTCGACGGTACCCAGGCGGTCCCGCAGATCCCGCTGGATCTGCGGGAGATCGACGCCGACTTCTACGCGTGGACCGGGCACAAGGCCTACGGACCAACCGGCATCGGCGTGCTCCACGGCCGCCGTGAGCTGCTTGAGCAGATGCCGCCCTTCATCAGCGGCGGCCACATGATCCGCCAGGTCTTCGAGTCGAGCTCGACCTGGAGCGAGCTGCCCGGCAAGTTCGAGGCCGGCACCACCCAGATCGCGCAGGCGATCGGTCTCGGGGTGGCGGTCGACTTCATCAACGCCCTGGGGATCGAGGCGATCCGCGCGCACGAGCTGGCGCTCACCGAGGAGCTGCTCGAGCGCTTTGCGCAGGTCCCCGGCCTGCGGGTCCACGGCCCGCTGCAGGCGGCGCAGCGCGGCGCCCTCGTCTCCTTTGAGCTGGAGGGCGCGCACCCGCACGACATCGGCGAGATCCTCGGCCGTGAGAACGTCTGCGTGCGCACCGGCCACCATTGCGCGCAGCCGCTGATGCGGCGCTTCGCGATCGGCTCCTCGGCGCGCGCCTCATTCGCCGTGCACAACACGACGGCGGACATCGACAGGCTGATCGGCGGGCTGCAGACGGTCCGCCGGGTGCTAGAGCTCTGACCCCGGGACGCAAGGCGAAACCAAGGCGACACAGATGGACGATCAGCTCTACCGCGAATACATCCTCGAGCACTACAAGCACCCGCACAACCAGGGCACGCTCGAGCACCCAGACATGCAGGCGCACGACCTCAACCCGCTCTGCGGCGATGAGCTCACCTTCCAGCTGGAGCTGGACGGGGCCGGGCGCGTCAAGCAGGTCGCGTTTGACGGTCACGGCTGCGCGATCTCCCAGGCGGCGGCCTCGATGCTCTCCGATGAGCTTCAGGGCAAGACCACGCAGGAGCTGCTGGCGCTGGATCACCAGACGGTCCTCGACCTGCTGGGGATCGAGATCTCGGCAACCCGCATGAAGTGCGCGATGCTCGCGCTGAAGGTCGTCAAGGCTGCGGCGCTGGGGCATGCCGCCGAGTGGGAGACGCAGGAGGCAGGCAATGGCTGAGCTGCTGCCCGTCTGCGCGCTGGCCGAGCTGCCGCCCGGGGCGATGCGCCTGGTGATGCACGGTGACCTGGAGATCGGCGTGTTCAACTGCGCCGGCAGCGTCTACGCGATCGAGGACCGCTGCTCACATGACGACGGCCCGCTGGTCGAGGGCAGCCTCGACGAGCGCGCCTGCACGATCGAGTGCCCACGTCACGGGGCGCGCTTTGACCTGAGGACGGGCAGGCCGCTGACGCTGCCCGCATATCAGCCGGTGGACACCTTTCCGGTGATCATCGACGACGACATGATCAAGCTGGAGGTGGGATAGATGGCCACTACCGAGCCGACTTTGACCAACACGACCGGGACCGCGCCGAGCGAGAATGAGCAGCTGGCGCAGATCAACGCCGACTATGAGCAGCGCTACGGCTTTCACGACGCCGAGAACTACCTGTACAAGGCGCCGAAGGGGATCAACCGTGAGATCGTTGAGAAGATCTCCGAGTTCAAGTCCGAGCCGCAGTGGATGCTCGAGTTCCGCCTGAAGGCGCTCGAGCACTTCTTTGCCAAGCCGCAGCCGACCTGGGGCTCGCCGATGCTCCAGGAGGTCGACTACGACGACATCCATTACTTCGTGCGTGCCTCCGAGAAGCCCGGGCGCTCCTGGGACGACGTGCCTGAGGATGTCAAGCGCACCTTCGACCGGCTCGGCATCCCCGAGGCCGAGCGCAAGTTCCTGGCCGGTGTCGGCGCCCAGTATGAGTCTGAGGTCGTCTACCACCAGGTGCGCGAGGATCTCGAGCAGCAGGGCGTGATCTTCATGGACATGGACTCCGGCCTGCGTGAGCACGAGGACGTCGTGCGCGAGTACTTCGCCAGCGTGATCCCGGCCAACGACAACAAGCTCGCGGCGCTGAACTCCGCGGTCTGGTCGGGTGGCTCGTTCGTCTACGTGCCCAAGGGCGTGCACGTGGAGATGCCGCTGCAGGCGTACTTCCGCATCAACACCGAGAACATGGGCCAGTTCGAGCGCACGCTGATCATCGCCGACGAGGGCTCCTACGTGCACTACGTGGAGGGCTGCACGGCCCCGACCTACAGCTCCTCGAGCCTGCACTCGGCGGTGGTTGAGCTGATCGCCAAGCCCGGCGCCCGGATCCGTTACACGACGGTGCAGAACTGGTCCGCGAACGTCTTCAACCTGGTGACCAAGCGCGCCGTCGCGCATGCGGACGCGACCGTCGAGTGGGTCGACTGCAACCTCGGCTCGAAGCTGACGATGAAGTACCCGAGCGTCTACCTGGTGGGTGAGCGCGCCCACGGAGAGATCCTCTCGATCGCCTTCGCCGGCAAGGGCCAGCACCAGGACGCCGGCGGCAAGATCATCCATGTGGCGCCCAACACCACCTCGAACATCTTCGCCAAGTCGATCTCCAAGGACGGCGGCCGCGGCTCCTACCGCGGGCTGCTGGAGATCGCCAAGGGCGCGCACGGCGCGCGCTCCAAGGTGGTCTGCGACGCGCTGCTGCTGGACGAGGACTCACGCTCTGACACCTACCCGACGATCCGCATCTCCGAGGACGACGTCAACGTCGGCCATGAGGCGACCGTCTCCAAGGTCGGTGAGGACCAGCTCTTCTACCTGATGTCCCACGGCATCCCTGAGGAGGAGGCCTCCAAGCTGATCGTCAACGGCTTCATCGAGCCGATCACCAAGGAGCTGCCGATGGAGTACGCGGTTGAGATGAACCGCCTGATCGAGCTTCAGATGGAGGGTTCAATTGGCTAGCTCAGCTATCGAGCTCCCGACCTTCAAGGGACGGCCCGGCTGGGAGTTCACCGACATCAGCGGCCTTGACCTGGCCGCCTATGAGCGCGTGCTGCCGGGCGGCTCGCCCGCTGGCGAGCCGCTCTTTGAGGGCCTGCAACCCGCGCAGCAGCTGCCCGCCGGCGTCACCGTCGGCACGCTCGAGCAGCGCCCCGCGCAGCTCGGATCGCTGCTGCGTGGCGAGGATGACGTGTTTGTCGAGCTGTGTGAGGCGGGTCCGCGCCGCGGCAGCTTCGTGCACGTCGCCCGCGGCGTGGTGGTGGAGCAGCCGATCGTCCTGAGCGCCGTGCTGCAGCGCAGCGGCACGCTCGCCAACCAGCGCACGCTGATCGTGCTCGAGGAGGGCGCTCAGGCGGAGGTCTGGGAGCAGCTGCAGTCCGACGCCGAGGACCAGGGCTCGGTGCTCAACGTCGTCACCGAGCTGATCGTCGGGGACGGCGCGCACCTGCGCTACGTCTGCGGCCAGGAGCTCGGTGAGCGCAGCTGGATCTTCGGCGCCCAGCGCGCCCAGGTTGGGCGCAGCGGGGCGCTTGACTGGGTCGCCCTCGGCTTCGGCTCGGCACGCGGCCGCGTGCGCATGGAGACCCGGCTGGTCGGCGAGGGCGCCGACGCCCGCGTCACCGGCGCCTATGCGACCAACGGCACCCAGCACGTCGACTTCGACACCACCCAGGAGCACGCCGCCCCCCACACCACCTCTGACCTCGCCTTCCGCGGGGTGTTGCAGGACCGCTCCAGCGCCGTGTGGAAGGGCAACATCATCGTCGACCCGGGGGCGCAGAAGACCGACGCCTTCCAGGAGTCGCGCAACCTGCTGATCTCCAAGCGCGCCCACGCGGACGCCATCCCGGGCCTGGAGATCCAGGCCAACGACGTGCGCTGCACGCACGCGGCCGCGGTGGCCCAGGTCGATCCGGAGCAGCTGTTCTACCTGCAGGCGCACGGGATCGACGCCGCGCAGGCCAAGCAGCTGGTGATCGAGGGCTTCCTGGCCGCGCTGGTGGAGCGCTTTGAGCCGGGGCCGGTGCGTGAGGTGCTGGCGGGCGCGCTGGAGCGGCGGCTGGCGTTGATCCTCGGCTGAGGCGCCGCTGTGCCGCGCTACGCGATCCTGTTGCGCGGCATCAACCTCGGTGCCGTCAACCGGCTGCCGATGGCGGAGCTGCGCGCGGAGCTGGCGCAGGCTGGCCTCGCCGACGTCGAGACCTACCTGCAGTCCGGCAACGTGGCGCTCTCAGCGGAGCAGCCGGATGACCTGGTGGCGCGCATCGAGCGCCTGATCGAGGGCCGCTTCGGCCTGCGGATCCCGGTGATGGCGCGCAGCCACGGCCAGCTCAGGGAGGTCGTGCGCGCCAACCCGTTCCCGGAGGCGGCACAGGATCCCAAGCACTACCAAGTGACGTTCCTGTCCGGGATCCCGGATCAGGTTGCGTTCGCCGGGCTGGCGCAGCTCGCCACCCCGGAGGAACGCGTCGCCAACCGCGGCCGTGAGATCTACGCGTGGCACCCGGCGGCGATCCACAGCTCGAAGCTCGCCAACGGGCTCACGCCCGCAAAGTTGGGGGTGGCGCAGGCGACCGCTCGCAACTGGACGACCGTCAACAAGCTCGTGGAGATGACCGCAGATGAGCGCTGAACCCTCGCACCCCTACGAGATCCTCGACGTGTTCACCGACACGCCGCTGGCCGGCAACCCGCTGGCGGTGTTCACCGAGGGTGAGGAGATCCCCAGCCGCCTGATGCAGGCGGCGGCACGCGAGCTGCACCTCTCCGAGACGGTCTTCCTGATGCCCGCGCAGGAGGGCTACGACGCCGGCCTGCGGATCTTCACGCCGGGCACCGAGCTGCCGTTCGCCGGGCATCCGACGCTCGGGGCGGCGTTCGTGGTGGCCCAGCGCCTGGGGCTCTCGACCGTGCGGCTGATGACCGGGGCGGGGCTGGTCCCGGTGAGGCTCAGCAGCGAGCACGGGGAGCTCGTGCACGGTGAGATGGAGCAGCCCCACCCGCGGCTGATCTCGCTGGAGCGCCCCCAGCCGCTGCTCGACGCGCTCGGCGTGCGGCGCGCGGAGCTGCCGGTCGAGCTCTACGTCAACGGACCGCAGCACGTGATGGTCGCGCTGGAGAGCGCCGACGCGGTTGCCCAGCTGGACCCCGACGCCGGCGCGCTGAGCGCGGCAGGTCGGGCGCTCGGGCTCACCGAGCTCACTGTCAGCTGCTTTGCGAAGCTCGCTGACGGGGAGGTCAAGACGCGCGTCTTCTGCCCCGGCGTCGGGGTCCCCGAGGATCCCGCTACCGGCTCCGCCGCCGGCCCCCTGGCGCTGCACCTCGCGCGTCACGGCTGGTGTGAGTTCGGCCAGACGCTGACCATCACCCAGGGCGTTGAGCTGCAGCGCCGCTCGACGCTCTTGGCCCGGGCGGACGGCTCCGCGCACGCGCTGGAGCGGATCGTGGTGGGCGGCAGCGCCGTGCGCGTGGCCCGCGGCCACTTTCGCCTGCAGTGAGCGGGCCGCGCCGGCGGGCGACGGCCGCTAGCCTCGGGGGCCATGAAACTTGCGACATTCACCGTTGGCGGCCAGGATGCGGGCCCGCTCGCCGGGGTCCTCGAGGACGGGCGGCTGCGCGCGTTCGCGGCCGGCGCAGACGCAGTGCGTGAGGTGCTGGCCGGGCGGCTGGACCCGGGCGAGACGATCGGGGAATACGGGCTCGATCAGGTGCGGCTGCTGGCCCCGATCCCGCAGCCGCGCACGATCTTCGCGGTCGGTCTCAACTACGCCGACCACATCGCGGAGATGGGCAACCAGCCGCCGGAGTGGCCTGTCGTGTTCGTCAAGGTGCCCGGGTCCGCCTCAGCGCCCGGGGATGACATCGTCTGCCCGGAGGTGGTGCGCCGGCTCGACTACGAGGGTGAGCTCGTGGCGGTGATCGGCGACGGCGGGCGGATCGCCGGGTACTGCATCGCCGACGACGTCAGCTCGCGTGACCTGCAGAAGCGCGAGCCGCACTGGGTGCGTGCCAAGGGTGCCGACACGTTCTGCCCGTACGGGCCCTGGATCACCACCGCGGACGAGGTCCCCGACCCGCATGAGCTGGCGATCCGCACCTGGGTCAACGGCGAGCTGCGCCAGGACTCAAACACCTCCAACCTGGTGTTCGGCTGCGACACGCTCGTGCAGTTCATCTCCCAGACCTGCAGCCTGGCGCCCGGCGACCTGATCCTCACCGGCACGCCCGGCGGTGTCGGGCAGGGCATGAACCCTCCGCGCTACCTGCAGTCCGGCGACCGGATCAGGATCGAGATCGAGTCGCTCGGCGCGATCGAGCATCGCGTGCGATAGGGCGGGGCGCCCGGCGCCCGCCCCATCGCAGCGAATCACTCTTCTTCGTAGTCCTCGAAGCCGTCTTCGTCGTCTTCGTCGAGGCTGTCGGGGTCGTCGAATTCAGCGTCGTCGGCGAAGCTGTCGTCCGTGCTGAAGTCGTCGTCCTCGTCGAACTCGTCGTCGTGAACCTGTGCCATGCGCCGGAGGGTAGATGATCAAGCGGGCCGGATCTCAGCGATTCACTTAAGACTTGCTCAATGCCTGCTGATGACCCTGTCGATGAGCCCGTACTCGGCAGCCTCGTCGGCCTTGAAGAAGCGGTCGCGCTCCATGTCGGCGTGGACGCGCTCAACCGTCTGACCGGTGTGCTGGGCGTAGATCTCATCGATCCGGCGACGGATGTTGATCACCTCGCGGGCGTGGATCTCGATGTCCGTCGACTGACCCTCGAACCCGGATGAGGGCTGGTGGATCAGGATCCGGCTGTTGGGCAGCGCGAAGCGCTTGCCCTTGGCGCCGGCCATCAGCAGCAGCGAGCCCATCGACATCGCGATGCCCACGCAGATCGTGGAGACCTGCGGCTTGATGAACTGCATCGTGTCGTAGATCGCCAGTCCGGAGTAGATCGAGCCGCCCGGGCAGTTGATGTAGATCGAGATGTCCTTGTCAGGGTCTGAGGACTCGAGGTGCAGCAGCTGCGCGACCACCAGATTGGCG
>JAJZDA010000101.1 GCA_021851525.1 Actinomycetes bacterium | reverse complement strand
CACAGCCCGCCCCCCCCGCACAGCGCGCCCCACCCGCACAGCGCGCCCCACCCGCACAGCGCGCCCCACCCGCACAGCGCGCCCCACCCGCCAAACGCACCGCACGCGCTCCCGGTGCGACGCCCCCGGCGCGACGCTCCCGGCGCTCGGGCTGCTCCTGAAACGCGCACCGGCCGCCACCGCGCATCTGGCATTGCAGTGATCCGCGGTTGCATGGCGTACGTATGGATTTGAGTGGGCGTGCTCGCGCTCCGGCCGCAGGTGGTCGGCGTGAGTCAGCCAAGACCACAGTCACGGACCGGATCACCACCGATGTTCAAACGCACCAAGCGATCACTGACTGAGCTGGCGGATGAGGATCTGCTGGAGCTGGCCCGCGCCGGCCAGGCCGAGGCCTTCGGCCTGGTGTTCGAGCGTCACGGCGGTCCCGCGTACTCACTCGCATACCGGATCAGCGGCTCGCGCGCAAGGGCCGAGGACATCGTCCAGGAGGCGTTCCTGTCGCTCTGGCGCTCCGGCGCCGGCTACGACATCACACGCGGCAGCGTGCGCTCCTGGATCCTCGCGGCGGTGCACAACCGCGCGATCGACGCGCTGCGCCGAGATCAGGTGCGCAGCGGCCGGGACGTCAGCGACGAGGGCCTGGCCGAGCGCGTGGTGGCGCGCGAGCGCACGGAGCTGGAGGTTGAGCGCCGCGATGAGGCACGGCGGGTGCGTGACGCGCTGCAGGAGCTGCCGCAGGAGCAGCGCCGCGTGATCGAGCTGGCCTACTTCGGGGGCTTCAGCCACACGGAGATCGCGCAGCTGCTGGAGCTGCCTGCCGGCACGGTCAAGGGGCGGATGCGCCTGGGCTTGAGCAAGCTGCGCATCTCGCTGAGCGGGGAGCCGGCAATACCATGAGCGACGAGGAACCGATGCCTGAGACGCACGACTGCGGTGGTGACGCCGCCGCCTACGCGCTCGGTGCGCTGACACCGGACGAGGCCCGCGAGTTCGAGGCTCACCTGAGCCGCTGCGCCGTCTGCCGTGAGGAGCTTCAGGCGCTGCACGGCACCGTGCAGGCGCTCCCGCTGGCGGTGCCCCAGCACGAGCCTCCCGCAGCTATCAAGCGTGCGCTGATGCGCGAAGTCAGGGGGGATCTGCGTCGCAGCCGCCGCCAGCCCGCTTGGCTGGCGGCGTTCTCCCACAGCCGAGCGATGCTGCTTGCACGGGCGGTGGCGCTGCTGCTGGTGGCGGGGCTCGCGCTTCAGCTGACGCTGCTCTCCGGGGGCGGCGGCGTGAGGCTGATCCGGGCGCAGCTGGCCGGGATCTCCGGCAGCGCGCAGCTGCGCGTGCGCAACGGTCGCGCGGAGCTGCTGGTCACGCACCTCACTCCACCCGGGCGCGGGCACGTCTACGAGGTGTGGTTGCAGCGCGGCAACGCGGCCCCGGTGCCGGCCAGCGTGCTGTTCGGCGTGAGTGCCGACGGCAGCGCCGACGTGAGCCTGCCGGTGAGCGTGCGCGGCGTCAGCGCCGTGCTGGTCACGCCCGAGCCCTACGGCGGCACGCGCGTGCCAACCCACGCTCCGGTGATCATCGCGCGGCTTGACTGATCCGCTGGCGCCGATGCTGCGAACTCCTCTGCAGCAAGCCGTTCTCTACAGAGGAGTGATCGCATGTCAGACGCAGCAACGCTGGGCACCGACAGGGCCGTGAGCCGCGGGCAGTTCCTGCGCAACGCCGCCAAGGGCGGCCTGGTGCTGGCCGCCTCAGGCGGGGTGCTCGCCTCGGCGCAGGGGATCGCCTTCGCCGCCGGCCCAAGCAGCTCGGACATCACCACGCTGCAGGCCGCGTACACCGCTGAGAGCCTGGCCGTTTACCTCTATGAGGCGATCGTCAGGGACTTTCACAGCTTCCGCCACCCACACCTGCGCAATCGCGATTACTTTGAGGCCGCGCTGCGCAACGAGCGGGACCACAAGGCCTTCCTGGCCAGCGCCCTGGGCAGCAGGACCCCCACGGGCCTGACGTTCAAGATCCCGGCTGCGGCGGTCGCCAGCGGGCAGGCGCTGCTCGACACCGGCGTGGCCCTGGAGACGGCCTTCGTGGCCGCCTACCTCGGTGCGGTCGAGACGTTCAGCTCCACGGATCTGAAGCTGGTTGCGGCGAAGGTCGCCGCCAACGAGGCGACGCACTTCAGCTTCCTGGATGCCGCCGCCGGCCGCGGCCCGCGCGCGAACCTCGGTGGACACGGGGTGCTGCCGTCGCTGCCGCAGACGGCCACGATCCCCGCCACGGTCCAGAAGCTGAAGCCGTTCCTGGGGTGAGCGTGGGGGCGGCCTGAGCCGCCCAACCGGGCCCGGGGTGCAACGGCGGGACGCCCCGGGCCCGGCACGGTGAGCGCTGCGGGTCCTCGGCGGTGCCCGGCCGCGGCCGGCAGCGCTGCCGGGCGCGGACCGGGCGGGGGATCCCGTGGTGTTAGCTTGGAAGCAGACACAACTGCGTTTCAGCCGGGAGGCTCGCCATGGATGACCGACCAGTACTGCAACCGGGTCCTGACCACCCGATCACCGTCACACCCAATCCGCACCGGGTGACCGTGAGCTTCGGTGGCAGGAAGATCGCCGACACGCGCTCGGCGCTGACGCTGCAGGAGGCTCACTACCCCGCGGTTCAGTACATCCCGCTCGCGGATGTCGACACCTCGCTGCTGCAGGAGAGCGACCACAGCACCTACTGCCCCTACAAGGGGCAGGCGAGTTACTTCTCCATCCCGGAGATGGACGGTCCGGGGGAGAACGTCGTCTGGCAGTACCGCCAGCCGCACCCGCCGGTATCTGAGATCAAGGACCTGGTGGCGTTCTATGACAACCGGGTGGAGATCGTCGAACAGCCGTGAGCTGTGAGAGCGGCGCGCGCGGCGGGAGGTGCGCGCCGCCGCGCCGCCGGTGGGGCCGGCGGGGCGCTGAAGTCCGCCGGTGCGCGGCGCTGAGTGCAGGTCGGCCCGCGCGTCAGTCGCCGGGCCAGCGGAACCCCGGCGCGCTGAAATCCGCCCTCAGCGGGCTGGGTGGCAACCCGGCAGGCGGGTCCACCTGGTTGTACTCCCGCGGGGCGAGGTCGTTGGGTGTGTCGGGATGGAAGACCGCTGCCAGGTACTGGGCCTGCCCGCGGCCCACGCCCAGCTCGGTCTGGCCTCCGCTGTAGGCACCGATGCCGCGCGCCTCACAGTGGTCATACATCTCGCAGAGGCGTTTCAGCGAGCCGATTCGCGAGGGCTTGAGGTTCACCATGCGCGGTTTGAACTCGAGCGCCTCGATGTCGGTGATCGAGTGGATCGGCACATCCCAGGTGATCCGCTCGTGCGCGTCGGCGAGCGCCGCGGCCGCCGCCGGGACGCTGAGGTCGGGATCCTCGAGCCACGCCTCGGGGAAGGCCTGCGCGACACGACGGTAGAGCACCGGGTCGGCCGGCTGATCGACGATTGACTCCCGGTAGAGACCCTTGAAGTCGATCGAGTCGACGGCCCCTGTACCAACCAGCGCCTCGAGCAGCTCCGGGGTCCATGAGCTGGTCGCGTCGAGCTTGAAGCGCAGCGTCGGGTCAAGCGCCAGGCGCCGGGTCACCGGCTCGAGGCTCGGCGGCTCGCCGAGCCTCAGCGAGGCGACGTAGCGCATCGGCCGGGGCGGGCGGCCAACGGCGCGATGGAAGGGCAGCTTCGCCTGGCGCAGCGCCAGGTCAAGCGCCGCACTGTGAAACGCCCACAGCCGGTAGAGGCGCGAGACCTCCCACTCGGGAGGCGCCGGAAAGAGGTCCAGCTGCTCCGTGCGTTCACAGAACTCAGCCAGCGTCCAGCTGCCGGAGAGGTCGTGAACTGCTCCGGCCGCCTCGAAGATGTCGTGGTCCTCCGGCTGGTAGACGACGTCCTCACCGAGCCCGGTGAAGCCGCCGCCGTGCAGCTTCACGAGCGTGCAGCGACGCGTGAACTCCGGGCTGATCTCCTTGGAGAGCCCCTCGAGCTCGTAGCGCTCGACGGTCAGTGGCAGCTCGGCTATCAGGTCGAAGGTGCCCATCGCTGCCCAGGAACCTACCAGGGTCAGGGGGCCGCGATCGCCCGCGGCGGGGAGCGGCGCCCCACCTCGGCGCCACTCCCCGGCCGCGCTGCGGTCCCCGGCCGCGCTGCGGCCCCGGCGCCGCAGCCCCCGGCCCCACCGCAGTTCTCAGTCGCGCGCCAGCACGTCCTTCAGCGCCGGGCCGATCTCCGGGTGACCGAAGCTGAAGCCCAGCTCCAGCAGCCGCGCCGGCAGTGCGCGCTGACCGGTGGTCACGATCTGGCCCATCTCGCCGTAGAGCAGGTGCAGCGCGAACCCGGGGACCGGCAGCAGCGCGGGGCGGTGCAGGGCCGCGCCCAGCGCGCGAGACAGCTCAGCGTTGTTCACCGGTCGTGGCGCCGTCACGTTCAGGGGGCCGCTGACGCGCTCATCGTCGACACTGAACAGCAGCGCGCTGACAACGTCGTCGATGTGCACCCAGGGCACGTACTGGCGCCCGCCGGCCACCGGGCCACCAATCCCGGCCCGGAAGAACGGCAGCATCTTGGAGAGCGCGCCGCCGCTGGGGGAGAGGACCACACCGGTGCGGCTCAGCACCACACGCATCAGCTCCTGCGCGGCGCTCGCCTCCGCCTCCCAGGCGCTGACCACCTCGGCGAGGAAGTCGCTGCCGGCGGGTGCCGTCTCGTCGAGCTCGCGCCCGTCGCTGGGACCGTAGTAGCCGGTGGCTGACTGCGAGACCAGCACGCGTGGACGCTCGCCGTCGGGCAGCTCACGCAGGCCGGCCACGAGCATCCGCGTGCCGAGCGTGCGTGAGTCGCGGATCCGCTGCTTCACCGGCTCGCTCCAGCGCTGGGAGATCGGCTCCCCGAGCAGGTGGATCACGGCATCAGCGCCGGCCAGCGCCTCCGCCGGCGGCGCCGTGGTGGTCGGCTCATACCAGCCGTGCGCCTCAACGTCGGCGCCCAGCACGGCCTGCGCGCGCTCAGGATCGCGTGACAGCGCCACCACCTTGTCACCACGCTGCACCAGCGCGCGACAGACTGCATCTCCGATTGTTCCGGTCGCCCCGGTGACCACCACTCGCGTCATCGCCGGCCTCCCAGCGTGAAATAGTTGTTGTTGTTCATGTTATCGGCAGGATGTATAGATAAACTTAGACATCATGTCCAGCTTTGAGCTCAGCATCGGCGATCTCGTCGCTCGCACCGGCGTCGCCGAACCGACCCTGAGAATGTGGGAGCGCCGGCACGGCTTCCCGCAGCCGCAGCGCACCCCCAGCGGTCACCGCCGCTACAGCGAGGCCCAGGCGCGTGAGGTTGGCGAGGTTCTGGCGGGGCGTCGCGCCGGGCTCTCGCTGGCGGCCGCGATTGAACGCGCCCGCAGTCGCGCCCACAACGAGCGGCCGTCGCTGCACGCCGCGTTGCGGCGTCTTGCGCCGGTGCTCGAGCCGCGACTGCTCGGAAAGCCGGTGCTGATCGCGCTCAGCCATGCCATAGAGGATGAGATGCTCGCGCGCGCCGAGCGCCAGTTGCTGTTCGGTTGCTTTCAACGTCAGCGCTTCTACCGCTCCGCGCAGGCGCGTTGGCGAGAACTTGCGCTGGGGGCGGCCGGTGCCGCGGTCTTCGCTGACTTCGCGCACCCCGCGACACCGCCCGCCGCGCCCGCGGAGATCCCGATCACCGCCGATCACCCGCTGGCGCGCGAATGGACCCTGGTCTGCTACGGGGAGCGCTCGGCGATCTGCCTGGCGGCCCGCGAAACCGCGGGCTCGGATCCGCTCGCACCAGCGTCCCGGCGCCACTTCGAGGCGGTCTGGACAGTCGATCCAGTGATTGTGAGGGAGCTGGCCAGCCTCTGCGTGGAGCTCTGCGAGCCGCTGGCGCCGCAGCTCACGCGCAGCGCCGCCGGGCTGCTAGAGGCGCGACCGGCCGGCTCCGCCGGCGAACAACTCGAGCTCGCGACGGCGGTCATGAACCGCACGCTCGCGGCGCTCTCCTGATCCAGAAACCGACCCGCCCCCGTATAAGAAGACATGCGCATAGCGATCATCGGAGCCGGCGTCTCAGGGCTGACAGCCGCATACCTGCTGCACCGTGAGCATGAGGTGACGGTCTTTGAGGCGGGGGACCACGCCGGCGGACACACCAACACGATCAGGGTGGACACCGCGCACGAGACCCACCACGTGGACACCGGCTTCATTGTCTTCAACGACCGCAACTACCCCAATTTCGAGCGGCTGCTGGCGCAGCTGGGAGTCGCCTGGCAGCCTTCGAACATGAGCTTCAGCGTGAGCGATGAGCAGGGCAGCTTTGAGTACGCGAGCACCTCTCTGAGCGGCCTCTACGCCAACCGTCGCCACCTCGGCAGCCTCGCCTTCCAGCGCATGGTCGCGGAGGTGCCGCGCTTCCAGCGCGCAGCTCGCAGGCTGCTCGAGGCCGACGCCGAACATGAGCACCTGTCACTGCGGGAATGGCTGGCGGCCCACCGCTTCTCCACGCACTTCGTGGAGCGCCTGATCGTTCCCCAGGTCTCCGCGGTCTGGTCGGCGGACCCGCGCCAGATGTGGAGCTTCCCGGCCAGCTTCATGGCCCGTTTCTTCGCAAACCACGGGATGCTCGGCCTGCGCAACCGCCCGCAGTGGCGCACCGTCAGCGGCGGGTCGGCGCGCTACGTGGAGGCGCTCACCGCGGGCTTCGCCGGGCGCATCCAGCTGCGCACCCCGGTCCGTGAGGTGCTGCGTGGTGAGGAGCTGGTGACCGTGACGCTCGCGAACGGTGAGTCGCAGCGCTTCGACCAGATCGTGATCGCCACCCACTCAGATCAGGCGCTCGCGCTGCTGGGCGACGCCAGCGAGGCGGAACGCCGGCTGCTTGGCGCAATCCCCTACCAGCTCAACGAGGCGGTGCTGCACACCGATGTCCGGCTGCTGCCACGGCGCCGGCAGGCCTGGGCCAGCTGGAACTATCACCTGCTCCAGGAGCCCCGCCCGGCCAGCACCGTCACCTACCACATGAACCGCCTGCAGTCGCTGCGGGCCAGTGAGCAGTTCTGCGTGACGCTCAACCTGAGCGACCGGATCGACCCCCGGCGGATCCTGCGCACAATCCAGTACGCGCACCCGGTATACACGCCGGCCGCGCTCGCCACCCAGCGTGAGTTCGCGCAGATCTCGGGCGTGGGGCGCACGCACTTCTGCGGCGCCTATTGGGGTTGGGGCTTCCACGAGGACGGCGTGGTCAGCGGGCTGCGTGTCGCCGAGCACTTCGGAGCGCGGCTGTGAGACAACGGAGCTGCCTCTACCTCGGCACCCTGCGCCACCGGCGCCTGCAGCCGCGGCGTGAGTTCCATCACCGCCTGGCGCTCGCCTACATAGACCTGCGTGAGCTGCCGGAGCTGCTCGGCGGACGGTTGCTGCTGCGCTACCCCGGAGTGGTCCGCTTCCGTCGTGAGGACTACCACGGCGACCCGTCGCTGCCGCTCGACGTCGCCGTGCGGGACACGGTCGCGGCCCAGACCGGGGTGCGCCCGGCCGGTCCGGTCCGCCTGCTCACCAACCTGCGCTCATTCGGCCACTGCTTCAACCCGGTCAGCTTCTACTACTGCTTCGCCCCCGATGGCGAGCGCCTGGAGGCGGTCCTCGCGGAGGTCACCAACACCCCCTGGGGCGAGCGTCACGCCTACGTGGTGACGGCCGGCGAGGGGAGCTTCGACAAGCAACTGCACGTCTCCCCGTTCTTTGGGATGGATCACCGCTACCGGTTGCACGCCCCCGCGCCCGGTGAGGCGCTCAGCGTGCGCATCGAGAACCGCCGCCAGGAGAGCGGCGAGCGGCTCTTCGAGGCGTCGCTGGCGATGTCGCGGATCGAGCTCAGCGCCGCGAGCGTGCGCCGCCTGAGCCTGCGCTACCCGCTGGCGACGGTGCGCGTCCTGGCGCTGATCTACGGCCACGCGCTGGGCATCCGCCTGGCCGGCGTGCGCCCCCACCCGCATCCGCGCCGGAGCCACTCGTGAGCGCGCCCACGGGCCGGCTGAACCCGCGCCTCGCGCGTGCGCTGGTCAAGCCCGTGCTGGGGCGGATCGGCGCCGGCACGCTCGTGATCGTGGAGCCCGACGGGCGGCGTCACAGCTTCGGTCACGGCTCCCCCGAGGCGCTCATGCGGCTCGACTCGGACAGCGCCTGGGGGCTCTTCCTGGGGGGCAGCCTGCGCCTCGCCGACGGTTACGCGCAGGGGCTCTGGGACTCGCCTGATCTGGTCAGCGTGGTGCGGCTTGCGGCCCGCCAGATGCCGGTGCTCGACCGGCTGCGCCAGCGGGCGCTGCCGGTCGCCAGGCCGTTTCAGCTGGCCCGTTCACTGCGCCGCCCCAGTGGCGCGCAGCAGCGCCGGCTCGACGTGATGGCGCACTATGACCTCGGCAACGAGCTGTTCAAGCGGATGCTCGATCCGACGCTCACCTACTCCTGCGCGTTCTTTGAGCAGCCCCAGCTCTCGCTGGAGCAGGCGCAGCGCGCGAAGCTCGAGCTGGTCTGCAGCAAGCTCGAGCTCGGCCCCGGGGACCGGGTGCTGGAGATCGGCAGCGGTTGGGGCTCGTTCGCGCTGCACGCCGCCTCCACGCGCGGATGCCACGTGACCACCACGACGATCTCCCGCGAGCAGTATGACCACGTGCGCGGGCTGGTCGCGCAGGCGGGGCTGGCTGACCGGGTGACGGTGCTGCACGAGGATTTCCGGGGGCTGCGCGGGCGCTACGACAGGCTCGTCTCGATCGAGATGATCGAGGCTGTCGGCTGGCGCAACTTCGGGCGCTTCCTGGAGCACTGCTGCTCCCTGCTCAGCGACGACGGCGCGATGCTGCTGCAGGCGATCACGATCGACGACCGCGCCTATGAGGTGGAGAAGGCGACCCGCTCGTTCATCAAGGAGTACATCTTCCCCGGCGGGTCGCTGCCCTCGCTCGAGCTGATCACCCGGGAGCTGGCGCGCCGCACGGATCTGCAGACGCTCGACCTGCACGACATCACCGCGCATTACGTGGAGACGCTGCGGCTCTGGCGGGAGGGGTTCATCGCGCACCGTGAGGAGCTGGCGCAGCTCGGTTACGACGAGCGCTTCCAGCGCATCTGGAAGCTCTACCTGGCCTACTGCGAGGGCGGTTTCGCGGAGCGCCGGATCTGCGACGTGCAGCTGCTGCTGGCCAGGCCGCGCCACCGTCTGGCGGGGCGCCAGCTGACGGACCGCCCGGCGCGCATGGATCTGGAGAGCGTTGCCTGAGACCTGCCCGCGCCCTGTGGCGGGCCGGGCGGGTCAGCTTGAGGCGCGCGCCGCCTGAGACGCGCGCCCTGCGGCGGGCCGGGCGGGTCAGCTTGAGGCGCGCGCCGCCTGAGACGCGCGCCGTCCGTCCCTCGCCGCCGCCTTGGGGTGCGGGTGGCGGGTGTGTCTCGTCGCCGCCCGTGGGGTGCGGGTGGCGGGTGTGTCTCGTCGCCGCCCGTGGGGTGCGGGTGGCGGTGTGTCTCGTCGCCGCCCGTGGGGTGCGGGTGGCGGTGTGTCAGTCCTTGAGGTTCAGCGCGGCGGCGTAGCGCGCCAGCGCCTCGCGCCGCGCCAGTGCGTGATCCACGATCGGTGCCGGGTAGTCGCGCCCGATCACGCAGCCGACAACGCGCTGCAGCTCCGGCGTCATCTTCCACGGCTCAGCCAGGTGCGCGCTCGGCACGTGCTGCAGCTCCGGCACGTAGCTGCGCACGTAGCGCCCGTCAGGGTCGAAGCGCTGCTGCTGGAGCACCGGGTTGAAGATCCGCCGGGCCGGGGGCTGGGGGTCGACCCCGACCGAGGCGATCCACTGCCAGTTGCCGTTGTTGCTGGCAACGTCCCCATCGATCAGCATGCGCATGAACCACTGCTCTCCCCAGCGCCAGTCGATTCCCAGATCCTTGACCAGGAAGGAGCCGACGACCATCCGCGCGCGGTTGTGCATCCACCCGGTTGCCAGCAGCTCACGCATCCCCGCGTCAACCAGGGGGTAGCCGGTGATCCCCTCGCGCCACGCGCCGAACAGCTCCAGCGACTTCTCCCAGACGATCCGCCGCCGGTAGCGCGGCTGGTGCTCGGCGTGCACGTTGCCGGGGTTGTGCGCAAGCACCTGGGCGTAGAAGTCCCGCCAGCACAGCTGGCGGCGCAACGCCTGGCCGCCGGGGGTGAGCGGCAGCCTCAGCTCCAGCTCCCGCGGGGACAGAGTCCCGAAGTGCAGGTGCGGCGAGAGCTCCGAGGTGCCCGGATCCGACAGTGCGTCGTGCAGCTCCTCATAACGCTCCACCGGTCCCTCCAGCAGCAGCGCCATCGCCCGGCGTGCGGTCGGTTCACCGCCAGTCCAGCGGCAGCTGGGCGGCAGCTCCCCGAGCGGCGGCAGCTGTTCACTCTCGATCTCGAGCGGGACCGCCGGCAGCTCTGTGGGCGCGGGCGTCACGGCTCTCCGCGGCTGTGTCAGCCAGCTGCGGTGAAACGGCGTGAACACCGCGTAGGGGTGGCCGCTTCCGGTGCGCAGCGCCGCGGGGTCCTCGACCACGAACAGGCCGGCGGTCAGCACCAGCTCGAGCCACTGGCGTGAGAGCAGGTCAGCCACGCGGCGGTCACGCGCCCGCGCGAACGGGCTCACGTCACGCGCCGCAAAGACCTCTGTGGCCCCAGCCTCAGCGGCCACCGCGGGAATCACGCGCTCCGGGCGCCCGGAGCGCAAGATCAAGCGTGAGCCGCGTGCCCGCAGCTGCTCGTCAAGCGCCACCAGGCAGGTGCGCATGAATGCCATCCGTGCCTCGGAGCGCCGGCGTCCGTGCAGCAGCCGCTCATCCAGGCAGAAGAGCGGCACCACCTCCTCGTGGCTGTCCAGGGCGGCCTGCAGCGCGGGGTTGTCGTGCAGTCTCAGATCCCTCCGAAACCAGACGATCGCGGTCATCAGCGCACCCTATCTGAGCGCCTGCGCTGACGCCTTCGGGCAGCTCCCGTCAGGACTCGTCGGGCTCGTGATAGCGCGCCACGGTGAAGCCGATCAGCGTGGGCACGTGCACGGCGTAGACCACCAGTGAGAGCGTCAGCACAACCAGCGGGCCGCCGCTCAGATGGTTGCGCAGGAACACGAACTCAATCAGCCCAGCGGTCACCACGTAGGCCAGCAGCGCCCAGCGTGCGACCGCGAAGAAGCGCTCCCACGGGAAGCCACTGACCCTGGCCAGAGAGAAGACGTTGAAGCTCATCACCGCCGCGGACAGCGCCAGCAGCACCACCGCGGGCGTCAACGGCACCGGCCGCGGCAGGTGCGCTGAGAGGTAGATCCCGCCGGCCACGATCAGCGCCAGCGACGCCATCGCCAGCTCCGTGACCGGCGGCAAGCGCTGCTCGTTCACGACGCGAGCCTCGTCATGATCACGAGCGTCGCCACCTGCATGACCCCCAGCACGCCCGCCGCGTAGACGAAGCGCTTCATCAGTTGCTCGATCACCTGCGGGCGGGGTCGCCGCTTCTTGAGTTCGATCAGCACCGCGATGTTCGCCGGCTCCAGCAGCCCCAGCGCGATGATCGCCATCACGCCCACGATGATCATGCTCGCCACCACCAGCCCGTGGTGCGGGTAGCTGGTGAGGTTGGTCTGTAGCCGCGTCGAGAGCTGCCAGCCGGCGACGAGCGTCGCCGTCACCACGGTCGGCATCAGCACGACCATCTTCGGCATGAAGCGGGTGGTGAACTCGATCCGTGCGGGGATCGACAGCCGCCCCAGGATCGGTCCGACGAGCAGGCCGACAAACAGGTCGATCACGGTCCACGCCGCACCGAATGTGACGTGCATGAACTCGAGCCCCCAGCGGCCGTTGGCGCTCACCGCAGCCACCAGTGCGACAAGCACCAGCGCGGCGATCACCAGACCCGTGCGCGGCACGATCTGAAACTCAGGGATCTGCGGTGGGGCGCCGTGCTGGGCCGGCTGTTGATCGTGTGCCGACTGGCCGGTGGCGGGTGCCTCTGAGATGCTGCTCATGGCTGCGCAGCCTAACCTGACCGTCGGCGCGCCGGGTGATTTCGCCCGGCGGCGGTCCGCTGGGCCCGGTCCGCCAGATCCGGTCGGCTGGCCCCGGCCCGCCAGACCTCACGGAAGGGGGGGGATTCGAACCCCCGGTGGGCGCAAACCCACGCCGGTTTTCAAGACCGGTGCATTCAACCGCTCTGCCACCCTTCCAGGCTCTGGACCGCGGACAGTAGCAGCCCGCAAACGCCGCCGTTACGGGCGATTCGGCGGTGCGCGGCAGCCGGCAGCCGGCGCCGGCGGGGCGTCCAGCGGGAGGTGCGGGCGGGGCGGCCGGGGCGGGCG
>JAJZDA010000100.1 GCA_021851525.1 Actinomycetes bacterium | reverse complement strand
GCGCCCGCGCTGGCGCAGCGCGGGCGCGGTCAGCTGCGCGCGGCGCCGGCTCGCCGGCGCCACTCCTCGGGCAGCAACAGCTCGACCACGTCATCGACCCCGATCAGCCCGACCGGGCGACCGTCGCCGTCGAGCACCGGCAGGTCGATCAGGTTGTAGTCGGCCATCGTCTGCGCCACCTCCGGCAGGTCGGCCTCCGTGGCGACCGTCGGGATCGGGGCGTCCAACAGCTCCCCGAGCCGCACCTCGGCGGGCGCCATTATGAGCTTGGCGAGCGGCACCAGCCCGGCGTACTGGCCGTCCGTGTCGACCACGCACACGCTCGCGATGGTGCGCGCCGCATGGCCGCCGCGGCGCAGCGTCTCGAGCGCCGAGCCGGCCGGGGTGTCGATGTCCAGGGCGGCAAAGTCGGGAGTCATCAGGCCGCCGGCGGTTGACGGGTTGTGGCCCAGCAGGCTGCGCAGCTTGACCTGCTTGGGCGTGGGCATCAGCCCGAGGATCGGTAGCCGTCGGTCCTGCTCGATCTCCAGCAGCAGATCGGCGGCGTCGTCACTCTGCATGCGCCCCAGCACAGCCGCGACCTCGGCGTCTGTGCGCTCCTTGAGGAACTCCACCTGATGCTGGTCATCGAGCTCCTCAAAGACATCGGCCTCGAGCTCCTTGTCGACCCCCACGGCGGCGAGGATCTCCTCCCCCTCCTCATGTGAGGCGGCCTCCACCAGGTCGGCGATCTGCGCGGGGTGCAGGCGCGCAAGGCGCCGCGAGCCGAGCTTCAGGCGTGAGGTCGGAACGTGCGCGACGAACGCCTCGATCGCCGACCACGGCACGAACTGGCGCGGCTCGCCGTCCTGGGCGCGCACCGTGCGCGGCGCCAGCCGCCGCAGCCGCGGCCGCAGGCCGGCGTAGATCCCGGACACGCGCCACAGCCCGCCGTGCTCGGTGAGCTCGACCTCACGCGCGCTGATCAGCCTGGCGGTCTCGACGTTGATCACGCTGCGGTCGAGCAGGTCCTTGCGCAGCAGCATCTCCCCGGGGCGCCGCTCGAACTGACCGAGGTTGAGCTTGGTGGTCGATGTGCGCACCTGCTCAGGGCCGAGCTCGGCGACGTTGCTGATCGGCACAAACAGCTCACGGCCACCGATCCGCGCCTTGAGCCCCACGACCAGCGGCGGCTGCTCGGCGACGTCAAGCCGCGCGACGACATCCTCGACGCGCCCAAGGCGCCCTCCTGAGGAGTCGAGCAGGTGGCTACCGGCTAGAACGGAAAGGTGGGCTATCGGATCTGGCATCAACCGAAGATTGGATTGAAGGCTAGCGCGCCGCTCCGACGACCGGCGCGCCAGCGTCGTTCGTCATTCGGCGGAGAGCAGCCACCAGTAGCTCTCCTGGCCGCCGTAGGAGAGCTCGATCTCCGCGTCGGTGTCGATCAGGCGGCGCACCTGCGCATCCTCGAGCGGCGCCTGGTGCCCGCTCAGGCAGGTGATCAGCTCGGCCTCGGCGCTGAGCGCCAGCAGCACCTCCCGCAGCGTCGCCTCGGGCGCCCCCCAGGCGACCAGCTCATCGTCGACGAAGCCGACGGCGTCGCCCGCCCGGAACCTGCCGGCGGCGTCGTCGCGGGCGGCGGGCGCGACCGCGCCGGTGCGCAGCTGCTCGATGATCTCCGTCATCGTCGCGGCGTTGCTCTGCGCCGGGGCGTCACTGTCCAGCGCCACCGCCGCCGCCAGCCCGGCCTGCAGCGAACGGGAGCGCACGACCATCACACGCTTGTCAGAGAGCTCGGCGGCGCGCTCCGCCGCCATGAACACGTTGGCGCTGTTGGGAAGCAGCACGACCTGCTGCGCCGGGACCGCGTGGATCCCCGCCAGCAGGTCACGGGTTGAGGGGTTGAGCGTCGGGCCGCCATCCAGCACGGCGGCCCCGAAGCCCTCAAACAGCAGCCTGAAGCCCTCACCGGTGACGACCGCCAGCACCCCGCAGTGCCCCGAGCGCGCGCCGTCCACCGAGACGGTGCCGCCGAGCAGCCGCGCGTCACGCCGCCTGACCTGCTCATGCATGTCGGCGATGTCAATGTGCGAGACGACGTTGGCGCCGCGCTCGAAGCGGCTGGTCACGACGTCCGGCTGGTCTGTGTGGACGTGAACCTTCAGCGTGCTGGTGTCGCCGACCACCAGGATCGAGTCGCCGAGCGCCTCCAGCTCGCGGATGAACGCGCGCTGGTCCAGCCCGCTGCCGGTGATCGCGAAGTTGGTGCAGTAGCGGTAGGTCTCGGAGGAGTGCTCCGGGTGGCTGATGCGCGCCGCCGCGTGGTGCTCGATCTCCACCGTCTCACCGCCGCGCAGCTGGTTGACCATCCCCGCAAGCACGACGGTCAGCCCGTAACCGCCGGCGTCCACCACGCCGGCATCCCGCAGCGCCGGCAGCAGGTCGGGGCCGCGCCGGACCGAATCCTGCCCGGTCTGCAGCGCCCGCTCCATGACCTCCGCGGCCAACGCGTCCTGCTCCTCGGAGCTGGCCTGCGGGTCCAGGCGCGCCTCCTTGATGTTGTAGGCGAGGTCATGGGAGACACGCGCCGCCATCTCACGCACGACCGTGAGGATCGTGCCCTCGGCCGGCTGCTGCACCGAGCCGTACGCGTGGTCCGCCGCGCTGGCCAGCGCGGCGCCGATCAACGTCGGGTCGATCAGCTCACCGGGCCGGTTGACCAGCTCCTCGGCGGCGCCGCGGATCAGCTGCGAGAGGATCACGCCGGAGTTGCCGCGCGCGCCGAGCAGCGCGGCCCGCGCGACGGAGCGCACGATCTCCTCACGGCCGATCTCATCGAGCGTGCTGCCGGAGGCGGCGGACTCCGCCGCCAGGCGGTCAAGCTCAGCCAGCACCGCGCGCAGCGTCAGCACCATGTTGTCACCGGTGTCCCCGTCGGCCACCGGGAAGACGTTGAGGTCGTTGACCTCCTCACGCCGCGCCTCGAGCGCCGACAGCCCAGCCTCGACGAGCGTCCTGAAGCGAAGCAGTGCTGGATCTGTCACGGTCGCCGGGTCCTCACCGGTCCGGTCGCAAACAGGCTGGAGCGGGCTCGCGCACCGCTCCAGCTCAGCGAGCCTTCGTGACCTTGCCGGCCTTCAGGCAGCGGGTGCAGACGTAAACGCGGCGGGGGGTGCCGCCGTCGTCGATCCGCACGCGCTGAAGGTTGGGATCGAAACGACGATTTGTGGCAACCATCGAGTGGCTGCGGCTATGGCCGAAGGAAGGACCCTTCGAGCAGACGTGGCAAACCTTTGACATACGGCGGCTGAGTATACGCACTCGCGCGCGATTCGCCGCCGCCCCCTCACTCAGACGCTGAAACCGGCGCGGCGCGGGCGTTCCTGCAGGGTGCGCTTGACCGCCAGCGAGGCCAGGGCCGCGTCGACCGCGTGGCGGCCGGAGTCACGCTTGGTGCCGCCGCGCACACGCGCGCGCGCCTGCTCGGCGCTGTCCACGGTCAGCACCCCGAAGCCGACCGGCACCCCGGTCGAGAGCTGCACGTTCTGCAGCCCGCGGGCGGTCTCCGCACAGACGTAGTCATAGTGGTCGGTCTCCCCGCGGATCACGGCGCCGAGCGCGACGATCGCGTCGTAGCGGCCCGACTCCGCGGCGTACCGGGCGATCAGTGGCAGCTCAAAGGCGCCCGGGACCGTGTGGGTCTCGATCGAGCTGATCCCCGCCTCGGCCAGCGCCTCGCGCGCGCCCTGCTCGAGCGCGTCGGCGAACTCAACGTAGAAGCGGGCCACGCACAGCGCCACGCGATCCTCAACTGCCATCGGCTGCCTCCTGCTGGTCGTGAAGCTGTTGCTCGTGGAGCATCTCCTCGTCCAGCGCGAGCCCCTGATGATGGAGCGTGGGCAGGATGTGGCCCATCTTGTCGCGCTTGGCCTCGAGGTATGCCTCGTTGTGCTGGTTGGGGGTGTGCACGATCGGCACCTGATCTGTGACTGAGAGCCCGTAGCCGGCCAGCCCCGAGATCTTCTTGGGGTTGTTGGTCAGCAGGCGGATGCTGCTCAGCCCCAGGTCGACGAGGATCTGGGCGCCGATGCCGTAGTCCCGCAGATCCGCCGGCAGCCCCAGCTTGAGGTTCGCCTCGACCGTGTCGAAGCCCTCCTCCTGGAGCTTGTAGGCGCGCAGCTTGTTGAGCAGGCCGATCCCGCGGCCCTCCTGCGCCAGGTACAGCAGCACTCCGCGGCCCTCACGCTCGATCATCGCCAGCGCCGACTCCAGCTGCTCACCGCAGTCACAGCGCAGCGAGTGAAAGACGTCGCCGGTCAGGCATTCGGAGTGCACGCGCACCAGCACGTCCTGCTGGCCCTCGACCTCGCCCTTGACCAGCGCCACGTGATGCTTGCCGTCCAAGAGCGCGCGATACCCGACCGCTGTGAAGTCGCCGAAGGCGGTTGGCAGGCTGGTGTCGACGACACGCTCAACGAGCTTCTCGGTGCGCCGCCGGTAGGCGATCAGGTCGGCGATGGTGACCATCTTCAGGCCGTGCTTCCAGCAGTAGGCCTCGAGATCTCCGGCGCGGGCCATGCTGCCGTCCTCATTCTGGATCTCGCAGATCACCCCCGCCGGGTTGAGCCCCGCCAGCCGGGCGAGGTCCACCGACGCCTCGGTGTGACCGGTGCGCTCCAGCACGCCGCCTGACTTGGCCTTCAGCGGTCTCACATGCCCGGGCTTGACGATGTCCCTGGGCCCCTTGGTCGGGTCGATCGCCACCTGCATGGTGCGCGCCTGGTCCTGCACGGAGATGCCGGTGCTGACGCCCTCGCGCGCCTCGATCGTGACCGTGAAGGGCGTCTCGTGGGCCGACTCGTTCTTCAACGTCATCAGCTCCAGCCCGAGCTCATCGCAGCGTTCCGGGGTCAGCGTCAGGCAGATCCAGCCTCCCGCCTGGCGGGTCATGAAGTTGATCGCGTCGGGCGTGACGAACTGCGCGGCCATCACGAGGTCACCCTCGTTCTCACGCTCCTCGTCATCAACCACGACGATCATCTTGCCCTCGGCGATGTCCTCGATCGCCTCCTCAATCGTTGCGAACGGCGTTCTCACGGTGCTCATCTGCTGATCAGCCTCTCGACGTACTTGGCCAACACGTCAACTTCCAGGTTGACGGTAGTACCCACCGCAGCGTCCCCCAGGTTGGTGCGCTCCAGCGTCTCCGGGATCAGCGACACGGTGAAGCCCTCAGGCTGCAGCGCGGCGACCGTCAGCGAGACGCCGTCGACGGTGATCGAGCCCTTGTGCACCACATAGCGCAGCAGCTGCTCAGGGGCGGTGAGCGTGAGGCGCCGGCTGAAGCCGTCATCCACGAGCTGCACGACCGTCCCCACGCCGTCCACGTGGCCCTGGACGATGTGGCCGCCGAAGCGGTCCGCGGGGCTCATCGCCAGCTCCAGGTTGACCGGCGTTCCCGGCCCGATCTCCGCGAGCGAGGTCAGCCGCAGGGTCTCGTTCATCACGTCCGTGGCGAAGCTGCCGTCGCCAACCTCGGTTGCGGTCAGGCAGACCCCGTTGACCGCGATCGAGTCGCCGCTGCGCAGCTGGGAGGCCAGCCGGGTGGCGATCCGCAGCAGCGCCCCGTCCGCGGAGCGCACCACCTCCGCAACCTGACCGAGGTCCTCAATCAAGCCGGTGAACAACCGCTACCACTCCCTCATGCGTGCCGTGATCAGCAGGTCCGAGCCCACGTGCTCACACTCGAGCTGCAGCGGACGGAGCGCGTCGCCGATGGTCTCCGCGCCCTCGCCCTCCAGCGGGTCGCGCGCGCTGCGCCCGCCGATCACCAGCGGCGCGACGAACAGCCGCAGCTCATCGATCTCACCGGCGTCCAGGAACGCCCCCGCCAGCTTCGGCCCGCCCTCCAGCAGCAGCGAGCCGACGCCCTGGGCAGCGAGCTGCTCTAGCGCCGAGCGCACGCGCGCGGGCTCATTCTCTCCGGTCGCGACGATCACCTCCGCCCCGTGCGCGGTGAACGCGTCGGTCGCCGCACGCTGCGCCGCCCGCGAGACCACGATCGTCAGCGGGATCAGCTCAGCGTCACGGAACACGCGCGCGCCGAGCGGCAGCTGCGCGGTGGAATCGAAGATCACGCGGCGAGGCTGGCGCTCGGCGAGCTGCTCTGAGCCGGAGCCGCCGACGCGCGCGGTCAGCGCCGGGTCGTCGGCCAGCGCGGTGCCGATCCCCACCACCACCGCGTCGGCTGCGCCGCGCCACTCGTGCACGAGGGCGCGGCCGGCCTCACCGGAGATCCAGCGCGAGTCGCCGCTGCGCGTCGCGACCTTGCCGTCGAGCGACATCGCCGACTTGTAGAGCACCCAGGGCTTGCCGGTGCGCGCGCGCTTGCGAAACGGCTGATTGAGCAGCCGCGCGCGGGCGACGATCTCCCCCTCGGCCACCACCACCTCCACGCCCTCGTCGCGCAGGATCCCGAGGCCACGGCCGCTGGCGTGCTCAGAGGGGTCATCTGAGGCGACCACCACCCGCCCGATCCCGGCCTCACGGATCGCGTCGGTGCAGGGCGGCGTGCGCCCCTGATGGCAGCAGGGCTCGAGCGACACGTAGAGCGTCGCGCCGTGCAGGTCACTGCCGCGCGCCGCCCTGATCGCCTCGACCTCCGCGTGCGGACCGCCGAGCTCACGGTGAAAGCCCTCCCCGAGCGTCTCGCCGTCCTTGACGATCACCGCCCCCACCAGGGGGTTGGGGCTGACGGCGGCGCCGCCGAGCGCCGCCAGCTCAAGCGCGCGACGCAGATGGCGCGCGTCGGATTCAGCAGTCTCGGGCACGCTCACAGGATAGGTCCGGGGCGGGTCAGTCCGGCCAGGCCAGGGCGGTCAGCTCACGGAACGCGGCGCCTGGATCCGCGGCTGAGAACACGGCGCTGCCGGCCACCAGCAGGTTGGCGCCGGCCCGCGCCACGGCGGGGGCGGTCTGCGCGTGCACGCCGCCGTCAACCTCCAGCGCGATCTCCGGCGCCAGCAGCTGGCGCAGCCGCGCCAGCCTGGTGTATGAGTGGGGGATCAGCTTCTGGTTGCCCCAGCCGGGATTGACGCTCATGCACAGCGCCAGGTCGAGCACGCCGGCGGCGGCGACGTCGGCGACGACCTCGACCGGGGTCGCGGGGCAGATCGCCACGCCGGCGCGGCAGCCGGCCTCACGCACCGCCTGCAGCGCGTAGTGCAGGTGCGCTGTGGCCTCCGCGTGCACGGTGATCCCGTCGGCGCCGGCGGCGGCGAACTCCGTCACCTGGCGCTCCGGCTGCGACACCATCAGGTGCACGTCGATGTAGCCGCCGGCCTCGTGGATCTGCTGCGCCAGTGCCGAGACCGCGACCGGACCGAAGCTGATCGGCGGCACGAAGTGGCCGTCCATCACGTCCACGTGGATCACCCGCGCACCCGCGGCGAGCACCTCCTGGACCTGCGCTCCGAGCCGCGAGAAGTCCGCGGCGAGGATCGACGGCGCCACGTGGCGCCCGCTCAACAGCCGGCCGTCGGTCACCGTGACAGCGCCCTCACAGCGCCCTCAGCATGCTGCCCTTGCAGTGGTTGCACTCGACGATCGCTGTCGAGCTCATGCGCACGATCGTCGAGTGCTCCCCGCAGTCCGGGCAGACCGACGTCAGCTCGAAGCGGGAGAGGCAGCGCAGGCAGTGGTAGCGCCCGGGCGCGGCGGTCGGCCGCAGCCATCGCTCCCCGCAGGCCGGACAGGCCGGACCGGGCATCCGCTCGGGCTCGCTCACCTCAAGAGCGTAACGCGGCCGGCGCCGCGCGCCGGCAAGATGACCCTCAACCGTCGGCACGGAGCCTCGCGACGTAGAAGCCGTCGGTCCCGTCCAGCGAGGGCAGCAACTGCGCGCGCAGGTCACACGTGAGGCGCGGCGCATCGGCCAGCAGGCGGTCCACGACGCCGTCCGACTCCGCGCGGCTGATCGTGCACACCGAGTACACCAGCGTGCCGCCGGGGCGCAGCGCCGCGGCCGCCACGCGCAGCAGCTCCGTCTGGCGCTGCGCGAGCTCACCGCGCTGCGCGCGGCCCGGCTGCCAGCGCAGGTCGGGGCGTGATTGCAGGGTGCCAAGGCCGCTGCAGGGCGGGTCCACCAGCACCCGATCGAACTGGCCGGCGGCGGACAGGGAGCGCGCGTCGGTGTTGAGCACCCGCACGTTGCGCGCGCCCATCAGCTCACAGGTCTCGCTGAGGCTGCGCGCCCTGCCGGGATGCAGCTCCACCGCGGTCAGCTCTCCCTCGCCGTGCATCAGCGCCGCCAGATGGGTGGTCTTGCCGCCCGGGGCGGCGCAGAGATCGAGCACGCGCTCACCGGGCTGCGGGTCAACCACGCGCGCGACCACCATCGAGCCGCGTGACTGGGGCATGATCGTGCCGCTGCTCCAGAGCTGTGAGCCGTGGGCGTCAAACGCGCCACCCAGCACCAGCGCCTCCGGCAACCCCGGCAGCCCCAGCTCCCGCGCCCACGGCGGGTCGGCCTGAGGCCGCGTGGAGTCCGGCAGCTGCGTGAGCACGCTCTGCGCGTCACCGCGCAGCGCGTTGACGCGCAGCGCGCTCTCGGCCGGCCGGTTGATCTGCTCGAGCAGCGCCAGCGCCTGCTCAGGCCCGAGCTCCTCCCACCAGAGCTGCGCCAGCCAGTCCGGCACCGAGTGGCGCACCGCCGCGTGCTCAGGCGTGCGCGCGTCGAGCGCGTCGAGCAGCGCCGGGCCCTCACGCGTCGCGCGCCGCAGCACCGCGTTGACCATCTGCGCGCCGCCGCGCCCACCCTGCTTGGCCAGCTCCACGCTCTCATTCACCGCCGCGTAGTCACTGACGCCGCCGAGCAGCAGGATCTGGAAGAGCCCCAGGCGCAGCGCCGCCAGCACCGGCGGGTCGAGCCGCTCGAGCGGACGCGAGACCAACCTGCTGAGCACATGGTCAAGCGTGCGCCGGCGCTGCACCGTGCCGTAGACCAGGGTCGTCGCCAGCGCGCGGTCGCGCTGGCTGAGCCCGGCGGCGGCGCCGTGCAGCGCACGGTCGGCAAAGGCTCCCTCCTCAAAGACGCGGCGCAGCACCACGAAGGCGGCGGCACGGGCGGGGGCGACGCTCACCGGCGGTGGCCCCGCAGGTAGTCCGCGCCGGACATCACTCGCTTGCCGGGCGGCTGCACGAGCTCCAGCAGCAGGCGCCCCGACGCGGTCTGCAGCGCCGGCAGCTCCCCGTCGAGGTCGAGGGTGGGGCGCTCGCCGGCGAGCGCCCCACCCTCGACCTCCACGGACGCCCGCCACACCCCCAGCAGCGTCCCGTCGTCGAGCTGCAGGCGGGCTCCGATGTGCGGGCTGAGGGCGCGCACGCGCAGCGCCAGCTCGGCCGCCGGGCGCGCCGGGTGCAGCAGGCGATCCTCAGCGGTGAGCTTCTCCGCGTAGGTCACGCCGGCCTGCGGCTGCTCGCTGAAGCGAGCAGCGAGGGTCCCGGCGGCAAGCTCGTCGAAGGCCTGCACGATCAGCCGTGAGCCGAGCAGCTGGAGCCGCGCGGCGAGGCTGCCGTAATCATCGTCCGGCGCGATCTGCAGCGACTCCTGCAGACAGACCGGCCCGCTGTCCAGGCCGGCTGTCAGCTGCATGATCGAGACGCCGGTGCGCTGGTCACCGGCGAGGATCGCGCGCTCGACCGGTGCCGCCCCGCGCCAGCGCGGCAGCAGCGACGGGTGCACGTTGAGGATCAGCCGGTCTGAGAGCAGCGGCTCCCTGATCAGCGCCCCGAAGGCACACACGCAGAGCGCGTCTGGCTGCGCCGCGCCGATGATCGCGCGCGCCTGCTCATCGTTGACGGATTGCGGCTGGTGCACCTCGATCCCGAGCTCCCGCGCGACCAGCACCGCGGGCGGCGCCGTCAGCCTGCGTCCGCGCCCCTGCGGGCTGTCGGGCCGGCTGATCAGCAGCTGCGGGCGGTGCGGCGAGTCGGCGAGGCTGCGCAGCACCTCCGCGGCGAACGCCGAGGTGCCCAGGTAGACGGTCCTCACCCTGTGACGCGCTGCTGGGACTCGCGCAGGATGCGCATCGCCTCGCGGCGCTGCTCGCGGGAGGTGCGGTCGAGGATCAGCACCCCGTTGAGATGGTCCAGCTCGTGCTGGATCACGCGCGCCTCAAAGCCGGACGCCTCCACGAGGATCGGATCGCCGTGGTCATCCTGGGCGGCGACGCGAACGTGCACGGGCCGCTCCACCTCGACGTGCACGCCCTGCAGGCTCAGGCAACCCTCCTCAGCGGTCTCCTCCTCCTTGGAGGACCACTCGACCTCCGGGTTGACCAGCACGCCCAGCGGCCCGCCGGACTGCACGCGGTAGACCAGCAACCGGTGCAGCACGCCGACCTGGGTGGCGGCCAGCCCGACGCCCAGCGCGTCATCCATCAGCACGCCCATACGCTGGACCTCCGCCCGCAGCGCATCGTCGAAGCGCTCCACGCGGCGGGCCTTGGTCTTCAGCACCGGGTCGCCGAACTGGCGCACATGCGCCAGCGCGGCGTCACGCCGCGCGGCCACCTCCGGATCGAGCTGCGAGCCGCCCTGCTGCTCCTGCTCCTCACTCTCCGGCGCCTGCTCTTCAAGCGTGTCAACGGTTTCAGCCACAGCTCCATCTTACCCGTGATCAGGACGACGCTTGACAGCACCGCTAAGGTCGGAAGTGATGCTTCCAAGACGTTGACAGCACAGACCAGCCCAGCGCCGACAGCCCAGCTGCGCGCACGCCGGTTCCCGTCCACGTCAGTCAGGAGCACCCTTGTTTGCAGTCCAGGTTGAAGACCTAGAGAAGCTGTACCGCCGCCGCGGGCGCGGCGCGCGCGGCGCGCGCGAGCGCCCCAAGGCGGCGCTTGACCGCGTGTCACTGAACGTGGCGCGCGGGGAGTGCGTCGCGATCCTCGGGCAGAACGGCTCGGGCAAGTCGACACTCGTGCGGATCCTCTCGACGCTGCTGCTGCCCGACGGCGGCAGCGCCCGCGTCTTTGGCCACGACGTGCAGCGCGAGGCGCGCGCGGTGCGACGGCTGGTGACCCGCGTGTCGGTCGAGGCGTCGTTCTTCAAGCGCATGTCCGCCGCGGAGAACCTGGCCTACGCGGCGCGCTTCTACGGGCTCGGGCCACGCGCCACGCGCACGCTCGTACCGGAGATCCTCGAGCGCGTCGGCTTCCAGGCCGACCGTGCCTCCGAGCCGATGCAGAACCTCTCACGCGGGATGCAGCAGAAGGTCGCACTCGCCCGGGCGCTGCTGACCTCCCCCACGCTGCTGCTGCTCGACGAGCCCACGACCGGGCTGGATCCGCGTTCCAAACGTGAGGTGCAGGCGTTCATCCGTGAGCTGCAGGAGTCCCACGACACCACGGTGCTGCTGTGCACGCACGACATGGACGAGGCACGGGCGCTGGCCGAGCGCGTCGGGATCCTGCACGCCGGGCGGCTGCTGGCGCTCGAGCGCGCCGAGCAGCTCGAGCGCACCTACAACGCCGAGAATCTCGAGGAGGCTTTCATGGTCGCCACCGGGATCGCGCTCGGGGATGACGCCAACGCCGAGGGTGAGCGCGTATGAGCGCCCTGCGACTGCAGCTCGTCGGGCTCTTCGGGATCGTCGAGCGCAACCTCTACCTGATCAAGCGCTATGCGGTCTGGGAGGTCGCATGGCTGCTGTGGACGATCGCCAACACGCTGACGATCGTGTTCATCGCCAAGGGCGTGCAGGCCACCGGCGGCCAGATCAACGTGCAGCGCGACACCATGACGCTGCTGATCGGCGCGGTCATCTGGTCCTACCTGGGGCTGGTCTTTCAGGTGATCACCGAGACCGTCGCCTGGGAGCGCTGGGAGGGCACGATCGAATACACGTTCATGGCGCCGCTCTCACGCGCCGTGCACCTCAGCGGAATGGGCCTGTTCGGAGTGATCTACGGGCTGCTGCGCACGGCGATCCTGTTTGTGGCGGTGGGGCTGTTCGTCGGGCTGCACTTCCACGGCGCCGACTTCCTGACGGCGCTGGTGGTGCTCGCCGTCGCCTCCGTCTCGTTCGTCGGGATCGGGATGATGACGGCGGTGCTGCCGCTGATCTCGCCGGAGAAGGGAGCGCAGCTGGGGCTGGTCGCACAGGGGCTGATGCTGGTCGTCTCCGGCGTCTACTACCCGGTCTCGGTGCTGCCCCAGTGGATGCGCTGGATCGCCACCGTCTCCCCCGCCACCTACGCGCTGCGCGCCGTCCGCGACGGCATCCAGAACGGCGCCCGGCTGAGCTCGCAGTGGCCCAACATCTGGCCGCTGCTGGTGCTGGGAGTGGTGACGATCCCGCTGGGGCTCGTGATCTTCCGCGCCGGCGAGCGCTACGCCAAGCGCACCGGCAAGCTCAAGCGCTCCGGCTGACGCCGGGGCGCCACCAGCGCCCCGCGGGGCGCGGCTGACGCCGGGGCGCGCCGCCAGCGCGCC
>JAJZDA010000099.1 GCA_021851525.1 Actinomycetes bacterium | reverse complement strand
TACGCTCGCGGGCAGCCCGGCTCAGACCCGCGCCGGCAGCCTTTGCGGGCCGCCGCGGCTCAGACGCGGGCCAGCACGCGTTCCAGGCGGGCGTGGACCTCAGCCGCGACCGGCTCGAGCTCACGGTTGCCGGTGACACCGAGCATCGACCCGGGGTCGACCGCGGCCAGGTGGGTCTGCTGCTCACGCACATAGACCACTACGTTGCACGGCAACAGCGTGCCCAGCTCCGGCTCGGCGCTCAGCGCACGGTGCGCCAGCGGTGGGTTGCACGCCCCGAGGATCACGTAGGGCTCGTGCTCGATCCCCAGCTTGCGCTCCAGCGTGGCCTGCACGTCGATCTCACTGAGCACGCCGAAGCCCTCGCCGGCCAGCTCCTCGCGCACGCGTTCCAGCGCGTGCGCGAACGGCAGCTCGGTGACCCGGCTGATCGTGTAGCTGCGCGGCTGCGCGGACTGCTCCTGCTCCTGCGCCAGCACGGCCTCACGCACGGCCGCCTGGCGGCGTGCGGCGCGCTCACGGTGCGCCGCCGCGCTCTGCGGCTCGCTGAAGTGGGAGTCCAGGTACTCCAGGATCTGCTGCTCCCCGGCGATCGTGACGCCGTCGACGGCCAGCACCGGGACGCTGTCCACGCCGGTGAAAGCCAGCAGCTGGGAGCGCTCCTCAACCGCCGCCGGCACCTGGCGGTTCAAGTAGCTGACGCCCAGCTCCGTGAGGCGCTGGCGCACGCGCTGGGAGGCTGGACACCACTCGGTCTGCCAGAGCTCGAGGGTTACGGGCTGCTCGGCTTGCGCGGCCGCGAGCGGCAGGCTGTCGGGACGGCGACCGGGATCGGTCGCCTGATCGGAGAGGTGCGTGGAGGTGCTCATGCGAGCACTATACCACAACAGTTTAGTTGTTCAGTGGTGCAGTTGTGTCAGGCGGCTTCGCGGCAGCCACCCACGGCCGGGCGCCGGGAGCCGCGCAGCCAGTTGCGCAGCTCGGCCTTCATCAGCGCCTCACGCAGCGCCTGCACGTCGCCCGCGCCGAGTGCCTCGAAGCGAACCCCGGCACGATCCTCGGCGGCCCACACGACCGTCGCCGCGAGCGCGAGCTCAGGCGCAGCCGGGATCTCCAGCACCAGCTGCAGCTCAGCCCCCGGCTGTGCGCCCGCCAGCCCCTGCAGGCAGGCCCCGCCGAGCGAGATGTCGCACAGCTGCGCGCGCGCCACGAACGGCGCCTGCACACGCACTGCCATGCACGTCGGCACACGGTGCGTGGCGCGCCGCTGGGCACGCCGCGCCTGCAGCTCGGACTCCTGGTGGAGGGTGACAGCGGTCACCCTCCACTTTTCGGAATCAGGAGCCCTTGACTAAACCAACGGGTCGATTCTGCAAGCGCGCTTGCGGGCGCGATCGCCGCTGAACGCCGCGCCGCTCAGCGCGCGGCGAGGAAGCCATCCAGCTCCGCCTCGCCAAACGCGGCCCCGGGGAAGCGCGCCAGCCGGCGCACCGGGAACGATCCGAGCATCCGCGTCATCTCGCTCTCCAGCACGCGATCGCCGAGCGCTGAGCCGCCGAACTTCTCCAGCAGCCACTCCCTGCCGGCATCGTCGGCCAGGAACTCCGCGAGCGTCGAGTCGGGCCCGAGCGGCGCGGCGAGCTGCCCGCCGCGCAGCGTCACGCCCGCCCGCAGGCGGATGTCGCGGCTGGAGGCGCCGACCCGCAGCTCATACTCACCGCCCTCCACGGCCCACTGCGCCCGCGCCACGTGCCAGTGCGCGAAGGCGCGCTGCTCGAGGGTCAGCGTCACCAGCTCAGCAGCACCGGGATCCAGCTGCACCCGCGCAAAGCCGCGCAGCTCCTGCTCCGGACCGAAGACGCTCACCCGCGGAGCGCTGACGTACAGCTGCACCACCTCCGCGCCGGAGCGCTGCCCGCTGTTGGTGACGCGCAGCGACACCTCGACGCGCGGCTCAGCGCCGTCGTCCAGCACCCTCACCTGCAGATCGGAGTACTCGAAGCTGGTGTAGGAGAGGCCGTGCCCGAACGGGTGGGCGACGGGCAGCGCGCGCGTGTCATACCAGCGGTAGCCGATCAGCAGGCCCTCGCCGTAGCGCACCACACCGTCGCTGCCGGGGAAGTTGCCCAGCGCCGGGTTGTGCTCGAAGCGTTGCGGGATCGTCTCCGCGAGCCTGCCGGACGGCGAGACGGCACCGAGCAGCACGTCGCAGATCGCCGCGCCGCCGGCCTGGCCCAGCAGCCAGCCCTCGACCACCGCGCGCGCGTGGTGCTCCCAATCGGCGACGAGCACCGCGGAGCCGTTGCTCAGCACCACCACCACGTTGGGGTTGGCGGCCGCGACGCGCTCGAGCAGCTGCAGCTGTGCGTCGGGCAGGCGCATGTGCTCCCGGTCATAGCCCTCCGACTCATATGTGGGCGGCAGCCCGAGGAAGACGAGCGCCACCTGCGCCTGCGCGGCGGCGGCGACGGCCTGCTCGGCCAGCTGCGGATCGAGCGCCTCGGACTCGAGCTCAAAGCCGGGGGCGAACAGCAGCTCACGGCTGCCCGCCAGCGCCTCACGCAGGCAGTGCAGCGCGTTCTCCACACGGGTCGGGCTGACCTGCGAGGAGCCCGCCCCCTGAAAGCGGGGGCTGCGCGCGAACTCCCCGATCACGGCTATCGCCCCGCCCTGCGCGGGGTCGAGCGGCAGGATCCGCTGGTCGTTCTTGAGCAGCACGATGCTGGCCGCCGCCGCCTCCCGCGCCAGCGCGTGGTGGGCCCCCTGGTCGAACTCCTCGAGCGGCTCGCGGGCGGCGGCGCGGTCCACCAGCTCCAGCACGCGCAGCACCGCCCGGTCGAGCTGCTGCTCGCTGAGCGTCCCCTCGCGCAGCGCCTCGAGGATCACCTGGGTGCCGGCCCCGCCGGAGGACGGCATCTCCAGGTCAAGCCCGGCGGCGACGCCGTGATCACGGCGGTTCACCGCGCCCCAGTCTGAGACCACGAGCCCCTCAAAGCCCCACTCCTGCCGCAGCACCTCGGTGAGCAGCCAGTGGTGCTCAGACGCGTACACGCCGTTGATCCGGTTGTAGGAGCACATCACCGTCCACGGCTGCGCAGCGCGGACCACCTGCTCAAAGGCCGCCAGGTAGATCTCGCGCAGCGTGCGCTCATCGACCTCGGCGGAGACGCGCAGCCGCTCAGCCTCCTGGTTGTTGGCGGCGAAGTGCTTGAGCGAGGTCCCGACCCCACGGCTCTGCACGCCCTGCACCCAGCCGCTCGCCATCGCGCCCGCCAGCAGCGGGTCCTCCGAGAAGTACTCGAAGTTGCGGCCGCACAGCGGCGAGCGCTTCATGTTGATTCCGGGGCCGAGCAGCACCGCCACATCAGCGGCGCGGCACTCATCACCCAGCGCCTCACCGACCCGCCGCGCCAGCTGCGGGTCCCAGCTGCACGCCAGCGCCACCGCCGGCGGGAAGCAGGTCGCCTGCACCGACGCGTTGAGCCCGATCGGGTCACCGAGGTTCGCCTGCTTGCGCAACCCGTGCGGCCCGTCGCTGACCGTCAGCGCCGGCACCCCGAGCCGCTCGACCGGCTTGGTGTGCCAGAAATCGCGTCCATCGAGCAGCGACGCCTTCTCCTCCAGCGTCAGCTGCGCGAGCCTGGCCCGCGCGCGGGCCTCCACCTGGACTTCAGCCATGAATCTCCGTCCTTACTCACGCGGGTTCCTGTCATAACCCGTCGCCCGAAGCATCTCAGAGACGCGCGTGGCGAGCCCAGCGGCCGCCGCGCTCAGCCGGCGCCGCGGTGCAGGTCCCGCGCCAGTGCGAGGGCCCCGAGCACGCCGGCGCGGTTGCCCAGCCCGGGCGTGACGATGAACTCCTCACCACCCACGCGCTCAAGCACGCCACTGGCGTCCGGGTAGCCGCCGACCAGCTCACGCACCTGGGTGCGCACCTGCGCCAGCAGCCCCGGTGCGTTGATCACGCCGCCGCCGACGATCACCCGCTCGGGCGAGAGGACGTAGCTGATGTTGGTGATCGCGTGGGCCAGGTAGCGGGCCTCGAGCTCCCAGACTGCGGGGTCGGTGATCCGCTCGGCGCGCTCGCCGCAACGCTGGCGGATCGCCTCCCCCGAGGCGAGCCCCTCCAGGCAGTCACCGTGAAACGGGCAGCATCCGGGGAACGGGTCCAGCGCGCGGTCGTGGGGGATCCGCATGTGCCCGAGCTCGGGGTGCAGCAGCCCGTGGACCAGGCGGCCGTTGGCCAGCACGCCGCCACCGATGCCGGTGCCGACGGTGATGTAGACGACGTTCTGAAACCCGGCGCCGCTGCCCCAGCGCAGCTCCCCGATCAGCGCCGCGTTGACGTCGGTGTCGAGCGCCACCGGCAAGCCCAGCCGCTGCGCCAGCGTGGCGGCGACGTCCGTCTGGGACCAGCCCGGCTTCGGCGTCCCGGCAATCCGCCCGAACGTCGGTGAGCCGCGGCGCACGTCAACCGGCCCGAAGCTGCCGACGCCCAGCGCGTGAAGCGGCCCGTGCTGCTCGAAGAAGCTGACAGCCTGCGCGAGGGTCTCCTGCGGTGAGCCTGTCGGGAAGGCGATCGCCTCGCTCACCTCGCCCTGGCCGTCACCGACGCCGCACACCCACTTGGTGCCGCCGGCCTCGATCCCGCCGTAGCTCACGGCCCGTGCTTCCCGGGCGCCAGGCCGGCGGGGGCGCCGGGCAACGCGCAGACGCTCAAGCCTGCGCCTCCACGGTCCTCTGGCCGGCGCTGGCGGACGGCGCCGCGGCGGGGGCGGGCGCGGGCGGCAGATCCCGCAGCGTCACGCCGTGCTCGAGCTCAAAGAAGTGCAGCTTGGGGGCGTCGAGGGCGACAGCCACGCGATCCCCGCGGCGGAAGGCGGCGTCGGCCGGCAGCTGCGCGACGATCACCGCTGACCGCGAGGCGCCGCCGTCGAGCCCGGTGACCGGCTCCAGGCGCTCGTCGGTGAGCCCGTCCTGGACCGCCTCGTGAACCACCGGCTCGGCCTGCACCTGGATGTGCAGGACCACCTCCGAGCCCAGCTCCTCGGCGGCCACGACCGTCCCCGCGAGGCCCGGCTGACCGGCGGCGGCGACGCTCACCGCATCCGGCCGTGCGCCCAGCGCGACACCCGCCGCACCGCGACGCAGAAGTTCCGGATGGGCGCTCAGCACCGCCTCGGGCAAGATCAGCGAATAATCGCCCAGCAGGCAGGCGACGCCCCCGTCGCGCTGCTCGAAGCGAGCCTGCAGCAGGTTCATGCCGGGGCTGCCGATGAAGCTCGCGACAAACAGGTTGGCGGGGTTGGAGTAGACCGCCTGCGGGGTGTCGAACTGCTGCAGCACGCCGCCGCGCAGCACCGCCACACGGTCGGCCATGGTCATCGCCTCGATCTGGTCGTGGGTCACGTAGACGGTCGTCACACCGAGCTCACGCTGCAGCCCGGCGATCTCTGTGCGCATCCGCACGCGCAGCCGCGCGTCGAGGTTGGAGAGCGGCTCGTCCATCAGGAAGGCACGCGGCTGGCGGACGATCGCACGCCCCATCGCGACGCGCTGGCGCTGGCCGCCGGAGAGCTGGCTGGGGCGCCGCGCCAGCACCTCGGTCAGGCCCAGCATCCCCGCCACGCGCTCAATCCGCGCCGCCCGCTCGGCCTTCGGCATGCGCCGCACCTTCAGGCCGTAGCCGATGTTGTCGTAAACCTTCATGTGCGGGTAGAGCGCGTAGTTCTGGAAGACCATCGCGATGTCCCGGTCGCGCGGCAGCACGTTGTTGACCGGCTCCCCGGCGATCCGGATCTCCCCCGCGGTGACGTCCTCAAACCCCGCCAGCATGCGCAGCGCGGTGGTCTTGCCGCACCCAGACGGACCCACCAGCACGACGAACTCACCGTCGCTGATGGAGAGGTTGAGGTCACGCACGGCCCAGACACTCGAGTCGTACACCTTGCTGACCGATGCGAATTCAAGCGATGCCATGCTCTCTCCTCGTGCGCTCGTGCGGGTGCAGAACGGTACGCAGCGCGCCCTCGACGGTGCGCATCCAGCGTTCGGCGGGCTCCCAGACCGGCCACAGCACGGCCGAGCCGTGGGTGTGGCCGAGCATCCGCGTGGCGCTGACGCTCACGCCCGCCGCCAGCAGGCGGCGGGCATACAGCTCGCCGCTGTCACGCAGCACATCGAACTCCGCGGTGAGGACGTGCGCCGCCGGCAGGCCGCTGAGGTCCTGCGCCAGCAGCGGCGACGCGTAGGGGTCGCCGCCGTCCCCGCCGGCGCCGAGATACTGCTCGGAGTAGGTGTCCATGTCGGTCGCGTCAAGCCCGTAGCCGGCGGCGAACTGCGCCACCGACGGATAGTCGGCTCCCGAGCTGCTGATGTCGGTGACCGGCACCTCCAGCAGCTGCGCGACGAGCTTGGGGCCGCGGCGGTCACGCGCCATCATCGCCACCACGGCCGCGAGGTTGCCGCCGGCCGACTCACCGCCGACCGCCATGCGCGCCACGTCCAGCCCCAGCCGCGGCGCCTCACTCGCAAGGAACTCGAGCGCCGCATAGCAGTCCTCGGCGGCCGTCGGGAAGCGTGCCTCCGGTGCCAGGCGGTAGTCGACCGTGGCCACCGCGCAGCGCGCGCGCCGCGCGATCCTCGAGCACTTGGCGTCGTTGACCACGGAGTCGATACTCCCGAACACGAAGCCGCCGCCATGCAGGTGCAGGAAGAGCGGATGCGGGCCCTGCGAGTCGGGCACGAACAGGCGCACGCGGATCTCACCGCCGGGCACCGCGAGCGTGTGATCGGCGAAGCTGACCCCCGCCTCCAGGCGCATCCCGAGCCGGCGCATCTCCTGATCGTGCTCGCGCGCGAGCTCGACGCGCAGCCGCTCCAGCGGCAGCTCGCCGTAGCGCTCGCTGACCTGCGTTCCCCATTCGATCAGGTCCCGGATCTCCGGGGCGATCTCAACCTTGACCGGCGCGCGGCTGCGCTGAGCGTCCTGCACGGCGAGCCCGTGCTCAGGCAGCAGACTGACCGGCAGCGGGTCGGTCAGCTCGCCGGCGAAGCCCTCGGCGCCGTCGCCCCGGAAGGCCATGAAGCGCAGCTCTCCCGGCGCCACCTCCACGAGCTTGCCCGCGTAGAGCGTCTGCGTGCCGTGGTCGTCGAGCACCAGCGGCCCCGGCCCGGCGCTGAACGGACCGAACTCCGAGGGCCCGCTGAAGATGTAGGTGCCGGAGCGCGGGATCACCTCGGGCCGGGCGCGGCGCCGGCGCGAGTGATCCTCCTCCAGGCAGGAGATCAGCAGCGAGTAGCCGCCGTTGAGCGCCACCAGCTGCGGCACCTCGACCTGCGCGAACTCCCCACCGTCGGTGACCGGCGGGCCGACCTCCCAGCTGACCAGGTCGCGTGAGCGCGCGTGCGCCACCACCCCGGCACCGTCGGGCTCACCGGCGGGCGTGCGCGCGGTGATGTAGACGTGCACGTAGTCATCCTGCGCGGTGGTGAACAGCCACGGATCGCGCCAGGACTGGTCGCGCCAGCGCGAGCGGTCGAGCGTCTCATACCAGCGCGCGTCCGCTTCGATCACGGGGTTGGCGGGGTGCTTGGACCAGCTCACCAGATCATCGGAGACGGCCAGCCCGATGCGCTGCACCAGACCTTCGTCGGCGTTGCCGGTGCCGGTGTAGAGCATGTACCAGCGACCCTCGTGGGCAAGCACGCTGCCGGTCCAGATCGCGACGTCGTCCCACGCGCCAGGCTCGCCGGGGTGCAGCGCGTCGGGCAGCACGCGCCAGTGGGTGAGGTCGGTTGAGACCGCGTGACCGACCGTCGCGTGACGGTGGCGCAGATCCGGGTCCCCCAGCGCACGCGGCGCCTGCAGGTAGAAAACGTGGTGCTCCTCGCCCGCTCGCGCGAACCAGAAGTCCCAGACCCATTTGTCATCCAGGCGCAGTCCCATCTCATCCCTCCCGGCCCGTGCGCGCCGCGCAGGGCCCTAGCTCAGACCGTGCCCGACCCGCCGCGGCAGCCGCACGCGGGCGCTCACATCCGTGTTGACTCATGACTATCCCTTCACTGCTCCCTGCAGCAGCGCGGCCAGGAACTGGCGCTGGAAGACCGCGTAGATCAGGATCATCGGCGCGAGGATCAGCAGCGAGCCGGCGGAGAGCAGCGGCACGTTGGTGCCCCAGTCGCCCTGGAAGGCGCCCAGCGCCCCCGCCATGGTCCTGTCGGCCGGGTTGTTGACGAGCACCACAGCCAGCAGGAACTGGTTCCAGGTCCAGACGGTGGTGAGGATCGCCAGCGAGACCAGGGCGGGCCGCGCCAGCGGGATGTGCACGCCCCAGAACTGCTGCCAGGTGCTGGCGCCGTCGATGCTCGCCGCCTCGGTCAGCTCGGAGGGCACGTTGACGAAGTGCGCGCGCATCCAGAACACGCCGAACGGCATGAACAGCCCGATCAGCGGCAGGATGATCGCCCAGCGCGTGTCGAGGAAGCCGAGGTGCTCCACCTCGTAGTAGAGCGGCACGATGATGCCCTCGAACGGCAGCGTCAGCCCGAGCAACAGCAGCCCGAAGGCGAGCTTGCCGCCACGCACGCGCAGCTGCCCCAGCGCGAACCCGGCCATTGCCGCGATCAGCACCGTGACCGGCACCACACCCAGCACGATCAGCGCGCTTGACTTGAAGATCGTCGCCATGTTGGCGACGTTGAAGGCCTGCACGAAGTTCCCCCACTGGGGGTGCGAGGGCCAGCTCAGGCCGCTGGGGTAGGTGCCTGACGGGTGCAGGGCCGCGGTGAACAGGCTGGCGAACGGCAGCAGCGTCCAGGCGGTCAGCAGCATCAGGATGACGGTGCCGCCGTAGCGGCTGCCGCGTGTCGCTCTCACTGCCGCCCTCCGCGGTTGACGAACCATTGGATCGGCAGCACGCAGATCAGCACCAGCACCATCAGCACCACCGCCAGCGCCGAGGCCAGCCCGACCTCACGGTTGTAGAAGGCCAGCTGGTAGATCTCCAGGCCGGGCACCATCGTCTGCGTGCCGGGGCCGCCGCTGGTGGAGATGTAGACGATGTCAAAGGCGGAGAGCGCGGCGATCACGGTGACCGTCACGCAGACGCCGATCTCCTGGCGCAGGCCGGGCACCGTGATCGAGAAGAACTCACGGATCGGGCCGGCGCCGTCCAGCTGCGATGCCTCATACAGCGCCGGGTCGATCTTGCTCATCCCGACGAGCATCAGCACGGTGCAGAAGCCCAGCAGCACCCAGACGCCGATCACGCCCACCGCCGGCAGCGCGAAGGTGAAGTCCCCCAGCCAGGCCCGCGTGATCCCACCCAGCCCGACGGCGGAGAGGATCTGGTTGAGGGCGCCGTTCGAGGAGAGCACCCAGTTCCAGGCTATGCCTGCCGCCACCAGCGGTACCACCTGAGGCAGGAAGAGCACCGTGCGCGCGACCGTTCCCAGCTTGCCGGTGACCACCCGGCGCATCAGCGCCGCGACGATCAGGCCGAGCGTCACCGGGATCAGAGAGAAGTAGATGATCAGCTGGAACGAGTGACCGATGACGCTCAGCAGCGTCGAGTCGCTGAACACCGTGGCGTAGTTGTGCAGCCCCACCCAGTGGGGGGTGCTGACGCCGTCCCAGTTGTAGAGCGAGTAGCGGATGCTCGTGATCAGCGGCCAGAGCACGAACATCCCGTAGGCGACCATCGCCGGCGCCAGGAACACCCAGCCCGCGTAACCCCGCGCGACCCCGCGCCGCGCCCGCAGTGTTGACCTCCCGGCGCGAAGCTCGCGCCGGGAGGTGACCATCACTTCTTCTGACATCGTGCCGCTCGGAGCTAGCTGCCGGCTGCCTTGTAGGCGGCCTGAACCGAGCTGAGCACGCCCTGCGGCGTCGTCTGCCCGGCGAACAGCTTCTGCACGGCCGGCGTCCATGCCTCGGCGTAGATCGAGCCGTTGGCGTTGGCGATGAAGCCCATGTCCCCGTTGTCCTTGGCGACCAGGCCGCCAGCGGCAAGCGTCTGGGACGTGGTCGAGCCGGGCTTGACCGTGGGGATCTTGAGCGCCGTCGGACCGCCCGGGTTGGAGCCGCCGTACTTGACGTTGATCTTCCGTGCGGTCGGGTTGGTCGCAACCCAGTTGAGGAAGTACGCGGTGCAGGCGGCATGCGGCGCGTTGGCCGCGATCCCGTAGGTGAGCGGCGCCGACATTCCGGCCACCGGACCGCCGGCCTTCAGCGGCGGCATCAGGAAGAAGCCGACCTTGCCCGGCATGTGCTGGTCGAAGTTGCCTGACTCCCAGTCACCGTCGAAGATCAGCAGCGCCTTGCCCGCTTCGAAGTTGCTCATCATCTGCGGGTAGAGCACGGCGTTGGCGTCGGAGTTGAAGTAACCCGCCTTGATCCACTGCTGCAGGTGCTCTGTGGCCTTGACGTTGGCCGGGGTGTTGATCGTCGCCCCGGGCTTGTCAAAGACCCACTTGTCGATCTGCGCAGCGGAGCCGTAGTCGGCCATCAGCTGCTGCAGCGGGAACAGCAGGCCGCCGGTGGCACCGCCGTTGAACTGCTCGATCGGGGTGATGCCCGCGGCCTTGGCCTTGGCCAGCAGCGCGTCGAGCTGAGCGAGCGTCTTGGGCGCGCTCTTCATGCCGATCTTGGCGGCCAGCGCCTTGTTGTAGAAGACGCCGGTGAGGCTGTAGTTCAGGCCCATCGCGTAGAGCGGCCCGGAGCCGACACCGACGCCCGAGGGCGAGGTGCGCAGCTGCGCCAGCTGTGAGGCCGGGAACTTGTTCCAGTGGTACAGGTTGTAGTACGGCGTCAGGTTCTTGAGCAGGTGGTCCTTGACCAGGCTCGAGATCGTCGGCAGGCGCATCAGGTCCGGCGGGTTGGGGCCGCCGAGCGTGAGCGCCGCGTCCTGCGTGATCGTCGCGAACGGATCCTCGCGGACCTGCCACTTGACGTTGGGGTACTGCTTGGTGAAAGCCGACGTGAGCTCGGTGACGTCCGGGAACCCGGTCTCGAAGTAACCGGTGAGCGTCACGTGCTTGGTGCCGCAGGCCGCGGCGAAGCTGGTGCTGGCCGCGGCGCGCGCCTGGCGCGCGGCGGTGGCGGCAGAGGCGGCTATCAGCGAGGCGAGCGAGACCGCCGCCAGCACGATCACCATCAGTGAAGCGGACCTGGGGCGCGCAGCCTGCGCATGTCCGCGGGCGCGCCTAAGCATCTAGGTCGCCTCCTCGGCGAGTCTTGAACATCGTTCCCTCCTCCAGGGTCTGTGCGCCAGCCGCTCACCTGCCTGAGACGGCGCAACGCATTGTCCTTTGATTTCGGGGGCGCGCCCCGTCAGAGCGCGTAATCCCCTTGCTAAATCGAATTAGCAGGGTGGATGATCGCTACCCCGAGGCGATTTGTCAAGCGCCCGCTGATCCCGCTAACGTCCGTTCAGGTGGCCCGCAACCGTGTAACGCTCGCCGACGTGGCCCGCAGCGCAGGGGTCTCCACCACGGCGGCGTCCTTCGTGCTCTCGGGGCGCGGCGCGGAGATGCGAATCTCACCGGACGCCGAGGCGCGCGTGCTGCGCGCCGCCCAGGAGACCGGGTACCGCCCCAACATCGTCTCACGCAGCCTGCGGACCGGCACCAGCCGCACGATCGGCTTCGTCTCAGACACGGTGGCCACGACGCCTTTCGCCGGCCATCTGATCTGGGGTGCGCTGGATGCGGCGCGTGACCGGGAGCACCTGCTGTTCATCGGCGAGACGGAGGGTGACCAGGAGCTCGAGACGCAGTTGATCGAGGCGATGCACGACCGTGGCGTGGACGGGATCGTGTTCGCGTCGATGTACACCCGGGAGCTGGATCTGCCGGCGGGGCTGACGCATCGTCCCGCGGTGCTGCTCAATGCGGTGCCGACACAGCCGGTTGCCATCACCTGCGTGGTGCCCGACGAGTTTGAGGCGGGGCGCTCAGCGGTCAACGCGCTGCTGCGGGCGGGGCACCGGGAGCGGATTGCGATCATCGGCGCGGCGCCGCCCGACGACACCCCGGAGGGCAGCCTCGCGGCGGTGCAGCGGCTCGACGGCATCGTCCAGGCGATGGCCGAGGCCGGGGTGGAGCTGGCCGACGCGGTTCCCTGCCCGGACTGGCAGCCGGACATCGGTTACGAGGCAACGCGCCTGCTGATGCAGCGCACCCGGCCCAGCGGCATCGTCTGCTTCAACGACCGGCTCGCGCTGGGCGCCTACCAGGCGATCGCGGAGGCGGGCCTCACGGTTCCCGGCGACGTCTCGGTGGTGTCGTTTGACGATGATCTGCTGGCCACCTGGCTGCGCCCCCACCTGACGACCGTCGCGCTGCCCCACTACGAGCTTGGACGTGAGGCGATCACCGCGCTCTTGGACGCGCCTCAGAGCCCCTCCGGGGGAGCCCCTGGGCCGACGATCCGCCGCATCCCGATGCCGCTGCGTGAGCGCGACTCCGTCCAGCAGCTGCGCGCGCCGCGCCCGAGTCGCCCCTCCCGCCGCCCCCTGACGCCCAGGTAGCACGCCGCCGGGCGCCGCCGGCGACGGGCGGCC
>JAJZDA010000098.1 GCA_021851525.1 Actinomycetes bacterium | reverse complement strand
CCCGGGCGCCGCAGCGCGGCTGTGGCCCGGCACCCGCCGCGCCGGCGGGCGCCGGGCCACCACGGCTACTTGAGGTTCCTGTGGTGCTCAGCTCGGGCGCTTGCGACCTCCGGCGAGGGGACCACCAGCACCGGCCGGTCGGCGTGCTGCAGCACATGGTGGGAGACGCTGCCCAGCATGATCGACTTCACGCCGGTGAAGCCGCGCGACCCCATCACAATCACGTCCGCGTCGACCTCGGTCGCAGCGTCGATCAGCGCCGCCGCGACCGTGATCTCAACCACCGCCGCGCGCGCCGTCGCGTCCAGGCCCGCCGCCCGGGCCAGCTCCGCGCCCTGCGCCGCCTGCTCCTGCGCAGCCTGCTCGGCCGAGGCGTCGATCTCGCCGTAGTCGACGATCACGCCCACGCCGCCGCCCATCCGCATCATCGTGTCGAGGAAGCGCTGCCAGACCGTCACCACGGTGGCCTGCTGGCCGCTGAACAGCTGGCCGGCGCGGGCTACCGCCGCCTTCGCGTCCTCCGAGCCGTCATAAGCGATCAAGATCACTTTCGTCTCCCGTCAATCGTTGCCTAGGAACCCGGTGCTTGGCACGCTAGCCGAACGCCTGCGTGCGCGGCCGGTAGAAGGCCGCAGCGCGCTTCGCGGTGATCCCGCGCCCGCGGCGCGCCCGGATCCGGAGCGGGCCCCGTCAGACGGGGCTTAGGATGTGGCCAGGCGCTTCCGGCGAGAGAAAGGTCAGCATGAACACTCTGGACTTCGCGCGACTCCAGTTCGCAGTCACGACCCTCTTCCACTTCATCTTCGTGCCGATGTCGATCGGGCTGGCCCTGTTCGTCGCGATCTGCCAGACGCGCTGGTATCTGAGCGGCGACGAGACCTGGTTGCGGGCAACCCGTTTCTGGGGCAAGTTCCTGCTGATCTCGATGGCGATCGGCGTCGTCACCGGCATCGTCCAGGAGTTCCAGTTCGGCATGAACTGGTCGCTCTACTCCCGTTATGTCGGTGACATCTTCGGCGCGCCGCTGGCGATGGAGGGCCTGATCGCATTCTTCATGGAGTCGACCTTCGTCGGGCTCTGGATCTTCGGCTGGGGTCGCCTGCCCAGGAAGTGGCACCTGGCGAGCATCTGGCTAGTGGCGATCGGCACCGTGCTGTCGGCCTACTTCATCCTCGCGGCCAACTCCTGGATGCAGCACCCCGTCGGCTACGAGATCAACCACGCGACCGGGCACGCGCAGCTGACCAACATCTTCTCGGTGCTGTTCAACTCGACGGTGCTGCTCGCCTTCCCGCACACGATCCTCGGGGCGTTCACGACCGGCGGCATGCTGGTGGTGGCGGTCAGCGCGTTCCTGTGGCTGCGCGGCAACCGCAACGCGGTGATCACGCGCTCGATGCGGCTGGCGCTGCCGTTCACGCTGGCGGCGGTGCTGGCGACGATGGCCTTCGGTGACGGCCAGGGCCGCCTGATGGTCGACCAGCAGCCGATGAAGATGGCCGCCGCCGAGGCGGTCTGCAACTCCGGGCACGGCCAGAGCTTCTCGATCTTCTCGGTCGCGGGCTTCACCACCAACCCCTGCCCCAACAACATCACCTCGATCCGGATCCCGCACCTGCTGAGCCTGATCGAGGATCTCAGCTGGGGCGGCAACATCAGGGGCATCGACCAGATCCAGGCGGCCGAGCGCAAGCAGTTCGGGCCCGGCAACTACGTGCCGCCTGTCGGGGTCGAGTACTGGAGCTTCCGGCTGATGATCGGCGCCGGCGTGCTGATGATGGTGATCTCACTGGGCGGCATCTGGCTGGAGCGCAGGCGCAGGCTCGAGGTCAGCCGCAGGTTCCAGCGGCTCGCGCTGCTGGGCCTGGTGCTGCCGATCCTCGCCAACTGGACCGGCTGGATCTTCACCGAGGTCGGCCGCCAGCCCTGGGTCGTCTTCGGCCTGCTGAAGACCTCGCAGGCCAACTCGCCGAACGTCGGCACCGGTGACATCGTGTTCACGCTGGCCGGCTACATCGTCCTCTACGGGGTGCTGATCGCAATCGGCGCCTGGCTGATGCTCAAGGAGGCAAAGCACGGCCCCGAGCCCGATCCCGGGGATCAGGGCGCCGGCGAGCAGCCACCCAACGCCCCGCACAGTGAGCTGGTCCTGGCCTACTAGGAGGAGCCTGAAGATGCATCCCGATCCCACCTTCCTGCAGGTCCTGTGGTTCGTCCTGATCGGCGTCCTCTGGGCCGGCTACTTCATCCTCGAGGGCTTCGACTTCGGTGTTGGCATGCTGGTCAAGCTGCTGGCGCGTGACCGCGTTGACACGCGCATGATCATCCACACGATCGGGCCGGTCTGGGACGGCAACGAGGTCTGGCTGCTGGTGGCCGGCGGCGCGACCTTCGCGGCGTTCCCGGGCTGGTACGCGGCCGCCTTCTCCGGCTTTTACCTGGCGCTCTTCCTGGTGCTCGCCGCGCTGATCCTGCGCGGTGTCTCGTTCGAGTTCTGGGGCAAGCACGACTCCGCCGGCTGGCGGGCGACGTGGGAGTGGGTGGTGGCGATCTCCAGCGCCGTCGCCGCCCTGCTCTTCGGTGTGGCCTGGGCGAACTTCATCCACGGCGTGCCGATGGGCGCCGGGAACGTGGTTCACGCCTCGCTCTGGGATCTGCTTCACCCCTACGCGCTGCTCGGTGGGCTGGTGACGCTCAGCCTGTTCCTCACGCACGGCGCCAACTTCCTGGCGCTGCGCGTCTCCGGAGAGCTGCATGAGCGCGCCCGCGTGCTGAGCACGCGGGTTGAGCCGCTGGCGGCGCTGCTGGCGGTCGCCTTCATGATCTGGACCATCGCCCAGCAGTCCGGCCGCGGCGGCGTGCTGGTGCTGGCGATCCTGACAGCGCTGGCGGCGCTCGCGATCCCCTTCGCGCGACGTGCCGGGGAGGGGGTCGCGTTCGCCCTCACCAGCGCCGTGATCACGCTGCTGACGGTCACGTTCTTTGTGACCCTCTACCCCAACGCGCTGCCGTCGACCACCGGCCGCGCCTTCGACCTGACGCTGAGCGCGGCCTCCTCGAGCCATTACACGCTGGTGGTGATGACGATCGTTTCAGTGATCTTCGTGCCGATCGTGCTGCTCTACCAGGGCTGGACCTACTGGGTCTTCCGGCATCGCCTCGGGCGCGACGACTACGAGGGCCCGCTGAACCCGATCGCCGTGGCCGAGAGGAAGTTCGGCGGCTCGGCGTGAACGGGTCGCAGCCGCAGCCCCCGGCGGGTGGCCGGCGGGCCACCCGCCAGCCACCGCCATCGCCGCGCACCGCCCGCATCGACAGGCGGTTGATGCGGGAGACCAGGGCGGCGCGGCCGCACCTGCTGGCCGCCGGGCTGCTCGGCGTGGGCAGCGCGGTGTGTGCCGTCGCCCAGGCCGCGCTGCTGGCGCGGATCATCACACGCGCGGCCCTCGGCCACGCCCGGCTCACCGAGCTCGGCGGCCTGCTGGTCGCGCTCGCCGCGGTCTTTCTGGCACGGGCGCTGCTGGCCGGGGCGTTCGAGCTGTCAGGGCGGATCGGCGCGGCGCGGGTGCTCGCGGAGCTGCGCGTGCGCCTGGCGCAGCACCTGCTGATCACGCGGCCGGGACGCGCGCCGGGGGAGCGCAGCGGTGAGCTGGCTGCCGCCGCCGTGCAGGGGGTCGATTCGCTGGAGAGCTACTTCGCCGGGTACCTGCCCTCGCTGACGCTCGCCGTCACCGTGCCGCTGGCGGTGCTGATCTGGGTCACGCCGCTGGACTGGGTGGCGGCGTTGATCTTCCTGATCACGATCCCTGTCCTGGTGGTGTTCATGATCCTCATCGGGATCGGCGCCGAGTCGCGCACGCGGCGCCGCTGGCAGGCGCTCTCACTGCTCTCCAGCCACTTCCTGGACGTGGTGCGCGGCATGGAGACGCTGCGCGCCCACCGCCGGGAGCTGGCGCAGTCACAGATGCTGACCGAGGTCGGTGAGCGCTACCGGAGCGAGACGATGGGCACGCTGCGGCTGGCGTTCCTCTCGGCGCTGGTGCTGGAGCTGTGCGCGATGATCGGCACCGGGCTGGTGGCCGCCACCATCGGCGTGCAGCTGACCGGCGGGCACCTCGGCCTGCGGGCGGGGCTCACCGTGCTGCTGCTGGCGCCTGAGCTCTACAGCCCGCTGCGCCAGGTCGGTCAGCAGTTCCACGCCAGCGCCGACGGGCTGGCCGCGGCCGGCCGGCTGCTCGAGGTGCTCGACCAGCCGGGGCTGACCTGTGCCGGCGCCTCCTCCGCGCAGCCACCGCAGCCACCCGATCCACGCACCGCACCGCTGCACTTCGCCGCGGTGAGCTTCGCTTATCCGGGGCGCGCGGGCGACGTCATCAGTGAACTCGAGCTGACGGTCGCGCCCGGGGAGTTCGTGGCGATCACCGGCGCCAGCGGCGCCGGCAAGTCGACGCTGGCGGCGCTGGCGCTGCGCCTCGCCGACCCCACCGCCGGGACCGTCAGCTGCGGCGGCCTCGACCTGCGCCGGATCCCGCTGGAAGACTGGCGCGCGCGCACCGCCTGGGTGCCGCAGCGCGTGAAGCTGTTCCATGGCACGCTCGCGCAGAACATCGCGCTCGCAAACCCCGCAGCGGCGCAGGCGCAGGTTCTGCGGGCGGCGCGTGCCGCGGGCCTGGGGGAGTTGCTGCGTGAGCTGCCCGCCGGCCTGGACACCGTGATCGGCGACGGCGCACGGCGCCTCTCCGCCGGGCAGGCGCAGCGCGTGGCGCTGGCGCGCGCGTTTCTCAGCGACGCCTCGCTGGTGGTGCTCGATGAGCCGACCGCGAACCTCGACAGCGACACGGCAGCCGCGGTGGGTGAGGCGATCTGCGCGTTGGCGCGGGGACGCACGCTGCTGCTGATCACCCATGAGCTGCGACTCGCCGCCCGGGCGGACCGCGTGGTTGAGCTGCACGCGGCGCGGCCGCTGCGCGCGACGCTGGACGAGGTTGCCGCATGAACGCCGGCGGCTGGTCGGGCCTGCGCTCGGCGGCGCGGCTGGCGCCGGGGGAGGGACGGCGCCTGGGCTGGTCGGTGGCGCTCGGCTTCGGTGCCGTGATGGCCGCCGCCGGCCTGCTCTCAACCTCGGGCTACCTGATCTCGCGTGCCGCCCAGCGGCCCGACATCCTCGCGCTGACCGCGGTGATCACGGCGGTGCGGGCCTTCGGGCTCGCACGCGCGGTGCTGCGCTACGCGGAGCGGCTGGTCTCGCACGACCTCGCGCTGCGCGTGCTGGCGAGGCTGCGCGCGGGCTTCTACGCGGTGCTCGCGCCGCTCGGCCGGGGCGCGCTGCGCGGGCGCCGTCAGGGCGATCTGCTGTCGCGCTTCGTGGCCGACGTGGATGCGCTCCAGGACCTCTACCTGCGGGCGCTGGCGCCGCCGGTGGTCGCCGCCCTGGTGGTGCTGGCGGCCGGACTCGTCGGCTGGCTGATGCTCCCAGCGGCGGGGCTGGTGATCGCGCTGGCGCTGCTGGTGAGCGCGCTGGTGGTGCCGGTGGTGACGGGGGCCGTGGCCGCCGCCGCGGGCCGCCGCCAGGCGGCGGCCCGCGGGGCCCTGGCTGACGAGCTGCTGGAGGCGCTGGAGGGTTCGGTTGAGCTGGCCGTCGCCGGCCGGGCGGAGCAACGGGTCGCGCGGATCTCGCGGATCTCAGACGCGCTCAGCGCGATCTCACGCCGTGACGCGCTGGCGGCGGCGGGCGCGACCACGCTCTCCTCGCTGCTCACCGGGATGACGGTGATCGCCGTGCTGCTGGTCGCGATTCCGCAGGTGCATGCGGGCTCGCTGAGCCCGGTGCTGCTGGCGGCGCTGGCGCTGCTGGTGCTGGGGGCATTCGAGGGTCTGGCGCCGCTGCCGCTGGCTGCGCGCGCGCTGCGAGGCTGCGCGGAGGCGGCCACGCGGCTGCAGGAGCTGCGGCTCACGCGCCCGGCCGTGAGCGATCCCGCGGTGGCCCGTGTGCTGCCGGACGGGCCATTGGCGCTGCACCTGCAGCACGTGCAGTTCTCCTACGACGGTGAGCCGGTGCTGCGCGACCTCAACGCCAGCTTCCCGCCGGCCTGCCGGGTGGCGTTGACCGGCTCCAGCGGCGCCGGCAAGACGACGCTCGCGCTGCTGCTGGCACGCTTCGAGGACCCGTCGGGCGGCCGCGTGCTGCTCGGCGACGTGGACCTGCGGGAGCTGCGGCTGCACGACGCCCGCCGCGCGGTGCTGCTGGCCGCCCAGGACGCCCACGTGTTCACCACCACGATCCGTGAGAACCTGCTGCTGGCACGCCGCGACGCGAGTGAGCAGGAGCTCTGGCAGGCGCTGCGCGCGGTCGCGCTGGACGCCTGGGTCAGGCTGCTCCCGGCCGGCATCGACACGCTCGTGGGGGAGGACGGTGACCTGCTCTCCGGGGGGCAGCGACAGCGCCTGACGCTCGCCCGCGCGCTGCTCGCCGACGCGCGCTTCCTGATCCTCGACGAGCCGACCGCGCACCTCGACGACAGCACCGCCCGGGAGTTGATGCGCGGACTGGATCAGGCCGCTGGAGACCGTGGCCTGATCGTGATCACCCACCGCGTGGACGAGCTCGACGGCTTCACCAGCGTGGTCACGCTCCGCGACGGGCGCCTGACCGGCGCGCTCAGCTGACGAGCTTGCGGTCCAGCGCGTAGCGGACCAGTTCCGCGCGGTCGCTGAGCCCGAGCTTCTGCTGGATGTGCGCGCGATGGGTCTCCACCGTGCGCACCGACAGGTACAGCTCCTCCGCGACCTGCGCGTTGGTGTAGCCGAGCGCGATCAGCCTGAGGATCTCCAGCTCACGCTCGGAGAGCCCGTCCGGCGGCCCGGGGGGCGGTTCGGCGGCGACCTTCGCTCCCAGCCGCGGGTTCAGGTAGTGCTCCCCGGCCACGGCCGCGCGGATCGCCTCCACCAGCTCGGCGTCGGCTGACTCCTTGAGCACGTAGCCGAGCACCCCGGCGCTCAGCGCCGTGCGCGCATAGGCGGGCTCGTTCTGCATCGTCAACACCACGATCTGGGTGGCCGGGAACTCCTGGCGGAGCTTGGGGATCGCCTCGAGGCTCGGCTCGCCCGGCATGTTCAGGTCGAGCACCAGCACGTCCGGGTGGTGGCCGCGCAGGTAGCGACGGGCGCTGTCCACGTCCTCAGCTTCGGCCACGACCTCAAAGCCCTGCTCATTCTCCAGCAGCTGCCGCAGGCCGCGCCGCACGATCGCATGATCGTCGGCGATCACGATGCGGATCGTCTGCTCGCTGCCGCCCTGATCGGTGTCAGATGTCGCCATCGCCCGAGTATTACAGGCGGCGGCGACCGAGACCAGTGAAGGCGGCCGAGCGTTGGCCCTCGCCGCGCGCTCCCAGCCCGCCACCGCAGGGCCCCGGTCGCCCACGCCTGCAGCGTTCTTCCCGGCATTCGGCAGCGGCCCGCCGGCGAGCGATACTCCAACCTGTGAAGCCCCAGCAACCGCCCCCGGAGTCGATCTACGCCCACGGCTACGTGCGGATCGCCGCCGCCGTCCCGCGCGTGCGGATCGGCGCTCCGCAGTTCAACGCCCAGCGCAGCCTCGCGCTCGCGCAGCGCGCCGCGGAGCAGGGCTGCGCGCTGGTGGTCTTCCCGGAGCTTGGGTTGGCGGCGTACACCAGCGAGGACCTCTTCCGGCAGGAGGCGCTGCTGGCGGCAACGCTCGACGCGATCGAGCTGCTGCGCGAGCGCAGCGTGGAGCTCGACCCGGTGATCGTGCTCGGTGCGCCGCTGCGCGCCGAGCAGGGTCTCTTCAACTGCGCTGTGGTGATCCACCGCGGGCGGATCCTCGGGGTTGTGCCCAAGAGCTACCTGCCTGAGTACCGCGAGTTCTATGAGAAGCGCCAGTTCCGGGCGGCGCGTGACCTGCTCGGTGACAGCCTCACGATCGGCGCTGAGGGCGTGCCGTTCGGCAATGACCTCGTGTTCAGCGCCACCGACCTGCCGGGGTTCGCACTGCACGTCGAGATCTGTGAGGACGTCTGGAGCGCGATCCCGCCGAGCACCTACGGGGCGCTGGCGGGGGCCACGGTGCTTGCCAACCTCTCCGCCAGCAACATCCTGGTGGGCAAGTCTGAGTACCGCCACACGCTCTGCGCCGCGCACTCGGCGCGCACGCTGAGCGCCTACCTGTACACCGCCGCCGGACCGGGGGAGTCGACCACCGACCTGGCCTGGGACGGCCAGGCGCTGATCTATGAGAACGGTGAGTGCCTGGGCGAGTCGCAGCGCTACCCGGAGGCCGACGGGCTGATCACTGCAGACATCGACCTTGACCGGCTGATCAGCGATCGCACCGAGACGAGCTCCTGGGGCGACGCGATCCATGATCACCGTGAGCGCCTGCGCGCGATGCGTCGCATCGAGTTCGAGCTGTGCCCCCCGGCAGGCCTCGTGACGCTTGACCGCGCGATCGAGCGCTTCCCCTACGTGCCCGCCGACGCCGCAACCCGCCACGCCCGCTGTGAGGAGGTCTACCGCATCCAGGTGGCCGGCCTGCAGACGCGCCTGGAGGCGACCGGGATCGAGCGGCTCGTGGTCGGCGTCTCCGGGGGGCTGGACTCGACGCACGCGCTGATCGTCGCGGCGCGGGCGCTCGACCGCATGGGGCTGCCGCGCACCAACCTGCTGGCCTACACGATGCCCGGCTTTGGCACCAGCGGCCGGACGCTGGGCAGCGCCCACGAGCTGATGGACGCGCTAGGGGTCAGCGCCGCCGAGCTGGACATCCGCCCCGCCGCGCAGGCGATGCTCGAGGCGATCGGACATCCCGCCGCGGACGGCTCCCCGGTCTACGACACCACCTATGAGAACGTGCAGGCCGGCGAGCGCACGTCGCACCTCTTCCGCCTGGCCAACCGCCACGGGGCGCTGGTGCTGGGCACCGGCGATCTCAGCGAGCTGGCGCTCGGCTGGAGCACCTACGGCGTGGGTGACCAGATGTCGCATTACAACGTCAACGCCTCGGTCCCCAAGACGCTGATCCAGTTCCTGCTGCGCTGGGCGATCGACACCGACCAGTTCGGCGCGCGCGCCGGTCAGGTGCTGGCGAGGGTGCTGGCCACCGAGATCTCGCCAGAGCTGATCCCGGCCGGTGACGCGGCCGGGCCGGGACAGCACAGCGAGGCCACGGTCGGCCCCTATGAGCTGCAGGACTTCTTTCTCTATCACGTGCTGCGCTTCGGCTACCGGCCCAGCAAGGTCGCCTGGCTCGCGCACCAGGCCTGGGGTGAGCGTCGGCGCGGCGCCTGGCCGGACCTGATCCCGGAGGACCGCCGCAACCAGTACACCACTGCCGAGATCAGCCATTGGCTGGAGGTGTTCCTGCGGCGTTTCTTTCAGACCAGCCAGTTCAAGCGCTCGGCCTTGCCCAACGCGCCGAAGGTCGGCTCGGGCGGCTCGCTCTCGCCGCGCGGCGACTGGCGGGCCCCCAGCGACGGCAACGCCGACGTCTGGCTCGCGGAGTTGCGTGGCGCGCAGCCGGGCGATGCGTAAAGCTGCGCTCAAGGTCAGAGCGCAGATTCAGGCGCCAACAGGGAAAATCGTGTGATGACCGACCAAGCAGTGGCTGCAGCGATCACCAAGATGCGCGCCGCCGGTCAGACCGACGCCGCGATTCATCAGTTCGTGTCGGCGCTCAGCCGGGTCAGCGCCGGGGTGGCCACGAGGATCCCCTCCTCCGAGATAGAGCCCGCTCCCGACGTGCCCAGCCTCGATCAGCTGCCGGACGCGGATCCCGTCTCGGCGCTCGAGCGGGTGGCCGTGATCAGGCTCAACGGCGGGCTGGCTACATCGATGGGCCTGCAGCAGCCCAAGTCCCTGATCGAGGCGCGCGACGGGCGCTCCTTCCTGGAGATCATCATCGGTCAGATCGTCGCGCTGCGCCGCCGCCACGGGGTGCGCCTGCCGCTGCTGCTGATGAACTCGGAGTCCACCCACTGGGCGACGCTCGCGCTGCTTTCGGACTACCCGGAGATCACAACCCCGGAGCTGCCGCCGGACTTCCTCCAGAGCATGGTGCCCAAGCTGGACGCCCAGACGCTGATGCCGGTTCGCTGGCAGCGCTCGCCCGCGCTCGAGTGGTGCCCGCCCGGGCACGGTGACGTCTACGCCGCGCTGTATGGCTCCGGGCGCCTGGACGCGCTGATCGAGGAGGGCTTTCGCTACGTGATGATCGCCAACTCAGACAACCTCGGTGCGACAGTCGACCCGCGCATCGCCGCGCACGTTGTCCGTGAGCAGATCCCGTTCCTGATGGAGGTCGTGATCGGCACCGCCGCGGACCGCAAGGGCGGGCACATCGCGATGCGCCGCGCCGACGGGCAGCTGATCCTGCGTGAGCTGGCGCAGACCCCGCACGAGGACACCGACTCGTTCCGGGATTACCGCCGCTGGCGCTACTACAACACCAACTCCCTGTGGATCGACCTGCACGCGCTGCGCACGCGCATGCAGGCCGGCGGGCTGGAGCTGCCGGTGATCGCCAACGCCAAGACCGTCGACCCGCGCGACCCCAGCTCAACCCCGGTGCTGCAGCTGGAGAGCGCGATGGGTGCGGCGATCGCGAGCTTCCCCGGCGCGCGGCTGCTGCAGGTGCCGCGCACCCGCTTCGTGCCGGTCAAGACCAATGACGACCTGACGCTGCTGCGCTCCGATGCGTATGTGCTCGGGGATGAGTTTCGCGTGCACCCGGCGCCGGAGCTGGACGGCCGCATGCCGTTCATCGCCCTGGACCGTGAGTTCTTCGGGATGCTCGACGACTATGAGCTGCGGATGCCGGCCGGGCCGCCGTCGCTGCGGGACGCTGACCGCCTGGTGGTGCGCGGCGACGTCAGGTTCGGGGCTGACGTGGTGGTGCGCGGCGCGGTTGAGATCGAGGCTCCGCCGGACGGCATGGTGATCGCCGACGGCAGCGTCCTGGAGGGTTAGGGCACGCCGTGGCCGCGGTCGAGGTCGAGCGCAAGTGGCTCGTGGCCGATTCCGAAGCGATCCCCGCACAGGCACTGGCGGCGCCGGCCGCGACCATCGAGCAGGGCTATCTGACGCTCGCCGCCGACGGCGGCGAGACCCGCGTCAGGCGCCGTGACGGGAGCTTCACGCTGACCGTCAAGTCCGGTCGGGGAATGGTCCGCGGCGAGGCTGAGATCGAGCTCTCCGCGCAGCAGTTCGAGCGTCTGTGGCCCGCCACCGAGGGGGCGCGGGTGCAGAAGCGCCGCCACGCGATCCCGCTCCCGGACGGTCTCTTGATCGAGCTCGACATCTACGCGGGGACGCTGTGCGGGCTGATCGTCGCGGAGGTGGAGTTCACCGACGCGAGCGCCGCCGAGCGGTTTGTCGCGCCCGCCTGGTTCACGCGCGAGGTGACCGACGATGACGCCTACAAGAACCGCAGCCTGGCCACCGGCGGGCGGCCCGCCTAGGCCGCCCGCCTCTGCCGCCCGCCGCGCGGCTCCCGCTCTCAGCCGAAGTAGTGGCCGGCGCGCACGTCGCTGACCCAGTCGGGGTGCGTGGGCTCCCAGCCAAGAAGCTCCCGGGTGCGCGCGTTGGAGGTGGGGTTGTCGATCCCGGCGAAGCTCGCCAGGTAGCTGAGCCGCATCGGCGCCTCCTCAGGGCTGACGCTGACGGTGCCGACCCCGAGCTGGTCGGCGATCGTCTGCGCGATCGTGCGGAACGGGATGCCCTCGTCGCCGACGCCGTGCAGGCGTGAGCCGGCCGGCGCGCGCTCCAGCGCCAGGCGGTAGAGCACCGCGATGTCACGGGTGTGCGCCGCCGGCCAGCGGTTGGCTCCGTCACCGATGTAGGCGGCGGCGCCGTGCTCGCGTGCCATCGCGATCAGCGCGGGGGTGAAGCCGTGCTTGTCAAGGTCGCTGTGGACCATCGGCGCGAGGCGCACCTGGGAGGAGCGCACGCCGCGCTGCGCCAGCGCGATCAGCATGTTCTCGGAGTCGATCCGCGGCCCTCCGGGGAGCGCGTCCTCCTCGGTCCCGGGGCGGCCACTGACGCCTCCCAGGGCCAGCATCAACGTCCCTCCGGTGCTGACGAACGGTCGCTCGCTGCCGGCCAGCGCGTCGCCGATCACGGTGATCGCGGCGGTGTCGGCGTCGGCCGCGCCCTGGAAGTCGCCGGTCTGCACCGCCTCGTGCTTGAACGCGAGGTGGATCACGCCGTCGGACTCAGCCGCCGCCTGGCGCAGCCCGTCGAGATCGTCCAACTCACCGCGCCGGACCTCGGCGCCGCGCGCCGTGATCGCCCTCGCGGCCTCCTCTGAGCGTGCCAGCCCCACCACCTGGTGGCCGTGGCTGATGAGCTCGGGGATCACCGCCGAGGCGATGTGACCGGACGCGCCGGTGATGAATACGCGCATGGGAACCTCCAGGTGGGGGGCGTGACTCTGCGCCGCGCGGCGCATGGCACTTGGTGTCATCCACGGTAGCACGGCACGTCACCCGGTGTCATCAACTACCCTCGACGATCATGACCCGCTGGAAGCCCGATGCCGCCGGACGCCTGATCAAGGCCGCCATCACGCTGTTTGACCAGCAGGGTTACGACGAGACGACGGTGGCGCAGATCGCTGAGCTCGCCGGGCTCACCAAGCGCACCTTCTTCAGGCACTTCGCGGACAAGCGTGAGGTGCTGTTCGACGGGTCCGGGGAGTTCGCGGAGGTCTGGCTCGCCGGCATCGCCCGGGCGCCGGCCGAGGCCGGCGCGCTGGCGGCGCTGATGGCCGGGCTCTGCGACGTAGCCGCGCTGTTTGAGGGGCGCCACCAGTTCGCGGCCATGCGGGCGCGGATCATCGCCGCCAATCCGGAGCTGCGGGAGCGCGAGCTGATCAAGCTGCAGACGCTGGCCGATGCGCTGGCGGGAGCGCTCCAGGAGCGTGCGGTGCCACCCAACGCCGCGGTGCTCGCGGCACAGACCGGGGTGACGGTGTTCCACGTCGCCTTCTCACG
>JAJZDA010000097.1 GCA_021851525.1 Actinomycetes bacterium | reverse complement strand
CCCTCGTCGGTCGGCCGCTGCGCGAACTGCTGGGCATCGACCTGCAGGCCTTGTGCGCGGCCGCCGCCCACGACCCGCAGGCGCTGCTGCGGCTTGCGGCACTGCCCGCCGGCCATGCCGCCCGCCGGCCACGCCACCCGCCGGCTCAGTCCGCGCGAACGGTCGCGATCGCGCCCTTGATCAGCTTCGTGGCGCCCTGGACCGCGTCGAGCCTGACGCTGGCGACGCCATCCTGCAGATCCGTGACGGCACCGCTGACGACGATCTCCTGCTCGAGCCGTCCCATGCCGCGAAACGAGACGCTCAGCGAACGCAGCGCCGAGGGATCTCCGCCGGTCAGCGGCTCGAGCGCGCGCGCCACCTGCGCCATCGACCAGAGGCCGTGGAGGATCCGCCCCGGCAACCCCACCTGCTGGGCGAACTCCTCATCCACATGGATCGGGTTGAAGTCACCCGACGCGCCGGCGTAGCGCACCGTCACGTAGCGGTCCGGGGTGACGCGCAGCTGCACCTCATCGCCCACCTTCGGCGAGCTCACCTCACTGATCCCCCCTGATGATGTTGGTCCAGGTGCCGACCGAAACCGTCTCGCCGCGCTGGTTGACCGACACGGACTGGAACGTGTCGAAGCGCAGGCCCGCGCGCAGCGCCGTGTCCTTGAACTCGAGCACCGTGGTGATCTCATCCCCGGCGATCACCAGCGGACCCCACTCGAAGCGCTGCGAGCCGTGGACCAGGTGGGCGAAGTCAATCTCCAGCTCCGGGTCAAACAGCGCCCCCATGAACGCCCCGCTGCAGTACACGACGGCGAACATCGGCGGCGCCACCAGGTCCGCATGGCCGGCGCCGTGCGCGGCCTCCAGGTCGAGGTGCAGCGGGTTGGTCTCGCCGACGGCCTGCGCGTACTCGCGCACCTTCTCCCGCCCCACCGCGTAGAGCAGTGGCGGGTAGCGCTTGCCGATCCTGTCGCTGGGAAGTGGCACGGCGGGGCAGTCTGGCACACGGCACGCGCGGCGTGCAAAGCTTCATTGGCGGCCTCGCCCCGACACGACGAGGCGCTGCCCGGCCACCAGGCAGCGGCAACCGCGGATACATGGCGTCCTAAACTCCACAAAGTCACTGAACAAAGGAGAGAAATGAGCCTCGCACTGGGCGATACCGCCCCGGACTTCGAAGCGCAGACCACCGACGGCCCGATCAGTTTCCACGACTGGATCGGCGACTCCTGGGCCGTGCTCTTCTCCCACCCCAAGGCCTACACGCCGATCTGCACCACGGAGCTCGGTTACATGGCCCGCATCAAGCCCGAGTTCGACCGCCGCAACGTCAAGGTGATCGGCCTCTCCGTCGACGCGGTGGAGGAGAACACCGGCTGGGCGCAGGACATCGAGAAGACCCAGGGGACGGCCCCCAACTACCCGATCATCTCCGACCACGACCTGAACATCGCGAAGCTCTACGGGATGCTGCCGGCCGCCGCCGACGGCGCCTCCGCGCAGCGCACCGCCGCGGACAACCAGACGGTCCGCAACGTCTTTGTGATCGGCCCCGACAAGAAGGTCAAGCTGATCCTGATCTACCCGATGACCACCGGTCGCAACTTCGATGAGGTGCTGCGCGTGATCGACTCGCTGCAGCTCACCGCCAGCCACAAGGTCGCCACCCCGGCGCAGTGGCAGCAGGGCGACAAGGTCGTGATCTCCGGCTCAGTCAACAACGAGCAGGCCAAGGAGCTCTTCGGCGAATGGGAGGAGCCGGTCCCCTACATGCGGATCGTGCCCCAGCCCTCCTGAGCGCAACCCCGGGCCGGTGGTCCGCTGACCACCGGCCCGGCCTCAGGCGGCGAGCGGCTGCACGCTGCCCGCCGCGCCTGAAACACGCATCAAGGCTCCGCGCGCAAACGCCGATGAGTGAGTGATGCCAAGGCAAGGACGATGGCTGCTGGCGTTGTCGGCCTGCGCGGCGCTCTACGTTGGCGCATCACAGGTCGGCTTTGCGCTCGCTTACGTGGACCACACGGTCTCCACCGTATGGGTGCCCAGCGGCCTGGGCCTGGCGATCGTGCTGCTCGGCGGGGGGCGCATGTGGCCCGCGATCCTCATCGGGGAGCTGGTTGCAAACCTGCTGCACGGCTCCAGCCTGGGGGCCTCCGCGGTGATGGGCGGCGGCGATGTGCTGGAGGCGCTCACCGCGCGCGCGCTGCTGCTGCGCGTCGGCTTCCGCCCGGAGCTTGACCGCGTGCGCGACATCTTCTCGCTGCTGCTGCTGGGCGCGCTGGCCTCCACCACCATCGGAGCGCTGTTCGGGACGCTCTCGCTGCTGCTGTTCGGCTCGGTCCCGCTCGCCGGGAGCTGGACCACCTGGTACACGTGGTGGCTGGGCGACGCCAGCGGGATGATCATCGTCGCGCCGCTGATCTTCTCCTTCGCGGGTCGCAGGCCGCACTTCTCCCGCGGCCTGCACACGCTCGAGGCGGTCGCCTTCGGCTCGGTGCTGGTGCCGGTGCTGCTGCTCGCCCTGGGGGCGCCCCCGGAGGTCGGCTTCCTGACCCTGCCGGCGGTGATCTGGGGAACCGTGCGCTTCGGCCAGCGCGGCGCGAGCCTCGTCAACGCCGTGCTGGCCACCGCGCTGGTGATCTTCGCGCAGCGCTCAAACGCGCTCCTGCACGGGGTTAGCCTCTCCGACAGGCTGCTGCTGGTGCAGGATCTGCTGGCCATCGCCGCGCTCACGACACTCGTGCTGGCCGTGGCGATCCGTGAGCGCGAACGCGACGCCAACGAGCTCACCGCGCTGACCGAGGTCTCAACCGCGATCGCGCGTGACAGCGGCGCCGATGAGCTGCTGGCATTGACCGCCCGTGCGGCCGGGAGCTTCCTGGGAGTCAGTGAGCTGCTGGTCACCCGCCCGGCCGGCGCCGGCCACGCGCTGGTGGTGGGCGGCTGGCGCGCCGATGGCGGCGAGCTGCCCGAGGGCAGCGAGGCCCCCGGCGACGGCGTCCACGTGCCCGTTCAGATCCACGGGGTCAACTGGGGGGAGCTGGTGGTGGCTGAGCCGGCAGCCGGTTCCGCCGCGGTCCCTGAGGACCTGATCGAGACGTCGCTGCGCCGCTTCAGCGCCCAGCTGGGGCTGGGCCTGGCAAGCGCCCAGGCGCGCGACGGGCTGATCGAGCGGGCCTCCACCGACCCGCTCACCGGACTGGCCAACCACCGCAGCTTCCATGAGCGCCTGACCGAGGAGACGGCACGCGCCGCGCGCCACGGGCGCCCACTGGCGGTGGCGATGATCGACATCGACGGCTTCAAGACCATCAACGACACGGTCGGCCACGTCGCCGGCGACTCCGTGCTGGCGACGATCGCCTCCCGCGTGCTGGAGGTGATGCGCAGCGAGGCGACCGTCGCGCGGCTGGGCGGCGATGAGATCGGCGTGATCCTGCCGGAATGCGACCTGCACACCGCCTGCGGGGTGCTCGAGCGGGTCAGGCGCACGGTGGCCGCCGCCCCGATCGGCGCGGCCGGCACCGTGCGGATCTCCGCGGGGATCTGCGACAACTCCCAGGTCACCGGCGCCGAGCGCCTGCGGGAGGCGGCGGACGCCGCGCTCTACTGGGTCAAGAGCCACGGGCGTGACCGCGTGATGGCGTTCAGCGAAACGATGCTGCGCGACCTCTCCGAGAGCGAGCGCGCCACGCGCGTGGCGCGCTCGCAGGCGGCCCTCGGAATCCGCGCGCTCGCCCGCGCGATCGACGCCAAGGACCCCGCCACCGCGCAGCACTCCGAGCAGGTCGCGGCGCTGGCCTGCGCGATGGCGCGCGAGCGCGGCTGGACCGAGGAGCAGGTGGCGCGCCTGCGCGACGCGGCGCTCGTGCACGACGTGGGCAAGCTGGCGATCAGCGATGAGATCGTCTCCCACTCGCAGCGGCTCAGCGGCGAGCAGTACGAGGAGATCAAGCGCCACGCCGAGCTGAGCGCGCAGATCGCCGCGGAGATGCTCGACGCTGAGCAGCTGCAGTGGATCCGCTGGCATCACGAGCGTGCCGACGGCACCGGCTACCCGGACGCGCTCGCCGCCGCCCAACTGCCGGAGGGGGCGAAGCTGCTGGCGCTGGCGGACGCCTTTGACACGATGGTCAGCGGCCGTTCCTACAGCCCCGCGAGAACGCACGAGGAGGCGGTCAGCGAGTGCATCTCACAGACCGGGACCCAGTTCGCGCCCGAGGCCGTGGCGGCACTGATCGCCGTGCATGAGTCGCACGCCCTCTGGAGCCAGATCCCTCAAGCCGCACCGTCGGTGTACCGATGAGTCCTCTCAGATGCAGGTTGCACGCGGACGCCGGCCGCTGACCGTCCTCACGGTCGCGGCCTTTTATCTTCTGGCCGCGCGTCTGAGCCACGGCGTGGAGATCTTCCACGGCGGCGGCGTGACGCTCTGGCCGCCGGCCGGGCTGGGGCTCGCTTCGGTCGTGCTGCTCGGCGCGTGGGCGGCTCCCGGGATCACGATCGCGGAGTTCACGTCGGTGCTGCTGGAGGCTCACGGCCACCGGCCGCTGCTGGCGCTGGCCTATGCCGCGGCGGAGACCGCCTGCGCGCTGCTGGGAGCCGCGATCCTGCGCCGCGGCCACTTCAACCCGCAGCTGCGGCGCATCCGCGACGTGCTCCTGCTGCTGCTGCCCGCGGCGCTGGCGCCGGCGTTGGCCAGCGCCACGATCGCCACGCTCGCGCACCTCGCCGACGGCGGCCACGGCGCCGCCGCGGCGCTCTTCTGGCGGCGCTGGTGGCTGGGCGACGCCACCGGCGTCGTCGTCGCCGCGCCACTGGTGCTGACCGCCACCGCCTGGCTGGCAGACGAGCGCCCGCGCCTGCCCCACGGCCTGCGACTGTTGGAGGGAACGAGCTTCCTGGCAGGTATCGGCGTGCTCCTGACGCTCACCTACCTGAGCCCGGACTGGCTGGCTGTGGCGCTGCCGACGATGCTGATCTGGAGCGCGCTGCGCTTCGGCCCGCCGGGTGCCGCGCTGATCACCGCGGTCTGCGCCGGGGTCGGTGCCATGATCGCCCCGCGACTCTCCGGCAGCCTGGAGGTGCTCGCGCCGGATGAGCGCCTGCTGATCACCCAGGAGCTGTTCTCGCTGGCCGCGCTGGCGACGCTGGTGCTGGCCGCCGCCCTCGCTGAACGCGAGCGACTGCTGGATACCCAGGACGCGCTGGGGCGCTTCGCCACCGCCGTGGCCAATGAGCTGCCGCCCGATCAGCTGGCGGCGCAGATCGCCACCGGCGGCCATGAGCTGCTGGGCACCGAGGTCCGTGTCACGCACGGCGGCGAGCCGCCCGATGATCCCGTGAGGGCGCCGATCGACGTGCATGGGGAGCGCTGGGGCTGGATCACGCTGCCCGGGCTCAGCGAGCGAGACCGCCGCACCCGCTTCCTCAACCTTGATTCCATGCTGCCGCGCTTTGCGACGCTGCTGGGGGTGGGCGTCTCCAACACCCGCGCGCGTGAGTCGCTGGTGCGCCTGGCGCAGACGGACCCGCTCACCGGCCTCGCCAACGGCCGCGTGTTCCATGAGCGCCTGGAGGAGGAGATGTCACGCTCCCGGCGTTACGGCAGACCGGTGGCGGTGGCGATGATCGACATCGACAACTTCAAGGCGATCAACGACTCGGTGGGCCACGTCGGCGGCGACAAGGTGCTGGCGGCGGTTGCCGAGCGCATCGCCGCGGCGATGCGCACCGATGCGCTGGTGGCGCGGCTGGGCGGTGATGAGATCGCGGTGATCCTGCCCGAGTCGAGCGCTCACGGAGCGACGATCGCGCTGCAGCGCGCGCGGCTCTCGGTCTCCTCCACGCCGGTCCGGCCGGCCGGGCGCGTGACGATCTCAGCGGGGATCTGCGACAGCACCTTCGCCGACACCCCGGAGGGGATCCTCGAGCTGGCGGACGACGCGCTGTACTGGTCCAAGCTGCACGGCCGGGACATGGCGATCACCTACTCCCCCGACGTGGTCCGGCAGATGACGGAGGACGAGCGCATGCACCGGCTGACGCGCACCCGGGCGCTGGTCGGCCTCAAGGCCCTGGCGCGCGTGGTCGACGGGCGTGTGCCGGAACTGGCCGAGCATTCGGAGCGCGTCGCCACGCTCGCGGGCAAGCTCGCCGCTGCAGCCGGCTGGCAGGCGGAGCTGGCGGAGAAGCTGCGAGAGGCCGCCTCCGTGCATGACATCGGCAAGCTGACGCTGAGCGCGGACCTGATTGAGGGCGACAGCTCGCTGCGTGACCCCGAGGCGGAGATCTGGCGGCGCCACCCCGAACTTGGGGCGCTGATGACCGCGGACGTGCTGGATCACGACCAGACCGGCTGGATCCGCTGGCACCACGAGCGCGCCGACGGCGGCGGCTACCCCGACCAGCTGGATGCGGAGACGCTGCCGGAGGGCGCGGCGCTGATCGCGCTGGCGGACGCCTGGGACCACCTGCGCCACCCCGCCCCGGGAGAGCCGCCGTGCGAGCCCCAGCGGGCGCTCGAGCGCTGCCGTGCGGAACAGGGCCGACGCTTCACGGTGGAGGCCGTCAGCGCCCTGGAACGGGTGCTGTGGGAGGAGGCGGAGAGCAGCCCCGAGGCGATCGCCGACCGGCGCAGCCCGGGAAGCTCAGGCACGTAGGCAAGCGCCGGCCCGGTCCCGGGGCCAGGGGGCCTCTGCCTGAGCCGCGCGAGAGGATCCTGGCCCGCCCAGGCGGCCCGGTCCATGGGCGTTGCCGGGTCAGCCCTTGGGCGCCGTGCCGAGATCCAGGACCGCCAGGAACGCCTCCTGGGGAACCTCGATGCGGCCCACCTGCTTCATCCGCTTCTTGCCCTTCTTCTGGGCCTCCAGCAGCTTGCGCTTGCGGCTGATGTCACCGCCGTAGCACTTTGCCACCACGTCCTTGCGGTAGGCCTTGATCGTCTCCCGGGCGATGATCCGTGAGCCGATCGCCGCCTGAATCGGCACGTCGTACTGCTGGCGCGGGATCTTCTCCTTGAGCTTCTCCGCCATCGAACGACCGAAGATCTCAGCCTTGGAGCGGTGCACGAGCATCGCCAGCGCATCGACCTGGTCGCCGCCGAGCAGGATGTCGAGCTTGACCAGGTCCGACTCACGCAGGCCGATCAGCTCGTAGTCGAACGACGCGTAGCCGCGGGTGCGGGACTTGAGCTGGTCAAAGAAGTCCAGCACGATCTCAGCCAGCGGCAGGTCGTAGCTCAGCTGCACGCGCTCCGCGGAGAGGTAGTGCATCCCGGTGTGCTCGCCGCGCCGCTCCTGGCAGAGCTCCATGATCGAGCCGACGTAATCCCTGGGCGTGAGGATCGAGGCGCGGATGTACGGCTCACGGATCTCCTTCACGCGGCTGGGATCGGGCATGTCGGCGGGGCTGTGCACGGCCATCACGGCGCCGTCGGTGAGCGTCACCTCGTACTCGACGCTCGGCATCGTCATCATCAGATCGAGGTCGTACTCACGCTCCAGCCGCTCGCGCACGATGTCCATGTGCAGCAGGCCCAGGAAGCCGCAGCGGAAGCCGAAGCCGAGCGCGTCGCTGGTCTCCGGCTCCCACGCCAGCGCGGCGTCGTTGAGCGTCAGCTTCTCCAGCGCGTCACGCAGATCCGGGTAATCGTCTGAGTCGATCGGGTAGAGGCCGGAGAAGACCATCGGCTTGACGTCGCGGTAGCCCGGCAGCGGCTGGCCGGCGGGGCGCCTTGCCAGGGTCAGCGTGTCACCGACGCGCAGCTTGGTCACATCCTTGAGCCCGGTGATCACGAACCCGACCTCACCGGGACCGAGCCCGCGCGCGGAGGTCATCTCGGGGCTGAAGAAGCCGATGTCATCTATCTCCGCCTCCGTCCCCGCCTGCATCGCGAGGATCGCGTCGCCCTTGGTGAAGCTCCCGTCGACCACCCGGATGTAGGCGATCACACCGCGGTACTGATCAAACTCGGAGTCGAAGATCAGCGCGCGTGCGGGCGCTTCCGGGTCACCGGAGGGTGCGGGCACACGGGAGATCAGCTCATCCAGCACGTCGGTCACGCCCTCACCCGTCTTGGCGCTGATGCGGCGCACGAGCTCCGCGGGCTCGCCGATCAGATCGGAGATCTCCCCGGCCACACGCTCCGGCTCAGCCCCGGGCAGGTCGAGCTTGTTCATGCACGGGATCAGCTCGAGGCCTGCATCGATCGCCAGATACGTGTTGGCGACCGTCTGCGCCTCCACTCCCTGGCTGGCGTCCACCACCAGCAGAGCTCCCTCGCAGGCGGCGAGGGAGCGTGAGACCTCGTAGGTGAAATCGACGTGGCCGGGGGTGTCGATCAGGTGCAGCTGGTAGGTCTCGCCGTCCAGCCCCGAGGTGTAGAAGACGCGCACGGCACGCGCCTTGATCGTGATCCCGCGCTCACGCTCCAGCTCCATCGAATCGAGCAGCTGGGCGCGCATCGAACGCGGGTCGACGGTGTGCGTCAGCTCGAGGATGCGATCGGCCAGCGTCGACTTGCCATGGTCGATGTGGGCGATGATCGAGAAGTTGCGGATGTGTGCCTGGTCGGTGATGCCCGCTAGGTTAGGCGGTCCAACAGCGCGAACAGACCCTCGCGCCGACGCTCCACGCTGAACTGCGTGAGGACGCGCTCGCGGGCTGCCTGCGCGGGGGCCAGGGCGAGCGCCGCGCGGACCCCTTCGGCGACCGCCTGCGGGCTCAGCTCGGGCAGGATCACGCCGGTCTCCCCCACCACCTCGGGCAGCGCCCCGGCGGTGCTGACCACCGGCACGCAGCGGGCGAGCATCGCCTCGGCGACGGCGACGCCGAAGCCCTCGTGCCGGGATGCCTGGACGTAGACGGCGGCGCTCGCGTAGAGCTCCTGCAGCTCGTGGTCCTCCAGCCAGCCGGTGATCCGCAGGTTCGGCGGGGCGCCGACACGCAACTGCTCAGCGGCGTCGTCGGCGAGCCGGCCGACGAGCGTGAACTGGACCTCGGGCATGAGCGCGGCCGCCTGGGCGAAGAGGCGCATGCCCTTGCGCTCGAGGTTTGTGTGATCGACGATCCCGGCGCTCAGCGCGAGCGGCCGCTTGGCGGCCGGCGGCGGGGCGTCGTCGGGCAGGCCATGGTGCACGACGCTCACCCGGCTGGCCGGGATCGCGCAGTTGCGCTCGATCTCCCCGCGCGAGTACTCGGAGTTGGTCATCAGGATGCGCGCACGGCGCATCGTGAAGCGACTGAGGTGCTTGCGCAGCCCGCCGAGCTGAAACCCGTAGCCAAACTCCGGCTCCGCGGCGGTGTCGAAGCCGCCGACGATCAGCAGCGACGGCTTGCGCAGCAGCCACGCGAGCGTGAACGGTAGGAACGTGTGCCAGGAGGCCCACCAGCCGACGATCACGTCGGCGCCCAGCACGGCGCGGATCAGCTTCAGCGGATCCCCCACGCGGCCCGGCTGGTGGATCACCTCGAGCGTGTAGCGCTCGCCCAGCAGGCGCTGGTCAAGCTCGATGAAGCTCGCGCGGCGGCTCTTGACGAAGAGCAGCCTCGGCCGGTCGTGCACCCCGCTCAGACCTCCACCGGCTCGGCCGCGCGGCCACCGGTCAGCCCGCCGGTGAGGCCGGTCACGGGAGCGGTGGCGAGCGCGCCACCGATCCCCAGCAGCGTCCAGGTGGTGGGGTCCTCCAGGAAGTCTGCGTAGAGCATCGTGTGCAGCAGCAACGCCAGGAAGGTCGCCGCGATGCCAACCCTGAACGGGTCGCCGCGGGCCCCGCGCAGCAGCGTCACGATCGCGCCGATCACGAGCGCCCCGTAGACGATCAGGCCGATCACACCCTGCTCGCTGGCGACCGTGATCGGGATGTTGTGGGAGTCCGACACGAGGCTCGCCTGCCTGGGCCAGAAGTGCTTGTACTCAACAGAGAACGCGGCGGAGCCCCAGCCCTGGAGCGGGCGGTCGCCGAACAGCTTGATTCCACCGGTGATCAGGTTGGCGCGCCCGCTGGAGGCGAGGTTGAGGTTGTTGAGCCCGAACCTGGCGGGGTCGCTCACGACCACCGCCGCACCGACCAGCACCACCACCGCACCCAGGTAGAGCACGGGCCGCGCGCGCCAGCGCAGCGCGGCCAGCACCGCCATCCCAACCGCGAGCCCCGCCAGGCTCGAGCGTGAGAGCGTGAAGATCAGGCAGCCCCAGAGCACCGCGAGCGTGACGATCGACAGCACCTGTATGCGGGTCCGACGGTCATACAGCAGGATCGTGACCAGCAGCACCATCACCAGCGCCAGGTAACGCCCGAAGATGTTGGGGTCAAAGAAGACCGAGTTGACCTGGAAGTAGGAGTGCAGGTCGTTGGAGTTGATCAGGTTCGTGTTCAACCAGAGCGTGCGCGTGATCTCCTCGCCGAAGCCGATCAGCGCGACGATCACGGCCAGCACCCCGGTGACGACCACCGAGCGCACCAGCAGATCACGGGTCCAGCGCACGTCGCGCAGCAGCGTCAGCACGACGGCGAACGGAACATAGAAGAAGATCTCGTTCTGCACGGCCTTGGCGAAGTCCGTGGAGTAGAGCGCCTGCAGCGCGTAGAGCACGATGTACACGGCGATCAGCCATTCGAAGCGATGCCGCGGCGGGCGCTGCGCGGCGACCTCACGGGGAGCTGCCGGGACGCCGCCGGGAGCCCCGGCGAGGTGATGTTCGCGCAGCGTCGGCACGATCCAGGCCAGCCCGGAGGCGGCCAGCACCAGGTAGAGCGGCACGAGCAGGTTTGAGGTGGCGCCGCCCACGGAGATCGGCAGTCGGAACGGCAGCGCGGCGACGATCAACAGCGGCACCAGCGACGGCCGGCGGTTGATCAGCCGCGCCGCGGCGGCCAGCAGCACCACCCCGAGCAGCGCCGCGACCGCGGCATAGAGCGGGTGCCGGTGCACCACCTGAAACTGCGTGGAGTTCCAGACGTCATCGAGCAACAAGACCAGCGCCAGCACCATCGCGCCGAGCATCGTCCATGCGCGCCTGACGTCGCCGCGCGCGAGCATCGTGGCGGCCGCGAGCAGCGCGGCGAGCACCACGCCGATGCGCGGCCACGGACCGGAGAGGACGGCGAGCGTCAGCACCTCGCAGAGCCTAATCCCTCAGCCGCAATTCAGATCCCCAGACGACCACGGATCATGCTCTCGATCTGTTTCCACTCAGGGATGCGCATGCGCGACATGGCCCAGACGTAGAACGCGCCGCCCGCGCAGATGGACCCGCCGACGGCGATCACCTGGCCGATCAGGGAGAGCCCGAAGATGTAGTTCAGCAGGTCCCAGACCAGTCGCGCGACAGTGCCCGTGAGCACCGCCGCGACGGTGATGCGGACCGCGATCATCAGCGTCTGATGCTCCTCCAGGTGGCCGTTGAAACCGATCCGCATCCTGCGGAACTGCAGGAAGAACATGACGCTGTTGGCGCTCGCCGTGCCAATCACCAGACCCGCGATCCCCAGCGGCTTGTAGAGGCTGACGCTGACGATGATGTCGACCGTCATGTTGATGAACGCCAGGCGCGTGGGCAGCCACGGACGCTGCAGCGCGAAGAACGTGCGGGTGAGAAGCAGGTTCAGCCCGGCGAACGGCAGGCTCCAGGAGAACCAGAACAACGCCTGCGCGGTGAGATCCAGCGAGAGCGCGTTGAACTTGCCGTGCATGAACACCAGCCGCGTGATGGGCCTCGCCAGCGCCATCATGCCCGCGGCCGAGGGGATCAGCAGCAGCATGATCTGCCGCATCCCGTTGGCGATCGAGGAGCGCATCTCCCGGGGCGCCCTGCGCGAGGCCTGGCGGCTCAGGGTCGGGAACAGCACCGTGGAGACGGCGACGCTGAAGACCCCCTGCGGGAGCATGTAGAGGAGGAAGGCGTAGCGGATCGCGCTCGGCGCGGCACCGGGCGCGGGGGTCTTCACCAGCGCGCCCATCGAGGAGTTGATCAGCGCGTCCATGTTGACGATCCCGAGACCGATCGTGACCGGCAGCATCAGCGTGAACACCTGGCGGATCCTGGGGTCGTGCCAGTCGACCTGAAACCCGAGCCGGTAGTCGATGCGCCGCAGCGCCGAGGCGATCAGCAGCATCTGCACGACCGAGGCGATCAACCAGGCAAGCGCGTACGCGTAGACGCCGTTGCCGCTGCCGAAGTCCGTGTGCAGGACGATCAGCAGCACCAGGATCACCAGGTTCCAGACGACCGGGGCCAGCGCTGGGATCGAGAACTCGTCGTAGGACTGCAGGATCCCGGTGAGCACGCCGGTGAGACCGAGCGCGAGCACCACCGGGAACATGATCTGGGTGAGCGTGCCCGCCACGCCGCCGTCGAAGCCGCGGCTGGTGAAGAGCGGCAGGATCAACCCGGACAGCAGCACCCCCACCGCGGTGATCGCCCCCAGCACCAGCATGACCGTCCAGAACAGGGTCGTGGCAAGGCGAAACGCCTCACGCCGGCGCCCCTGCTGAAGCAGGTCCGTGAAGACCGGAACGAAGGCCGCGGAGAGCGCGGACTGCGCAAACAGGTTGGACATCAGATTCGGGATCTGCGAGGCGATGCTGAAGGCGGACATCGCCTTGGAGGTCCCGAAGTAGTTGCTGGCCACCGACTCACGCAGCAGACCGGCGACCCGTGAGACCGCCGTGGCAAGCGCGAAGATCGCCGTGTTCACTGAAACACGGCGACGCTCTCTGTGCTGACTTTGAAAGGTCAGCGGCTTCGGCTCACGCGAGTACTCGTCGGCGTTCGGCAACGGCTCGCTATAGTACGGGCCGCGCGGCTGCGGAACGCATTCGCTTCCGCACGTCCAACTCACCGAACAAAGCTTTCATGGCAAACATCAAGTCACAGAAGAAGCGCATCGAGCGCGCGCTGCGGGAGCGCGACGAGAATCGTCGCTACACCTCGCGCATCAAGACCTACTTCCGCCGACTCGAGGCCGCCGTGGCCGGGGGCGACGCAGAGGCGATCACGACCGAGCACCGCACGCTGGTCCGGACGATCGACAAGGCGGTCAAGCGCGGGGCTCTGCACCGCAACAACGGCGCGCGCAAGAAGTCCCGGGCGGCGCGTGTCGTACGCGGCGCGGGCGCGACTGAGTAGCACCGGCCTACCCCGCGATCACGCGGATGGCCATAAGGGCGGCGGTGTCCTCACCGGCGCCCTTTGTGTTTAAGCCGTGGGCGCCGGCTGGGGTGCGGGCGCCGGCTGGGGTGCGGAGAT
>JAJZDA010000096.1 GCA_021851525.1 Actinomycetes bacterium | reverse complement strand
GCGGTCGGGGCGCCCGCGGTCGGGGCGCCGGCACCCAGCTCACTCGCACGCGGCACGCCCTGCGCCGCGGCCAGCGCCCGCGCCGCCCCCGCAGCCTGATCGCGCTGCTCCGCGGACATCGAGCGCCACAGCGAGCGCAGCTGCTCGAGCTCCTCGAGCACCGCGGGATCGGCGGGATCGTTGAGGATACGCGGCACCAGCGCCGTGGCGCGTGAGGCGAAGTCGGCCATCCGTACCAGGCTAGGAGCCGGGCAGGACAGTGAGGCCGGCTGGGGTCGGGCGTCGCTGCACACCGGCCGTCGCCGCTGCACACCCGGCAGTCGCCGCTTGACCGGTTCGTCATGCTGTGAGAACACGACCCCGGAGAGCCGAGCATGAGTGGCTGCACCCACCTGGACCAGATCGAGATCACGCAGCTGCCGGACGCGGTCGACGGCTGCGAGGAGTGCCTGCGTGAGGGCGGCCGCTGGCTGCACCTGCGGATCTGCCTGACCTGCGGCCATGTCGGCTGCTGTGACTCCTCGCCCGGTCAGCACGCCAGCCGTCACGCCTCCGCGCAGGGCCATCCGCTGATCCACTCGCTGGAGCCCGGTGAGCGCTGGAGCTACTGCTTCGTGGACGATCTGGGCATGCTGATCGACGAGATCCAAGGGGAGACCCGGATCCCGCCGTCCCCGATGCTCACATGAGCGGCGCGTCCACGCGACCGGTCCTCTCCCAGGCGCAGCTTCAGAAGCTGCGCGCCCACGGCCAGGAGCGCAGCGCCGCCGTTGACGAGGTGCTCTACCGCGTGGGCGACGAGCGCTACCCGCTGATCGCGATCCTCGAGGGTGAGGCGGCGGTGCTGGACGTGAACGGCGCCGAGATCATCCGCCACACGGCCGGCGGCTTCCTCGGCGAGATCAACCTGCTCTCCGGGCAGACCGTGTACCTGACAGCGGTGGTGACCGAGCCGATGCGCTACATCGCCGTGGAGCGCGAGCAGGTGCGTGAGCTGCTGGCTGAGGATGAGTCGCTGGCGCAGCTGCTGATCAGCACGTTCATCGCGCGGCGCGAGGTGCTGCAGGGGGTCGACGGGGTCGGGATCGAGATCCTCGGGCCGTGGTCCTCGCCGCAGGTGCGAGCGCTGGTGGAGTGGGTGCGCCAGGCGCGGCTGCCGCACTCCGTGCATGACACCGACCGTGACCAGAGCGCACGCGCGACGGTTGCGGCGCTCGGCGGGCAGCCGCTCCCGCTGGTGCGGCTGCCCGGCGGCCAGGATCTCTGGGGCCCAACCCCGGGGCAGCTCTTCCGGGCGATCGGCGTCGGGCTAGAGCTGGCGCCGCGCGAGCAGGTCGACCTGCTGATCGTCGGGGGCGGGCCGGCCGGGCTTGGAGCCGCGGTCTACGGCGCCTCGGAGGGCCTTCAAACGCTGGTGATCGAGACCGGGACGCTCGGCGGGCAGGCGGGCACCTCACGGCGGATCGAGAACTACCTGGGGTTCCCGGCCGGGATCTCCGGCGCGGAGCTGACGCTGCGCGCGATTGCGCAGGCGCGGAAGTTCTCGGCGCGCACCGCCACCCCTTACCGCGCGCTCGCGCTGGAGCCCGGCGATGATCGCCACGTTGTGCGCCTCGAGGACGGCCACAGCATCGAGGCGCGCGCGGTGCTGCTGGCTACCGGCGCCCAGTACCGGCGGCTGCCGGTCGACGGGCTCGAGCACTACGAGGGCCGCAGCGTCTTCTACGCCGCCGGGCCGCCCGAGGGCAAGCTCTGCGCCGGCGCCGCGGTGGGCGTGGTGGGCGGCGGCAACTCCGCCGCGCAGGCGGCGATCTGGCTGGCGCGCGGCGGCGCGAGCGTGACGCTCATGCACCGCCGCGCAAACCTGCGGGAGACGATGTCTGACTACCTGATCCACGACCTGGCGCGCTACGGCGTGAGCGTGCGCGACCGCAGCGAGGTGGCGCAGCTGCACGGCGCCGACGGGCAGCTGGAGGCGGTCACGCTGCGCGACGGTGAGCCGGTCCCGCTGAGCTTCCTCTTCCTGTTCCTGGGCGCGAGCCCCTGCACCGACTGGCTGGGGGAGACGGTCGCGCGGGACCGGCACGGCTTCGTGCTGACCGGCGCCGCCGCCGGCGCCGACGGTCTGCTGGAGACCAGCGTGCCGGGCGTGTTCGCCGCGGGCGACGTGCGCTCCGGGTCGGTCAAGCGCTGCGCCACCGCCGTCGGTGAGGGCGCGATGGTCGTTGCCTACGTGCACGAGCGCATGGCTGCCCTCAGCGCCTGAGCGGCGTGTAACGCCTGGCGGTCCGGCGGAACTAACCAGGTGAGGATGTGGGGGCGGGGCGGTTGCGCGGGCGCGCGCAGGCGCGCGCCCGCGCAACCCCCTTCTGATCCACACACTGGACCGGGTCGCGCGGCGCGCGAGAGACACACGACCGATGAGACCGAGGGGCGCAGAGCATGACCAGAGCAAGCCAGGCAAACAGTTTCAGCCGCGTGCGCAGGCTGGCCTCACGGCTTGCGCTAGCGCTCGGGCTGATCGGCGTGATCGCCGCGCTCGGCGCCGGGCCGGCCGCGGCGGCCGGCAGCGTCCAGCCGACGCTTGACTGCGTGGCCAATGACGGCGGCGGCCTCCACACCGCTTACTTCGGCTACGTGAACACGGCGGCGACGACCACCCGGGATGTCGGGGACTCCAACCAGTTCACTCCCGTAAACCCGTTTCAGTCGCAGCCGACAACCTTTGACAGCGGCAGCGCTTCCCGAGCGTCGTGGCGGTGACGTTCCTGGCGAGCATCGACCCGTCGGTCAGCTGGATCCTCGACGGGCAGTACGTGGCGGCCCCGCCGCAGAGCCCCGCGTGCACGGCGGGTGCCAGCGGGGGTGCTTCAACGGTCACTGAGACCAGCGCAGTGATCTCGGGCGTGGTTGAGTCGCTGGGCGCGCCCGCGAGCTACCACTTTGACTGGGGGACGAGCGCCGGCGCGCTGCAGAGCACCGCCAGCCAGACCGTGACCGCCAGCGACCCGCAGTACGTGAGCGCGACGCTCACCGGCCTGAGCCCGGACACGACCTACGTTTTTCGCCTGGTGGCCGACAACGGGCGGGCCCCGAGCGACGGCGCGCTGGTGAGCTTCAGGACCGCGGCGGCGCCGGCGACCGGCGGTGGGGACGGGCCTCGTCACCCTCAGCGTGCGCAGCTCACGCGTGGCCGGCAGGCGCCACGGCCGCGAGCTGCGCCACGTGATCAGCGCCCGCAACGCCGGCGGCGCCGCCGCAACCGGCGTGACGGTGCGTGTGCTGCTGGGAGCCGGGGCGAGCCTCGTGCGGGCACGGGGGAGGGTGGCTACCCGGCCAGCGTGGCGACATGCCTGATGCGAGCCAGTTCAGCCAGGTACCCCGACTCTGAGACGGGCATCGTTCCGTCGACCCCAACGCCCGCGAGGCTGGCGGCGTCACCGGTCACCCAGGCGATGTGCCAGCTGCCGTCGTACTCGATGAAAGAGGGTCCGACCAGCCAGTACGAGCTTCCCAGCTGCAGCAGTGCGAGATCACTGACACACGCTTGCCCGCCCGCCCAACCACACTCCTGCTGCTTGCTGCGCAGGGCAGCCCCGGCGAATCTGACGTCATCAAAACGGACCACGTGGAGTCCGCTGATCGCGGCTGGGTTGAGTTCCGCTGAGAGCTTCTGCGGATTACCGGTGTAAACGCCTCCCAGCGTACCCAGGCCGTGGGGCGCGATGAGGCGCATCGCCAGTGACCGCATGCTCGAGACGCAGCGATCGAGGAACAGCTCGGCGTTGGCCTGCTGCCAATACCCGTACTGCGCCGGCAGCACGCTGAAGTCCGTGCTCCAGGAGCCCTCAAGATGCTCCAGCGCGGTCCAGTTGAAGTGCTGCGCCATTGATGTGGTCGCGCACGCCTGCGCGCCGGTGAAGAACGCTCCGGTGGCAACCCCGTTTACCAGGTGCTGGAGTGCGGCTCTGGGGCTGCTGAATCCCATCTCCGGGATCACGGATGCGCTGACTGAGGACGCCCGGGCGGGCGCTGCCGGTCCCACACCGGCGCCGCTCAGCGCGAGCGCGCCCGCGCAGATGCAGCTGATCAGCAGGGCGGGTGTCAAGGCTTTCAGGCGAGTCATCTGCTGGGTCAACCTCCCTTACGTCGGTCTCGGGTGTCCGGCGGTGCTGCGGGTGTTCGGCGGTGCTGCGGGTGTCCGGCGCTGGTCTGGGACTCGGTGGTGGTGGCGTGCCACCGGCGCGTGGTGCTGTGGGTCGTGGAGTTCTGCGCCGCGCCTGGCCCCGTGGGGCGCGGGGACCGCCGTTCGTGGGGTGCGGCCACCGGCGCACGGCCGTCTGATCGGCGCGGGTGCCGGTCCCGGGCCGATCAGCTCAGCCGCACCGTGCGCCTGAGCACCACGGCCCTGCCGTGACGCGGCTGGAAGCGGGCGTAGATGACCGCCTTGAACGACCTTCCCCGCCGGACCAGGCGGCGCGCGTACGCGGTGGGGACCACGTCGATGGCGAGGCTGCCCTCGCCCGCCCGCACGAACTTCGTGGATCCTGAGCAGACCAGCAGGTTGCCGGCGTGCCGGCGCAGCTGGTAGTAGCGGATCGTCAGACGGCCGGCGGCGGGGGCATGGAAGACCACGGCGTCACAGGCGCTGCGCAGCGCCAGGTGTCGCTGACGGGCCGTGGCCGCCAGGTGGGTGAGCGTGCCGTGCAGCCGCGCGCGGAGCGTCTGCACGAGCGTCGGCTTGGGCTTGACCCCGGCGCTGGCCGGCGGGCTGGCCGGCGGTGCGCCAACGGTGTAAGTGGCGGGGCTGGCAGCGGCGAGCACGACGCTGGAGGTCAGTCCGCTGCCTGACTGATCCTGGCCTGTGCTCTCCAGCCAAGTGCAGATCACGTAGGTGCCCTTCGTCTCGGTGATGCTGACGGCGTCGCTGTAGGCGCCGGTGTTGACCTGCGTGTAGGAGTTCCCGTACGAATCGCCGGTGATGGTTGTGGCCTGGGACCCCACGACCTGCACGTCATCGCCATATGTGGCGCCACAGCTCCCGGAGCTTGACGGCTGGATCACCGCGTACAGGTACGGTCCGTTGCCGTTTGAATCCACCGCGTCGGCCTGCCCGGAGAACGTGACCGTGAACGGGACCTTCGGCGTCGGGCTGGCTGTCGGTGGCGTGGTTGCGACGGTGTCGGTGTTCACGAAGGTGACCGCGCCACTGGCCGTTGCCGTCACCACCGATGCGGTGTAGCCCTGGTTGGAGTAGTCATTACTGGTGCTCTCCAGCCAGGCGCAGAGCGTGTATGCGCCCGGGGAGTAGCCCGTGTAGCTGAAGCTGGTGCTCGTCTGCCCGGTGCTGACCTGCGTGGAGTTGTTGAATGAGTCGCCGGAGATGGTCGTCGCCTGTGAACCCACCACCTGCGTGTCATCGCCATATGTGACGCCGCAGCCGCCGGCGCTCGACGGCTGCACCACGACGTAGAGGAACGGGCCGGCGCCAGAGGTGTCAATCGCCGTGGAGTTCGCCGCGAGCGTCACGGTCATCGGCACGCCGTCGGTCGGGGTGGCGCTGGAAAGGCTCATGCTGAGCGTGTCGGCGGCAGCCGAAGCGGGTCCCACCGACGCCCAGAGGGCGACAGCCATCACCAGGCCGAGCAGCGCTCTCCTGGCGGGGCGCAGACGATCGTGGCGCGCCGTCTTCAACATTCCTGCTCCTCCCGTCTGTGGTCTGCTCCAGTTGCGCGTGCGCGCCCGGGCGGCCCGGCGCGGCGACGCTGAGTGCGAGCGCCGCGGCGCTCGCACCTCATTCGCATCCGCTGCTCATGAGTCGCGTGCTCCGAGCTTGCTCTGAGAGCCCCGCGTGGCAGCGATGATCGTCTGTTGCGGCGGCCCATTCCAGACCCATGCGCATATCCGGACGCATCCGGACAGCGGTCTGGGCCGCTGCTCACACTGCGCGATGGCGTTGCGTTGAGTCCGGTCGCTCAGCCGCAGGGGCGGCGGTAGGAGCCGTTCTCCACGTACTGGGCCCACTCGGCGCGTGTCAGCGGGGTGCCCGCGAGCGCGCAGATCCGACCCGTGAGATCGCCGGGGCTGTCATCCCAGAGGTGCAGTTGCCGGTCTGCGCCGCCGGCGATCAGCGTGTTGCTGTGGGGCTCGAAGCTGACCGCGTAGAGGTCGGTCTTGGAGCCGGTCAGGTCGGCGATCAGCCGTGGCCTCGACGGGTCGGAGATGTCCCACAGCCAGACCGAGCCATCGGTTGTGGCAGCGGCCAGCCTGGTTCCGTCGGGGCTCACGGCAACGTCGTAGATAATGCTCGTCGGGCCCTGCAGCGGCTTGCCGAGCGGCACCGGGTGGGCCGGTGAGGTGACGTTCCACAGATGCACGGAGCGGTCAGCGCCGGCGGCGATCAGCGTGTGACCGTCGGGGGTGAACGCGACGGTGTACGCGTAGCCGCTGATCCGACCCGCGGTCGCGAGCCGGCTTGCGTGGCCCGAGGCTCGCACGGCCCACAGGCTCACGGCCCCGCTGGTGCTCGCCGAGGCCAGCAGTCGCCCGCTCGGGCTGAAGGCCACTCCGAGCATGATCTGAGGTGGCGCGTGCAGGTTGAGCGTCGGGTCGGTCACCGGGTGATCGGGGTTCGCGACGCTCCACAGGTGTATGTGCCCCGCGTCATCGCCGGCGGCCAGCAGATTGCCCGCGCGGTTGAAGGCCATCTGCTCGATGTACGGGGTTGCCCCGGACAGCACCGGGCCCACAGCATGCGGGTGGCGGGGGTCGCTGAGGTCGACCAGCCGCACCTGCGCGCGCCCGTTGGCGACGGCCAGCAGGCGGCCGTCGCTGCGGAGCGCGCCCGCGCCCGCCGCCGCGCCGAACGAGCCCAGGGAGATGTTCGCGAGCAGCGACGGGTCGCCGCCCCCACCGGTCCTCCAGAGCTGAGCGTCAGCGTGTGGGCCGCTGGAGATGACCGACAGCTCCCTGCCCGTCGAGGTGTATGCAAGCGCGAAGATCTCCCCCGGCGCCCGCCTCTCAGAGGGCACGGGCATGGTCCAGCTCCGCAGCGTCCCGGCGGAGTCGACGGTGATCAGGCCCGCGTCCTCAGCTGTGAAGGCAACCCCGGTGACCGGTGCGGGGTGCTCGAGAACCGCGGGCTGACTCCCGGCGCCGGCAGTCGACCAGACCCGCAGTGAGCTGTCGGAGCTGCCGACCGCGAGCATGCGGCCGTCGGCGCTGTAGGCCAGCGACTCGATCCAGCTGGTGAACCCGTGCAGCGCGGCGAGCGGCGCCGCGGGACGACCGGCGCTGAGCGCCCAGCGATCAACCGCGTCGTCTGTGCCGCCTGCGGCGAGGACCGTGCCGGCCGGGTTGAAGCTCACGGCATACAGGGTCGGGGCGCCCGCGACCGTCAACGTCGCGGGCGGTCGGCCGGCTGCCGGCGTGCTCCAAATTGCCACCGTCCCGCCCGTGCCGGCGGCGGCCAGCCCGCGTCCGCTGGGGGCGAACGCCACAGCGTGGAACTCCGTGTCGACAGGCGCGCTGAGTGGCGGCTCGGGTCGCGGAGCGGCGGCGCCGTCGATCGACCAGAGTGCCACGCTATGTGTCGCGTTCACCGCCGCCAGGGTCCGACCGTCGCGGCTGAAGGCCAGGCCGTAGACGGTGCCTCCGCGCAGCGGCAGGACCGCGACCCGCGACGGGTGACCGGGTCTTCTCAGGCTCCAGAGGATCACCTGATGGGTGGTTCCGGCGGCGGCCAGCAGTTGCCCGTCCGGACTCAGAGCCACCGCAAACACCTGCTCTGAGGCGGGGCCGGCGGAGACCGTGGCCAGCAGCCGTGGAACCGGTCTGCCGAGCGCGTAGACGCGGACGCGGTCAGCCGCCGAGTAGGCGACGGCCAGCCGGCCTGCCGCGGCCGCGGACCCCAGGAACGCCGGTCCCGTGGGCCCCGTGATGCGGGTCGGAAGCTCGCCCTCGGAGGCGTCGAGCAGCGCCGAGGTTGCGCCCGTGGTGGGCGCTATCTCGTGTGACAGCACCGCAAGCTGCATCGCGAGGCTCGGGTCGGTGGGCGTCACCGAGCCGGCCTCCAGCGCAACCTGCCGCGAGAGCGCCTGGTTGCGGGCGTGGGTGGCGTTCTCGCGCGCCCGCAGCGCGATTGCCGCCAGCGCGATGGCGGCAATCGCGCTGAGCGTGCTGACGCTCACGAGCAGGCGCATCTGGCGGGCGCGGCGCCGGGCTGCCAGGCGCCGTCGCAGGGCCAGGTCCTGGCTCTCGGCCAGGTAGTTGCGCTCGTCGGCGTTGAGCTCGGCCCGGTTGGCGGGGTCGCTGGACCACTCCCCGATCAGCTGCAGACGCGCCTCGCGCAGCAGCAGCTCCGGCCTGCGTCCGCCGGCCAGCCACTCATTGGACGCGTCGGTCAGCAGGCGGTGCAGTCGCAGCCCGTCGCGGTTGCGCTCGATCCACTCCGCCAGCCGCGGCCAGGCGTGCAGCAGCGCCTCATGGCTGAGCTCTACTGTGTCTGAGCCGACGGTCAGCAGACGGGCGTTGACAAACAGGTCCACCACCTCATCGACAGCCGGGCTGCGGGCGCCCAGCGGAGCGGGCTGATCGCCCCCGCGGGCGGTGCGGTCCAGCGCGGTCAGCTCGTGTCGGTGAGCCCTGCGGCGGACCGCCGGGCCGTCCTCGGGCACGCGCACCAGGCGCATGAAGATGCGCCGCGCCAGCTCCTGCTGATCGGCGCTCAGCTGGTTGTAGAGCCCCTCAGCGGTCTGGCGAACCGCGCCCTGCAGGCCACCTGTCGCACGGTACTCGGCGATCGTCAGACGGTTTCCGTGCGCGCGCTCCCAGCTCTGGTGCAGCGCATGCGAGAGCAGCGGCAGCGAGCCGGCGTCGTGCGCAAACTCGCTGGCATCCCGGGGGGCCAGGTCCGCCAGCACCAGCTCAACCAGTCCGTCCTCCACCTGCACGCCGGCGTAACGCGCCGGGCCGAGAATCGCGCTGCGCAGCTCCTCTCGCGTCATCGGCCCCAGCAGCACCGGGTTGGCGCGGAGCGATGCCAGGAGCGCCGGGGCGCGTACCGCCTGCTCATAGAAGTCCGCGCGCAGGCCGCCGAGCACCAGCGTGCCGGACTGCGCCAACCCGACCAGCTCTTCCATGAAGCGCTCCTGCTCCGCGGGCGCTGACGCGAACAGCTCCTCCAGCTGGTCAACTATCACCACGCGCCTGCTGGCCTGCGCTTGCGTGAGGTGCCTACGCAGCGTGGCCAGCGGGTCCTCGCCGGGGGTGAAGAGGCAGCTGAACCACGGGTCCTCGAGGCTGCCCAGCGCCCCTGCCTCGATCTGGGCCTGCACGCCCGCGCGCAGCAGCGAGGACTTGCCCGCGCCGGAGGGACCGACGATCAACACCGGTCCCGGCGGGGCCGCACCGCGGACCTGCGCGCGCAGCCGCTCGAGTATCTCCCCAATCACCGCGTCCCTGCCGAAGAAGCGCTCCCGGTCCTCCACCGCGAACGGTGCCAGCCCCTGGTATGGGGAGTTTGCGCGCCGCATCCGGCCGTCGCTCCCGGCGCGCAGGCGCGTGACCACCTCTAGCCACGCCTGAAGCTCGGGCTCCGTGACGCCGCAGGCGCTCAGCATCGTGCAGAACAGCTCCTGTTGAGCGGGGCCTGGGAGATGGCGCCCGCTGCAGTAGTCACCGACAGTCGCCGCCGGCGTGTTGATCGCCTGCGCAAGGCCGCGGATGCTGAACCCAGCACGCGTGCGCAGCGCGGTCAGCGCCGCCGCGAACTGCTCACGCGTCTCGATCTCCGATCCCGACGCCGGCGCCGGTGAGTCCATAGGCCCGGACATTGCGCAGAGAGGTTAATTGCTAGGCAATCCGTAGGACGCTCGGATTGTCCGGATTCGTCCGGATATGTGCCTGCCCCTTGGCAGTCTCCCGGCGCACGACGATGATCCTCGGTCGTGAGCTCCTCTCGAGAGTCGCGCCGTGCCGACCGGCTGCCGCGGAGCGCAGATGCACATCCGCCGTCTCAGCCAGATCGGGCCGCGCGACGAAGGCGACCAAGCCTGAAGATCGGGCTGCCGCGCGCGCCGTTGTTGGCGCTGCTGGCAGCGGTGGCCGGCTGCGTCGCGCCGGCCACCGCCGGCGCAGCTCACCGAACACACGTCCGTCGCGTGCTTGTCAGCCGGACTGTGCGGCCCGATGCTGGCGGCTGGGTACGCGCCGCTGGCGGGCTTTCGATGTTCGTGCCCCGGGGCGTGATGACGCGCAGCGGCCGCGTCAGCATCACCGAGGTGCGGCGTGGGGTCTATGACTTCCACATTGGCGTGCCGTGGCATGGGACAGTGCGCGTGAGCCTGCCGCTGCCGCGCAGACGCCACGACGCGGTCCTGCACGACGTCGGTGGCATATGGGTTCCGGAGAGCCCCCACTACGGGGTGCAGCGGGTCTGGGTGTCTCAGCTCTCGAGCTTCACCACGTGGGTCACGAAGGCGGCCGAACACCTCAAGGGAGTCCTCTGCCTCACCTGGAATCGGCAGGCGTTCATCAAGTGCATGGTCGAGCATGCGATCGGTTACGTGGACCGGAGGGCGGCGAACTGGATCATCTCGCACCTCCCGGAGAGCTGCATGGGCAAGATGATCACCGCTGGCCTGCTGGCTGGAGGCCCGCTTGCGGTGTTCGAAACGGCGCTCAACGAGCCGCCGTGTGTGGGCAGTGCCTCGAGCTCGGGTTGGCACTACCCGACCGGGCCCAGCGACCAGGCGCCAACCGCAAACTCGCCGGTCAGCTCGCCCGGCGGCGCGCAGACCACTGGTGGGACCGCCAGCCAGCCGACCGTGCCACTGCCTGCCGGTGACTATCGTGTGATGAACGCGTCCGGCGGGATCTATTGGCGATCGGGTCCTGATTGGAACACACCCGAGGCGGTTCCCGGCAACGGGTTCTACCCAGCGACCGTGATCGCCGTCCAGTGCTATCAGGCAGGCGGCGCAGATGTGCCCGACACGACCGACGGAATGTGGGAGCAGGCCACCTGGGTTAGCGGACCGGGCTCAGGTCACGGCTGGATCAACGAGCACTTCATCAACGACGGCGCTGCGCTCAATCAGCCGTCACCCGGGGCGCCAGCCTGCAGCACATCGCAGTCGGGCGGCTCATCGACGCCCGAAACAGCCGGTGGAGTGACCCACACATGGACGGACTACAGCAGCGCTGGAGGCACGCAGGGCCAGTCGATCCAACCTGGGCAGACCGTCAACGTCACCTGCCGGGTGCAGGGGTTCTCGGTTGCGGATGGTGACGCCTGGTGGTACCAGATCGCGTCGAGCCCCTGGGACGGCACGTACTACGCATCCGCTGACGCGTTCTACAACGACGGCGCAACTTCGGGGAGTCTGAGCGGCACGCCGCTTTTCGACACCAGCGTGCCGACTTGCCCCGTGGGCACCTCGCCGACTGCACAGACCTACTCCGAGACCGCGGGTGGCGTGGCCCACACTTGGACCGACTACACAGACGGCGGAGGGGTCGGCGGCCCGTCGATTCAAGCTGGCCAGACCGTGCAGATTGCGTGCCGGGTCAATGGTCTCCAGGTCGCCGACGGTAACACGTGGTGGTACCGGATCGCATCGTCCCCTTGGAACGGGAGTTTCTACGCGTCCGCCGACGCGTTCTACAACGACGGCGCAACGTCGGGGAGTCTGCTGGGAACGCCTTTCGTGGATCCCAACATAGCCAACTGCTGAGCCGCTGAAACCGGAGGAACTCGATGAGACCACGTGTACCCATTCTGCGTGGCGCCTGCGCTGCCGTCCTTGCCACCGGTGGAGGTGTCCTGGCAGCGGTGGCGGTGGCGGGTGGCTCGAACATGATCGGGGCTGCTACCGCTGCCTCACACGCTCCCCGCGCTCGTCACCATCGTCGGACGGCCACACCGAGGTTCAACAACACGAGCTATCTGGTGAGGGCGGGGCGTCGCTTCCGCGTGCTGGTCAAGCCGCACAGCGCCTGGAGGCGCCCGAGCACCTGTCGGTTGGCGGTCTCGCGTGGCGGAGACACTCGTGTCTACCGGATCAGGGGCGTGGTTTCTGACTTCCTAGTCACGCTGCCGACATCTCGGAGGGCGCAGCAGGGTATCTGGCATCTCTCCGTAGGATGCCGCGCTCGCGGCGCAGCCGAGAGTCGGCTGGCGAGCGCGAGCGTGCTGGTGGCGTCATCGCGTCGAGCACACGGGGGCCTGCTCGGCAAGCGTCAGCGCATCGACGTTCAGCCGCTGCAGGCGCACGCCAGAATCATCAACGGCAAGTACGGGGTCGGCGGAGCGCCTCCGAACCCCGGCTTCCCGAACGGCCAGTGCACCTTCTGGGCATATGAGCAACGCTCAGACATCTACTGGACCTCAGTAGACAACGGGGCCCCAAAGTACGGTTGGAACGCGGACATGTGGTCGGTCTACGCGGCCAAGTACGGGCACTTCCCGGAGGGCACCACGCCGGCTGTGGGCGCGATCATGGTGCAGCCGGCCAGTTGGCATAGCTCCGTCGGTCACGTCGCCTACGTGACGCAGGTGATCGACAGTCAGCACTGGGTGACCACGGAGATGAACACCGATGGAGCGGGAACGCCGAATAAGGTCTTCACGGTCCACGACACGAGCATCCAGTACAGGGGCGAGTACGACTACCGGGTCGGTGGCGCGATCTACCGCCACGTGCTGCCCGGGACGGTGTTCATCTATCAGATGAGCAGTCCGTCGGGGGGCGCGAGCTCGAGTCCCGTGACCTCGTCGCCACCTCAGACCATCACCGTGACGCAGACCACGACCGTGACCAACACGGTGACTCAGCCCTCGGGCGGGAGCGGGGGCAGCAGCAACGGTGGAGGTAGCAACGGCGGCGGCAGCAACAGCAACGGCGGTGGCAGCACTGGCGGCGGCAGCACTGGCGGTGGCAGCACGCCGCCCCCGCCGCCGACGACGTGGAATGAGACCGCCGGTGGCGTGGCGCACACCTGGACCAACTACGCCGATGCAGGTGGCAGCGAGGGGCCGTCCATCGGTGGTGGCCAAACGGTTCAGATCGCCTGCAAGGTGCAGGGCTTTAGAGTCGCCGACGGCAACACCTGGTGGTACCGGATAGCTCAGGCGCCGTGGAACGGCGGCTACTACGTTTCCGCTGATGCCTTCTACAACGACGGGGCGACATCAGGCAGCCTGGCTGGCACCCCGTTCGTGGATCCGGCAGTGGCCAACTGCTGAATGCGCGGGGCGGGCGGCGTTACGCCGCCCGCCCCGCGCGCCGCACGCATCGGTGCTGGAGCCCGCGTCGG
>JAJZDA010000095.1 GCA_021851525.1 Actinomycetes bacterium | reverse complement strand
CAGCGCCCACGGCGCCCTCAGCGCCCACGGCGCCCTCAGCGCCCTCAGCGCCCGCGCTCGGCGAGGCGGCGGCAGCCAACTGGTCCTGCGCCGCTGCCCGCGCGGCCGCGGCGTCTCCGACGGTGCGCACCCTGAAGCGCCGGTAGTCAGACTTCTTGGGCGCCGCTCCCTCGAAGACCACCATCGAGGCGACGGTGTTGGTCCCCATCAGCGTCGAGATGTCGTAGCACTCGATGCGCAGCGGCACACGCTCCAGGCCGAGCGCCCGCTGCAGGCCGTCGAGCGCCTCCGTGCGCTGCTGGCGGCGGCGCTCAGAGCGCAGCTTCTCCTGGGCCAGCGCGAGCGCGGCGTTGCGCTGAGCGAGCTCCAGGATCCGGCGCTTGTCGCCGCGCTCAGCCTCGCGCACCTCCACCCGCGCCCCGCGCCTGGTGCTGAGCGCCGCCGCGAGACTCGCCGGACCATCGCCCTGCGCCCCCCAGTGCGAGCCGCCCCGTCCCACGCCCTGGGCGACCACCACCAGCGGCGGGATCACCATCGCGGAGGCGTAGTACTGGGGGATGAACGCCTCCGCCACCTCCGCCTCGGTGCTGCCGGCGACGTTGTCCAGGTAGAAGCTCTGCCGGTCCGAGAGCACCCCGTCCCTGACCTGGAAGACCTGGGCGTTGGCCTCCCCGTCGCTGAGCGCCACCGCGATCGCGTCAAACGTTCCCAGGTCATCACCGGCGACGCGCTGGCGCTCCAGCAGTTGGCGCACGGCGTTCAGCCGGTTGCGCTCGCGCGCGGCATCCTCGTAGCGCTGCTCGGCGGCCGCCTGGCGCATCTCGAACTCCAGGCGCCGCTCGATCTCGCGGTAGCGCCCGGAGAGGAACTCCATCACGCCGTCGATTGACTCGCGGTACTGCTCCCTGCTGACGTGGCCCACGCACGGCGCCTCGCAGCGCTTGATGTAGTAGTCCAGGCACGGGGAGCCGCTGCGCCTGCCGGGCTGCGGGCCCTCGCAGGAGCGGTACATGAAGACCTTGCCCAGCACCTCCAGCGTGGCGCGCACACGCTTGGCGTTGGAGTACGGGCCGAAGTAGGCACGCTCGCGCCGGTGGCGCTCACGCGTGAAGTAGACGCGCGGGAACTCCTCGTCGAGGCTGACCCCGATGTACGGGTAGGACTTGTCGTCGCGCAGCCGGATGTTGAACCGCGGCTGATACTGCCTGATGAAGTTCTGCTCCACGAGCAGCGCCTCCGCCTCGGTGTGCACGACCAGCGCCTCGATGCGGTCGATCATCGGCAGCAGCTCACGACCGGCCTGCGTCGAGGGGTTGGAGAAGTGCGAGGCCACGCGCTTGCGGATCGACACCGCCTTGCCGACGTAGATCACGTTCCCGGCGGCGTTGTGAAACAGGTATACGCCCGGCTCGTCGGGGAGCTCGCGCCGGCGCTCTGCTGAAACCACGGCCACGGCCCCGAGTCTAGGCGGGCGCGCCGCTCACGCCGCGCCGACCCTTCTGGAATGACTCACCTTATTGAGTCATTCCAATCTGGTACGTTACGCGGGATGGTCCAGACCCAAGACCGGACGCCCCACGACGCGACGCTCGCCTCCGCTCTGAGGAGCGCCGGCCTGCGCGTCACGGCACCGCGGCTTGCCGTGCTGGCCGAGCTGCGCCGCGGCTCGCACCGCACCGCCGATCAGCTCACCGCAGCGGTGCGCGCCAGACTCGGCTCGGTCTCAGTCCAGGCCGTGTATGACGTGCTCGCGGCGCTCACCGCCGCCGGCTTGCTGCGGCGGATCGAGCCCGCGGGCAGCGCCGCGCTGTATGAGGCTCGCACCGGCGACAACCACCATCACATCGTCTGCCGTGCCTGTGGCGCGGTGGCGGATGTTGACTGCGTGGTGGGCGAACCTCCGTGCATCACCCCCGCCGACGCCTCCGGCTTTCTGATCGATGAGGCCGAGGTCACCTTCTGGGGCATCTGCCCCAGCTGTGCCGCCTGACCGGTCGCGCGCGCCAAGCGCAGGACCGCCAAACCAGCTCTGCCAACCAGACCCGAAAGGAACCCCGTGCCTGAGAACGCGGACGCCGCAGTCGGCGAGATCAACGACCACAACGCAGCACCGGGCGGCGCCGGGAGCGGCTGCCCCGTCGCCCACGACGCACTCGTGCACCCGACCCGCGGTGGCGCCAACAGCGAGTGGTGGCCCAACCGCCTGAACCTCAAGATCCTCGCCAAGAACCCGGCGGTGGCAAACCCGCTCGGCGAGTCGTTCGACTACGCCGCCGCGTTCAACAGCCTTGACCTCCCGGCGGTCAAGCGCGACATCGCGCAGCTGCTGAGCACCTCACAGGAGTGGTGGCCGGCTGATTTCGGTCATTACGGCCCGTTCATGATCCGCATGGCCTGGCACAGCGCCGGCACCTACCGCATCAGTGACGGGCGTGGCGGCGCCGGCGCCGGTCAGCAGCGCTTTGCGCCGCTCAACAGCTGGCCTGACAACGGCAACCTGGACAAGGCCCGCCGGCTGCTGTGGCCGATCAAGAAGAAGTACGGCCAGAGGATCTCCTGGGCGGACCTGATCATCCTCACCGGCAACGTCGCGCTCGAGTCGATGGGCTTTGAGACGTTCGGCTTCGCCGGCGGTCGCGAGGATGTCTGGGAGCCCGATGAGGACGTCTACTGGGGCCCTGAGACCACCTGGCTGGGCGACCAGCGCTACAGCGGCGATCGCCGGCTCGAGGAGCCGCTTGCGGCCGTGCAGATGGGGCTCATCTACGTCAACCCCGAGGGTCCCAACGGTCACCCCGACCCGCTGGCCGCCGCCCATGACATCCGCGAAACCTTCCGCCGCATGGCGATGAATGACGAGGAGACGGTTGCGCTGATCGCCGGCGGGCACACGTTCGGCAAGACCCACGGCGCCGGCCCGGCGGAGCACGTCGGCCCGGAGCCGGAGGCCGCGCCGCTCGAGGCCCAGGGTCTCGGCTGGCTGAGCAGCTACGGCAGCGGCAGGGGCGCGGACGCGATCACCTCCGGGCTGGAGGTCACCTGGACGACCACGCCGACGCGCTGGAGCAACAACTTCTTGGAGAACCTGTTCAGCTTCGAGTGGGAGCTCGAGATGAGCCCGGCCGGGGCCCATCAGTGGGTCGCCAAGGATGCCGGGGAGATCGTGCCCGACGCGCACGATCCATCCAGGCGGCACCGACCGACGATGCTCACCACCGACCTGGCGCTGCGCTTCGATCCGGTCTACGAGCCGATCTCACGGCGCTTCAAGGACAACCCGCAGGAGCTGGCCGACGCCTTTGCTCGCGCCTGGTTCAAGCTGACCCACCGTGACATGGGCCCGGTGGCCCGCTACCTGGGGCCGGAGGTGCCCGCGGAGGTGCTGCTCTGGCAGGACCCGCTGCCGCCGGCGCCCGCGACCACGCTCACCACGGAGCAGATCACGCAGCTCAAGGCACGGATTCTCGACAGCGGCCTGAGCACCGCCCAGCTGGTTGCCACAGCTTGGGCCTCCGCCGCCTCCTTCCGTGGCAGCGACAAGCGCGGCGGGGCCAACGGCGCGCGCGTCCGCCTCGAGCCGCAGCGCAGCTGGGCCGTGAACAACCCGACCGGCCTCAGCGAGGTGCTGGGCACGCTCGAGGGCGTGCGCCAGGCGTGGCAGGATGCCGGCGGCGAGGTCTCGCTCGCCGACCTGATCGTGCTCGGCGGCTGCGCAGCGGTCGAGCGGGCCGCGGCGGACGCGGGAGTCCAGGTCGAGGTGCCGTTCACGCCCGGCAGGGTCGACGCCACGCAGGAGCAGACCGACATCGAGTCCTTCGCGGCGCTCGAGCCGCGGGCCGACGGGTTCCGCAACTACGTGGCCGCTGGTGTCCAGCTGCCTGCGGAGTACCTGCTGATCGACCGGGCCAACCTGCTGACGCTGAGCGCTCCTGAGATGACCGTGCTGGTCGGCGGTCTGCGGGTGCTCGGCGCCAACCACGACGGCTCTGATCTAGGGGTGCTGACCGACACCCCGGGACGTCTGGACAACGCGTTCTTCGTGAACCTGCTGGAGCTCGGGACCTCCTGGACCCCGTCGGGCGATGCGAACACGTTCACGGGCAGCGGCCCCGCCGGACAGCGCTGGAGCGCCAGCCGCGCGGACCTCGTGTTCGGCTCCAACTCGGAGCTGCGCGCGCTGGCCGAGGTGTACGCGTCAGACGATGCCCGCGCGAAATTCGTGCATGACTTCGTGGACGCCTGGGACAAGGTCATGAACCTCGACCGCTTCGACCTCGCCTGACCGCAACCAGGTCTTGGTCGCCGCTGGGGCCGGCTTGCGATGCCGGCCCCAGCATGGCGGCGTGGCACGACCCACGCCGACGCCGGTCTCGCGATGCTGGCGCCAGGCGGATCAGTACTGCTTGGAGGAGCGGTAGACCGCGACCATCGCGTAGACCGCGCAGGCCACCACCACCAGCCAGACGATCGAGCCGAAGCTCGTGCCCCACAGCCGACCGGTGCCGCTCAGCATCAGCACGAGCGCCCCGGCAGCGGCGTAGAGCAGCACGCGGCGGTGGTCACCCAGCCCCATCAGGGTCATGCGGTGCTCCCGGTAGTAGACGGCACCGGCCCACGCGAACGCACCGAAGAAGCCGAGGCTGACAGCTGTGGCGATCACGCTCGCGCCGGCGCTGCCGGCCTTCAGCCCGCCGACGATCACCGCCAGCGCGACGATGATGAGCACATTGCGAAGCCTGGTGGGGAGTTTCATCGCGAGGTCACCGGCAGCACCTTCACAAGCGTACAGCGCGGGCACCGATGCGCCGCCGGCGAGCTGGCGCAGCAGCCACCTCCGGGCCGCGGCGAGCGGGCGCAGCACCGACCGCTAGGCCACGGCGTGACGCGCGCTCCCGGGCTCTGAGAGCGACTCCCCGGGAGCCTGCGGCGGCTGGCCGCCGTCGCGCGCCTGGCGCTCCTCCCCCTGGGGGCCGGGCGGCGGCGGCTCCACCTCGATCGGCTCGGGGGCGAATCGGTAGCCGATCCCAAAGTGGGTGTGCACGTAGCGCCAGCCGGGTGAGATCCGCTCGAGCTTGGTCCGCAGCTTGCGCACGAACACGTCGACCGAGCGGTCGCCCCTGACCATCGTGTAGCCCCAGACGCGCTGGTAGATCTGCTCGCGCTCCAGCACGCGGCCGTCGGCCGCCGCCAGGTGGCGCAGCAGCTCATACTCCTTGCGCGAGAGCCCCGCCGGCTCATCACCGGCGTAGGCGTCGAAGCGATCTCCGCGCACCGTCAGCTCCCCGGCGGTGATCGTCTCCTCGCCCGCGGCGACGGTGGCGACCCGGCGGCGGCGCAGGACCGCCTGCAGGCGCGCGACCAGCTCCTCCGGGTGGCAGGGCTTGGTGACCCAGTCATCGGCTCCCGCACGCAGCCCGTGCACACGCTCAGCGACCGAGGATGGTCCGGCCACCACGACGATCGCCAGGGCCGGCATCGCCACGGCCACGCGCTCGATGTAATCGATCCCGCTCAGCGCGGGGTTGATCACCAGCGCGTTGAGCCGCAGCGCGGTCAGCTGATCCGGGCCGGGTGCGTAGGTGAGCACCTCACGCTCCCAGCGCAGCGCCTGCAGCCGACGCTCGACGAGCGTGATCAGGCCGCTGTCGTCGTCGACCAGCGCGACCCTCACCCGCGACGCCGAGCCTGTGGCAGCCATCCTGGGTTCGAGTCTAGTGGTCTGTCCCGCAAATGGCTGGCGACCGAGAGGCGTCACTGGCGGATGGCGGGCAAGAACGCAGGAGCCGTGGCGTGGCAGCGCCACGCGAGGCGACGAGGACGCCGCCCGGCGCCGCCAGGGGCGGCTCGAATCGACAGATATTTCGGAGACAGACCACTAGTGGTCTGTCCCGTCGGCGGCCGGCGACCGAGCGGCGTCACCGGCGGATCGCGGGCAACGGCCGGCGCCGCCCGGATCCGGCGTGGCGCGAGCCATCCGGCAACCCGCCCGCCGCTGCGGTTAGGCTCGCGGCGGTGTCAGGCGCCACGCACCCCGGCCGGCCAGCGATCCCCCGCATCCGCGCGGCGTCGGTGGCTGATGCCGCGCACATCGCCCGCGTGCAGCTCACCGCCTCCCAGCGCGCCTACCGGGGGCTGATCGCCGATGCGCTGCTGGACGGCGTGCCCCTGCACCAGCGCCAGGCCGCGTGGGAGACACGCCTGGCGCTGCGCGAGCACGCGCTGATCGAGGGTGCGCACACAACCGGCGCGCCGCTCGGGTTCTGCGCCCTGCGCGCACCGGCAGCGGACGGCGGCACACCCCACGCGGTTGGCACACCCCACGCGGTTGGCACACCCCACGCGGTTGGCACACCCCACGCGGTTGGCACACCCCACGCGGTTGAGCTCGACGCGCTCTACGTGGACCCGGGGAGCTGGCGTTCCGGGATTGGCAGCGCGCTGCTGCGCAGCGCCCTGGCCTGGGCTCGCACCCACCCGGAATGGTTCGAGCTGAAGCTCTGGGTGCTGGCGGAGAACCTTGGCGCGCAGCACTTCTACCGGGCTCACGGCCTCATGCCCGACGGCACGCGGCGGACGCGGGCTGCGATCGGCGCGGCTGAGCTGCGGCTGCGTCTCTCACTGGCGCCCACGGATGGCGCCCCCGCGGCCGGTGCGCGCCGTCAGCTGTGGGGGTGGTCGTGACCGCCGGTCACGACCACCCCCACCCCCAGACCGTCAGCGCAACACGAACGAGCGGCTGCGCACGACGCTCACGCGTCCGCTGCTGAAGCGGACGATCGCGGTCAGCCGCAGCGCGCGATCAAGTCGCACCAGGCGCTTACCGAGCGCGGTCAGGCGCAGGCGCACGCTGACCACGCGCGGGCCGAACGCGCGCGCCATGCCACGCGCAACCAGCTGCCGGCGGGCGTGCCTGCCGCGGCCGACCACCCGATACCAGGAGATCACCACCCGGCCGGACTCACGCGCTCGGAACCGGAGCACGAACACCCGTGAGTGACGCAGGCGTGCCAGCAGGCGACCGGCGCCACGCGGGACCAGCACGCCGCCCAGGGAGGCCAGCAGCGCGGCGCGTGAGATGCCCGATGCCCGCGGTCCTCCGCTGGCAGTGGAGGTCACCTGCACCCCGCCGCCGCTCCCCGCGCCGGTTGCGGACCCAGCACCACCGGACGCGCCGGCGCCGGTTGCGGACCCCGCCCCGCCGGACGCGCCGGCGCCGGCCCCAGATCCGGAGCCGGCGGCACCGGGCTGCTGCGCGATCACCACGGCGCCCGAGGTTGAGGACGGGCCGGCACCGAGCGGTCCGATCGCGCTCACCGTGAACGTGTAGCTGTCGCCCGGGGTCAGGCCGGTAACCACGGCGCTTGTTGCCGAGCCGCCGGCCACCACCGACTCCCCACCGCGAGCCGGATCCGTCAGATCGTTGGCGACCACGCGGTAACCGCTGAGCGCCACGCCACCGTTGTCAGACGGTGCGGACCAGGTGACGAGCCCCTCCCCGATCCCACCGAAGGCCCCGGGCGCCCCGACCGCCCCGGGGGCGTCCAGCAGGAACGGAACGGACGCGCCGCCAATGCCGTTCTGCGCATACCCCACGGCGGCGCAGTACGCGTCGGGTGAGCAGCTCAGCGAGGCCCACGTGTCAACGATCGAGCCGCCCGTGCCGCCGGGGTTGTACTGGTTTGCCAGCTCACTGCCGAAGCTCGTCCACTGGCCCGCGCTCTCAGCGGCCACCAGCGCCGCGTTGTGGCCGTCGCCGGCCACGTATGTGCCGGCGGCCACGCAGCTGCCCGCGGCCGTGCAATGCACTGCGTCAAGCGACGCTACCTGGCCGGCATTGGCCGCACCGGCGGGAAGCGTCAGGCCCTGTCCCTGCCCCCACTGCCCGTTGAGCTCGTCCACCACCAGCGCGCGCACCGGAACGCCGGTGCTGCTGCTGTCATAGCTGCCAACCGCGGCGCAGTTCCCGGCGGATGGACAGGAGATCGAGTTGAAAGAGAGGTCCTGCTGCTGCTCTGCGGCAAAGTCGGACGGCGGCTGCACGCGGACGGCGGGCTGCCAGACGCCGTTGACCTCGCTGAGGGTGAGCAGCTGCGAGTTGCCCGCAGCGTCCAGGTACCTTCCCACGGCGCTGCAGCCCCCGGCCGGCGCACAGCCCACGGCGCCGAGCACGAGCTTCGGGTTGAAGGCGACGCTCGGGAGGTTGTACTGGCTGACCTGCGGGGTCCAGACACCGTTCGCATACGTCTCGATCAACCCCAGGAGCTTCTGGTCGGTGGCGTCGACGAACCACCCCACCGCGCTGCAGTGGCCGGACTGGTCGCAGGAGACGCTGCCCAGGGCGTCCTGGATCGCCCCGTCGCCCGGCGGTGGGGAGTTCTGAAAGGACCAGGCGCCGTTGATCTCAGTCAGCGTGAAGGCATGCCACCCGCCAGTTGAGAGGGAGCCGCTCCAGTAGGCGCCGGCGTCAACGCAGTTGCCGGCTGACCAGCAGGCGATCGGCGCAAAGTACGGCTCCTGCTTGGGGTTGGCCGGGAACGGCAGCTCGCTGAGCGTCCAGCTGCCGTTGGTCTCCGTCGCCACCAGCCCTGAGGCGGTGCTGATGACGGTGTCGTAGTACCCAGCCGCCACGCAGTTGCCCACGGAGGTGCACGTGACCGACACGAGGTTCACGAACGGATGGGCGCCACCGTCGGGCAGGGTCGAGACGTCCAGCGCCGTCGCCGACCACGATCCGTTGCGCTCGGTCTCGATCAGCGGCTGCAGGTGGCCGTTGACGTCCGTGTAGTCGCCCACCGAGACGCAGTCTCCGGCGGCGGGGCAGGAGATTGACGACAGCCAGTTGTTGATTGAGCTGGACGGCGCCGGGTTGGTCGGATACTGCACCGTCTCAGCCGACGCCGCGCTCGCCGAGAACAGCGCCGTGGCGATCAGCACGGCGAGGAGCACGCCCACGCGCGCAGGTCTCATTTTTCCCCCTTGATCAGGACTCCGGCGCCAGAGAAACTCCGCGAAGGCGCCTATTCAGATCAAACCAGATCATGATTTGTCAGGCAACCCTGTCGGTGGCGTTCACGGTCGCCCGCTGGCGGATTCAGGACGCGGTGACCGGTTGCCCAACCGAACTGCGGCGGGTGCCGCTCTCAGGGCTCGGTGACCGGCTCCCCCACCGCCGGCGGCGGGCGCCCGGTCGCTCAGCCGCCGACCTGCTCATACTGCGCGTAGAGCTCCTCCACAGCGCGCTTTGCCGACGCGTGGCGCTGACTGGCGGTGGCGCTGAGCTCCGGGGTCGCCCAGACTGCCGGGTCCGCCAGCTCCTGCTCGAGCTCCGCCAGCGCCCGCTCCGCCGCCTCGATCTGCGCTTCGAGCTTGGCCGCCTGCCTGCTTGACCCGTTGCCCTTCGCCGGCGGTCCGCTGAGGGCCGGCCTGCTGGCGGGGCGCCGTGCCGCAGCGGCCCGGGCGCGGGCCGCCTCAGCCGCCGCGGCCCGCTCCTCGCGGACCCGCAGGTACTCCGGCCAGCCGCCGACGTAGGAGTGCAGCGTCCCATCCTCAAAGGCGATCGTGCGTGTGCCGACCGCGTCCAGCAGCGCACGGTCGTGGGAGATCAACAGCAGCGAGCCGCTGAACTGGGAGAGCGCGTCCTCCAGCGCCTCGCGGCTCTCCACATCCAGGTGGTTGGTCGGCTCGTCGAGGATCAGCACGTTGGCGCCGGACTGCACGAGGATCGCCAGCGAGAGCCGCTGACGCTCCCCGCCGGAGAGGCCGTCCAGCGGCTTCTCCGCCTCCTCCCCACTGAACAGGAAACGTCCCAGCAGAGCCCGCGCGTTGGCGGGCGTCAGGCCGGTGTGGTGCTGGCAGGCCTCGACCACGGAGCGCGCGTTGCCGGCCCGCAGATCATCGGAGTGCTGGGAGAGAAACCCGATCTTGACGTTGTGGCCGGTGGAGAGCTTGCCGCTGACCAGCGGCCCCGACTGGGGCGCGGGCGCCGCCGGCGCCGCCCCCGCGTCGCGCCTGACCGCCATCCCCGTGGCGTCACGCGCCTGTGAGCCGTCATCCGCAAACTGGCGCACACCGGCCAGGGCCTCGATCAACGTCGTCTTGCCGGCGCCGTTGGGTCCCACCACAGAAACGTGCTCGCCCCGTTCCAGCCACAGCTCGCCGTCGTGCAACAGCACCCGCTCGCCGATCGCCACGTGGCCGCCCGAGAGCTCGAAGACGACGCGGCCGCTGCGCTCCGGCGGCTTGAACGCGAACGCCAGGCCGTCGCGGTCGCGCTCCCCGCGCTCAATCCGATCGATCCGGTCGAGCCGCTTCTGGCGAGCCTGCGCCTGACGCGCGCGGGTGCCGGCGCGGAAGCGGGTGACGAACTTCTCCAGGCGTTCGATCTCCGCCTGCTGGCGCTCGATCGCGCGGCCCAGCGCGAGCTCACGCTGCGCCTTCTCCGTGCGCCACTGATGCCAGGTCCCCGGGAAGAACCTGCCGCGCCCCGCCTCCAGCTCCAGCACCGAGGTGGCGACCGATTCCAGGAACCAGCGGTCGTGGGCGATCAGGATCACCGCGGCGTCCAGCGACACGAGGTGAGCCTCGAGCCACTCCAGCGAGGCGATGTCCAGGTGGTTGGTGGGCTCGTCCAGCAGCAGCAGGTCAGGGTCGCCGGCCAGCGCGCGTCCCAATGACGCGCGTGTGAGCTCCCCGCCGGAGAACGTCTCGAGCGTGCGGTCAAGCAGCGCATCGTCACCAAAGCCCAGGCCGTGCAACGTCGCGAGCGCCCGCTCACGCCAGGTGTAGCCGCCCGCGTGCTCCAGCGCTGACTGCGCGTCGGCGTAGGCGGTGAGCGTCGGCTCCTCATAGTCACCGTCGGCCATCCGCTGCTCCAGCCGCGCCAGCTGCTGCTCCAGGGCGATCAGCTCCGGCGCGCCGGACAGCACGTAATCACGCAGCGTCATGTCGCGCTCACGGGGCGGGCGCTGGTCGTGCAGCGCCATCTTGGTGCCCTTGGCCAGCACCAGCTCACCGCCGTCGATCGAGTCCTCGCCGGAGATCATCCGCAGCAGCGTCGTCTTGCCGGCGCCGTTGCGCCCGGAGAGCGTCATCCGGTCGCGGCGCTCGAGCTTGAACGAGATGCCGCGCAGCAGCGGCTCCCCGGAGATGTCCTTCCCAAGGTCTGAGGCGATGATCACGGCCACCTCGCCCATGGTATGAGGCGTGTGGGGAACGGCGCGCGGCGGCCGGTAGGATCGGCTGATGGAGCAGCAGCATCCGCCGGTCCCACCGCGTGAGTTTCCGCCGGCACGCACCGTGGTGGTTCCCGGACGCGGCGAGTTCTTCCTGCGCGACACGCACCCGCACGACAGTTCGCGCCCGGTCGTGTTCATGCTCCACGGCTGGCTCGGCAGCGCCGACCTGAACTTTGCCGGTCTGTATGACGAGGTCACCGCCGCGGGCTTCCGGATCGTCGCGATCGACCACCGCGGTCACGGTCGCGGGCTGCGCTCGATCGGCCCGTTTCGCCTGGTGGACTGCGCCGATGACGCCGCCGGGGTGATCCGCGCGCTGGGCCTGGGCAGCGTGATCCTGTACGGGTACTCGATGGGCGGGGCGATCGCCCAGCTGATCCTCGCGCGCCACCCGCAGCTGCTGGGCGGGCTGCTGCTCAGCGGCACGGCCCAGCACTGGCAGGAGGACGAGCTGCGCCGCACCTGGAAGGCGATGCCGTTCGTCGGCTTCGGGCTCTCGGTGGCACCCGCCCGCGGCTGGCGCGTGGCGCTCGGGCGGGCGGGCATCAGGCCCGGCCCCCGGACCGCCTGGCTGCAGTCGGAGATGATGCGCCACAGCGCGCGTGACATCGGCGAGGCCGGCCGTGAGCTGGGACGCTTTGACTCGCGTCCCTGGCTCACCCTGGCTCCGTGCCCCGCGGCGGTGCTGATCACGACCGCAGACGATGCGGTCGCTCCCGCCAAGCAGCGGGAGCTGGCAGGCGCGCTGCGGGCGCGCGTCTTTGAGGCTGCGGTGCGCCACCTCGACGTGGGCGTTGTCGCGGCGCCGCAGCCGACCGCGATCTACAACCGGGCGCTGCTCGAGGCGCTGCAATGGCTGCGTGTGACCGAACCATCCGGTAGCCTGTGCGGCACATGAACCGCAAGCTAATCGCCATGATCGGCACGAGCGTCGCCTTCGCGATGCTCGCACTCGCGCCCTCCGCGCTCGCCACGACCTATGGCGGTGAGGGCCTCTACGGCCCCACCAACGACCAGGTGATCACCAACACGATGTTCATCATCATCGGCCTGTTCGTGACGCTGATCGTCGTCTTCTCACTGATCCAGGGCTGGCTTGACCACCGCAAGCACGCTCGCATCGACGCCGCCAAGCGTCGCGCGACGTCGGAGGAGTGGAAGGGCGGCTGGTAGCGGCCGGTGCGGGCGCGCGGCGCCCGCACACAAAGCTGCGTCGCCGCCCCGGCGCGCAGGCTAGGGTTCGGTGAGATGGCCTATCTGATCACCGGCGCAACCGGATTCATCGGACGTCACCTGGTCACGCGGCTTCTGGCGCGCAGCCACAGGCGCCGGGGATCCGGTGGTGAGCTTCACGTCCTGGTCAGGCAGGGGTCGCTGCCCCGGCTGGACTCGCTGATCGAGTTCTGGAGCAGCTTCTCCCCCAGCGCCCCGCGTCGCATCCGGCCGCTGGTCGGTGATCTGCAGGAGCCGCTGCTGGGGCTCTCCGAGGAACAGCTGGAGCAGCTGCGCCAGGCACGGATCGAGCACCTCTTCCACCTCGGCGCCGTCTACGACATGACAGCGGGCGCCGAGCTCAACGAGCTCACCAACGTCGAGGGCACCCGCCAGGCTATTGCGCTGGCGCAGGCGCTCGGCGTCGGCTGTCTGCATCACGTCTCCTCGATTGCCGTGGCCGGCTCCTATCGCGGGATCTTCACCGAGGAGATGTTCGACGAGGGGCAGCCGCTCGACCACCCCTACCATCGCACCAAGTTCGCGGCCGAGGAGCTTGTCAGGGAGTCCCAGCAGCTGGCCTGGCGGATCTACCGCCCGTCGATCGTGGTCGGCGACTCCCGCACCGGGCAGATCGACAAGGTCGATGGCCCGTACTACTTCTTCCCGCTGATCAAGCGCGCACGCCAGCTCCTGCCGGCGGGCGTGCCCCTGATCGGCCCGGTGGCCGGCCACACCAACATCGTCCCTGTCGACTTCGTGGCCGACGCGCTTGACCACATCGCCCACCTGCCGCGGCTCGACGGGCAGACCTTCCACCTGACCGATCCGCTGACGCGCCGTTCCAGTGAGGTGCTGAACACGTTCGCAAAGGCCGCCGGCGGGCCGCACTTCGCGCTGACCGTCGACCCCGGGCCGCTGGCCGCGATCCCCCGCGGC
>JAJZDA010000094.1 GCA_021851525.1 Actinomycetes bacterium | reverse complement strand
CGCCGGCACGCTGCCGCCGTCGCTCACGCCTGGGCGCCACCGCCCGCGGGCGGACGGTCAAGCCGCTGCGCGATCAGCAGCGCGGCCCGCTCCTGCGCCGCGTACGCCTGGCGCAGCTCCGCCTCCGGGTCCCCGCCGTCGCGCTCGTGCGCGGGCGCCGGCAGCGGATGGTCGATCAGCAGCGCCTGAACACCACCCAGTAACTGCTCGTCTCCGGCCGCCCGCGCGAGCGTCAGCAGCGCCTCGGCCCGTACGCGAGCACCCTCCACGAACGCCCCCAGCACCGTGTCGACGCTCAGCTGCGCCGCGCCGAACACGCGCGCGTGCAGAACCGCCGGGTTGACCGCGTGCGGCGCTACCAGGGAGAGACGCTGGCGCGCGGAGAAGCCCAGCGCCTGCGCGAGATGCTCGATCGCACGCGTGAGCCCCTGCGCGTCGACCGGCAGCAGCGCGGCCACGGCCGCCGGCAGGCGTGCCAGTAGCTCCGCGTGCTCGGTCTCCCCGTCGCTCAGCAGCTGCTGCACCAGGGCGGCGTGAGCGCCACTCATCGGAGCTTCCCTAGCGGCGCGCGCGCCCCGCGTCGGCGGCGGCGCGCGGGGAGCTCCAGGGCTCCACGCGCGGACCTCAGGAGACCTTGATCAGGACGATCGTGTTCAGCACGAACACGATCGCGAACACGATCGTCCAGCGGTTCAGGTTGCGTTCCACCAGCGAGCCGCCGCCGAACGGGCCCGAGCCGCTGCCGACGCCGAAGGCACCGGACAGGCCGGAGTCCTTGCCCGAGTGCATGAGGATCAGGAACACCAGCATGATGCTGACGAACACCTGGATCACGTCGAGGATGAAGATCATTGCGGCTCCCGATAGTAGCTACTGCGCGGCGCGGCGTTGCCGCGCGGCCTCATCGAGATCGTCGAGCGCCCGCAGGATCTCGATCGCCTCAGCACGCAGGGTCGAGTCGATCGCGCCGTAGTCCTGATCTGAGAGCTTGCCGGTCTGGTGGTCAAGCTCAGCGTCGCGGATCTCGCGGTACTTGGCGTCGCGCGCGGCCTCCAGGTCGACGCGCTGCATCGCGATCCGGTCACCGAGCGCCGGCGTGCCGCTGAGCGCGCCCGCCGCCCGCAGGCCGCGAGCGCGGCGCACGGGCTCCCCGACGATCATGACGACGCCGAGCAGCAACAGCAGGAGGATCACGTAGGCCATCTGAAATCTCAGCCGGGACGGCGCTCAGGTCAGCTCACGCGCCAGGCGTGCGCGGTACACGGCGAAGCTGCGACGGCGCACCGCCAGCGGCGCCGGCCACAGCGAGATCAGGCCGCCGATCGCGATGATCAGCGCCCCGCTCCACAGCCATGTGACCAGCGGCGAGACGATCAGCAGGAACTCGATCGGATAGGCGTGCTTGGTGTACTGCGCGACGATCCCCTGCACGGCGACGTCACGCGCGGTCCAGAAGCCGGCCCGGCTGATGTAAGCGGCCTGCTGCGCGGCGGACATGTGAGCGGTCTTTGCCACCAGCGCGTTCCAGTAGCCGCGGAACACCGCGTTGCCGCGGTTGATGTCGCCGGCAAGCGGCGTCAGGTTGGCTGCGGCAACGCTCCAGATGTCGCGCAGCGGCCCGGCGTCCAGCCCGATCGTGCTGTCTGCGTTGGCGCTGTCAAAGAACTGGCCGATGAACCCGCCGCTGTTGGTGGCCGCCGGGTAGAACCCCTGGTCGGTGCGCAGCGTGGTCACGTGCTGCCCACCACGGGTCACGTCGATCACGGCACCGAACGCGATCTTCTCGGCGGCGGCCACCGCCGTGGGGTGCACGTAATGGAACACGTAGCCGCCGACCTTGACCGACTGACCGGGTCGCAGCGTGGCGTTGCGCGAGTGCTGGAACGAGGACGATGCGGCCACGCCGATCAGCATCACGGCCAGCCCCAGGTGGGCGATGTAGCCGCCGTAGCGGCGACGGTTGCGCCGGATCAGCGCCACCAGCGACAGTGCCCAGGCGTCGTGGGTGGCCGCCCGCCGGGCCGCGGTTCCCCGGAAGATCTCCTGCGCGACTGAGGCGATCAGGAAGGAGCACAGACCGAACATGATCAGCGCGAACGGCTTGCGCGCAGCACCGGTCCCCAGCACCAGCGCCAGCGTCACCAGCAGACCGAAGCCGACCGGGAACACGAAGTGGCGCTTGAGGTTGGCGACCGTCGCTCGGCGCCAGGAGATCATCGGCCCCACGCCGGTCAGCAGCACGAGAATCATCGCCAGCGGCACGATGAACGGGGTGAAGGCGGGCGGACCGACCGAGATCTTGGTCCCGGTGATGGCCTGTGAGATCAGCGGGAAGAGCGTGACCCAGAAGATCACGAAGACCATCGCCACGAGCACCAGGTTCTGCAGCAGGAACATCGCCTCGCGGGAGAGCAGCGAGTCGATCCGATGGTCTGAGCGCAGGCTCTCCCGCCGACGCAGCACCAGCGCGATGGACCCGAGCAGCAGGACCGCGAGCAGGAAGATGAACGGGATCCCGAGCGTCGAGGCGCCGAACGCGTGAATCGAGTCGAGCACACCGGAGCGCACCAGGAAGGTTCCGAAGATCGCCAGCGTTCCCGCCAGGATCACCAGCGACACGTTCCAGACCTTCAGCATCCCGCGCTTCTCCTGGATCTGGATCGAGTGGATGAAGGCGGTGATCATCAGCCACGGCATCAGTGCCGCGTTCTCCACCGGGTCCCACCCCCAGTACCCGCCCCAGCCCAGCTCGGTGTAGGACCAGCGGGCGCCGAGCACGATCCCGATCCCGAGGAACAGCCACGCGCCGAGCGCGAAGCGGCGCGTGTCACGAATCCACTCCGAGCCGAGCCGGCCGGTGATCAGCGCACCGATCGCGAAGGCCAGCGGGATCGCCATCAGCGTGTAGCCGGAGTACAGCATCGGCGGGTGGAACATCATGCTCGGGTGCATCAGCAGCGGGTCCAGGCCGTTGCCGAAGCTCGGGGTCTGCGCCGGCGGCGTGGTCTGAAACGGGTTCGCACCGAAGTTCGCCAGCGAGGCGAAGAAGCCGGCCAGTCCCAGCAGCACGGCTGTGGCGTAGGGCGCAATCTCCCGCAGGCGCTTGCGCGTCAGGAACAGGACGAGGCTCGACCACAGCGCGGAGAGCGTCACCCAGAGCAGCAGCGAGCCCTGCTGTGAGGACCACGGAGCGGTCAGCTTGTAGAAGATCGGCGTGGTCACCGAGGAGGTGTCGGCCACCACCTTGAAGGAGAAGTCGTTGCGCAGGAACGCGACCTCGAGCAGCGCGAACGCGATCACGCTGAGCGCCGCCAGCGCGTAGACGGCGCGCCGGCCGGAGTCGACCCACTCCTGGCGGCGCCTGCGCGCCCCGTAGATCGACACGACTATCCCGTAGAGGCAGACGCCCAGGTCCAGCAGCAGGATCGCGCGACCGAGCTGGCCCATCAGGCGGTCGCCCCAGCGGCGACCTGGTACTTCGACGGGCACTTTGTGGTGAGGCTGTTCTCCTGCCCGATGAAGCGCCCGCGGGTGTCGGTCACGTTGACCATCACCGCGCGCCCGGGGGCGAACGGGTCAGGCACGATCCCCGTGTAGGCGACCGCGACCTCAACCGCGCTGCCGGGGTCATAGACGCTGAAGTACGTGGTCGCCCCGTCATGGCGCACGGAGCCGCGCACCACGGTCCCGGCCAGGACGTACTGCCCGCCGGGGTGGGCGCGGTTCAGCAGCTGCTTGGCTGTGAGCTCGTCGCGACCGGCACTGAAGCTGACGTACACGAGGGCACCTGCCAACAACACCGCGGCGCTGAGCGCCACCGCCAACCGGATCGCACGCTTCCGATTCGGATCCATCGAGAGGGCATTCTCCCACAGCCGGGCCCCGTTAGCCCTCCAGGGCCATCACGGCGCCCACTGAACGCGCCCCAGGGCCTGTGCGTGCGGGGAGAAGCGGACCGCGTCGAGCACCGCGGCGCGCGCCACCGCGAAGACCACGCAGCCGACGCGGTCCTCACCGGCGGTGATGTAGCGGTCGAAGTCATTCAGAGGCGTCTGGCAGGGGCCGCGAGCCGCGAAGACGGGCGTGACGACACCGCTCGACGGGACCACGCTGAAGTCACCGGTCGCGGAGCTGTCGTAGATGGCCGGGCCGGCGTTGCGGATCTGCACGATCACGCCGACCGCGCGCGTCCCCGGCGGGAGCGCCGCACCGGAACCGCGCAGCGGGTCGATCACGGCCCGTAGGGTCACCGTGAGCGCGGCCCCACGGGTCTGCACCGCGAGACTCGTGCCGACCGCCGGCAGCGCGTCGCGCCGCAGCCGGGCTGGGGCGGCTCCGCTCAGCCGGGGGCCACGGGGCACCGGCAGCGGCTTGAGCACCCCGACCGTCGAGCGCCGCAGCGCCCCGGCGCAGCCGCCGATCCCCGCGCCGAGCGCGAGCACCGTGACCAGCGCGTGCAACCGTCGGCCCACGCTGCGCAGGGTAGAGGCCGCGCACCAGCTAAGTTGCCCGGGATGTCTGACCCGATCTTCTCGATTCGCACGCGGGCGCGAGACTCGCTGGCCCGCACCGGCACGCTGCGACTCGCCCACGGCAGCGTGCAGACACCCGCGTTCGTGCCGCTCGCCACGCGCGGGGCGGTCAAGACGCTGGAGCCCCGCGACGTCGAGGCGCTCGGCTACGAGATGGTGCTCGGCAACACCTTCCACCTTCACCTCTCCCCCGGCCACGAGCAGATCGCCGCCTACGGCGGGCTCGGCAGCTTCATGCGCTGGGAGCGTCCGATCATCACCGACTCCGGCGGCTTTCAGGTCTTCTCGATGGGCCACGGCAGCGTCGCTGACGAGATCAAGGGCCGCAACCGCGGCGCGGGGGCGGAGCGTGGCTCCAACGGCTCCAATGGCTCCAACGGCGCGATCGTCGCGATCACCGAGGAGGGCGTGCGCTTCCGCTCCTACATCGATGGCTCGCTGCGTTTCATGGCTCCGGAGACCTCGATGGAGGTGCAGGCCGGATTGCACTCTGACATCGCCCTGGTGTTCGACGAGTGCACGCCGTTTCACGTGACGCGCGACTACACGGCGCGCTCGACGCAGCGCACCCATCGCTGGCTCGAGCGCTGTCTGGACTGGCACGAGCGTCACGGGCCCGCTGACCAGGTGGTCTACGGGATCGTGCAGGGCGGCGTCGAGCAGGACCTGCGCCTGGAGTCCGCGCAGACGGTGGCCGCCAGCCGCTGCGGCGGGATCGCAATCGGCGGCTCCCTGGGCCAGGACAAGCCTCAGATGCACGAGGTGGTCGGCTGGACCACCGCGGCGCTCGAGCGCAGCGCCCCGCAGCGCCCCCGCCATCTGCTGGGCATCGGGGACATCGATGACCTGCTGGCCGGGGTCGCCCAGGGCATCGACACGTTCGACTGCGCGATGCCCACGCGGCTCGCGCGCCACGGTGTCGCGATCATCCCCGACCCCGCCAACCGCTGGCGCGTGGACCTCGCCAAGAGTCGCTGGCGAGGCTCGCAGGAGCCGATCCTCGACGGCTGCCCGTGCCCGGCGTGCAGCGCCGGCTTCACACGCGGCTACATCCACTACGCGGCCAAGGCCGGCGAGACCACCGGTCCGCGGCTGCTGACGCTGCACAACCTGAGCTTCATCGCGCGCCTGATGGCGGACCTGCGCGCCGCGATCGACGCCCACCGCCTGGCGGAGGTCGTGGCCGCCTTCAACGCCGGCGCGGCACCCGGAACGCTGTCGCTCTGAGCGCCGCCGCCGCCGCGGGCGGCGCCACGCCGGATCCCCCTCCTGGGCCGCCGGCACGGTCCTGCGCCGCCGGCACGGCGCGCAGCGCCATCCCACCAGCGGGCCACCATCCCACCAGCGGGCCATGTGGCGTACCGCCATCGCACCCCGGACAGGCATGCGCTGCCGTTGGCTGCGGCGCGGACATCGGCGCGGCCAACGGCGCGGCCACGAAGATCATCCGCAACCGCCCTCAGCGGACGCTAGACTTGACACGCAGCGACTTAGATTTCATAATGCGCTTGTGTTCCTAAAGTCTCATCCAGGAGGAATCACCATGGCACTTGTCCGCACCGTACCCGGCCGCTCCCTCACCCCACTTCCCAGCGAGGTCAGCCGGCTCTTCAACTCCCTCTTCGACACCGCCACCCCGATCGGCGCGCCGCTCGCGCGCTACAACCCCGGGTTCGTGCCGGCGCTCGACGTGATCGAGCGCGAGACGGAGTACCGCATCACCGTCGACCTGCCCGGCATGAGCGAGAGCGACGTCAAGGTCGAGGTGCTCGAGGACACGCTGACCATCTCCGGTGAGCGCGTCACCTCCGGCGAGGAGAGCCGCGAGGGCTACCGCCGCATCGAGCGCGCCTCCGGCAGCTTCAGCCGCACGCTGACCCTCCCCAAGGGGATCGCACCCGCCTCGATCCACGCGACGTTCAAGCACGGCGTGCTCGAGGTGATCGTCCCCAAGCCCGAGAGCGCGAAGCCGCAGCAGGTCCAGATCGCGGTCGAGGCGGCCTCCTGACCGGCGCCTGCGGTCCGGCCGCGGCCTGCGTGAGCGCGACAACGGGCATCAGGCGCAGATGCGAGCGCGAGCCGGACCCCGGCTCGCGCTTCCATCACTTCGCCGTGTACTGGCTGATGATCGACTGAAGCGAGTTGATCGCGCCCTGGGCGCTTGACCCGGCCACGCGCTCGAAGTGCACGACCGGCCCGGAGGTCTGGCTGGCGAGCACCGCCGCGACCGCGGCGACCACCACGACCACCAGGAATCCGCCCAGCACCCAGCCGGTGCGCCGCGCGCCGTCGCGCTGGCGCGTGGCGGGGGGCTCGCGCTCGAGCGGCGGGCGCCGCGCCGGGACCGTCCTCGGCGTGCGTGGCGCGCCCTGACCGCGCATCCCCGGGTGGGAGCGGTCCCGCGGACCCACCACCATCGTCTGTGCGGTGCGCATCTCAGGGGCCCCGACAACGCGCGTGACCGCCGTCTGCTGCTGCAGGGCTCGCGTGCGGGCCTCGCTGCGACGTGGAGCACGCCCACGGGCCGCGCCGACCAGCAGCTCCGAGAGCTCGACCGCGTCGACCGGGCGGTCCTCAGGGAAGACCGAGATGCACAGCGACACCGCATCCGCCAGCTCACGCGGCACGTGCGGGTTGAGATCGTCGAGCGGGATCGGAGCCTCGCGCTGCTGCTTGAGCGCCAGCTCCGAAAGTGAGGTCGCCTCGTACGGCAGGCGTCCGGAGAGCAACTGGTAGGTCACGACGCCCAGCGAATAGAGGTCTGCGCCGGGACCGGCCTCCTCACCGCGGGCCTGCTCCGGCGAGAGATAGGCGGCCGTGCCGAGCACCGACCCCACCTGGGTGATGCTCGACTGGTCAGTCGCACGGGCGATCCCGAAGTCAGCGAGCTTCACCAGCCCGCCGTCTGAGACCAGCAGGTTCCCGGGCTTCACGTCACGGTGCACCACGCCGTTGCGGTGCGCATAGTCGAGCCCGCGGCAGCACTGCGCGACGATGTCCACCACCTGATCCACGTCCAGGTGCCCGCGGTCACGCAGCAGCTCCGCACAGGAGTGCCCGGAGACGTGCTCCATGACTATGAAGTGCTGCTGAGTCGCCTGGTCAAAGCCAAAGTCGAAGACCTGCACGATGTTGGGGTGCACGAGCCGCGCCGCGGCCAGCGCCTCACGGCGAAAGCGCGAGACGAACGTGGGATCGTCGGCCAGGTGCTCAGCCAGCAGCTTCACCGCGACACGCCGCTCCAGGCGCTCGTCGACGGCCAGCATCACCGTCGACATCCCGCCCACGCCCAGCCTGCCCTCAACCCGGTAGCGGCCCGCGATCTTGTGGCCGGAGTTCAAAAGCCCCCCTGGGTGCTGCCCGGCACTCCCGTGGCCGGGGTCGTGCCCGTGCTGGCGCCAAAGCCGCTGCCACCGCTGACCGGGGTGGTGCTGGTCCCCGTGGAAGTCTCGGTCGGGGTCGTGACCGTCCCGGTGGTGGTGGTTCCGGTGCCGCCGAACGCACCGGTGGTGGTGCCGGTCGTTGAGGTGCCCGTGGTGGTGTCGCCGGTGCTCGTGCCGTTGCCGAGCCCGATCCCGCCGTTGGTCGACGTCGTCGTGGTGTTGATCGTCAGCGTGGTGCCGGGCGTGGTCGTGGTGTCGATCCCGGTGCTGGTCTGAGTCGTGGTGGTGACGGTGTTCGTGCGCGTGCGCGTGGTGCTGGTGTGGGACGGGTGGCGGACCGGGGGCGCGACAAACACCTGGCAGTCCCTGACAGCCAGCTGAGACACGGTGCGCGCACCCTGCGCAAGGCTGCGGACCAGCGTCGAGTTGACCGACTGCAACGCGGCCACGGAACGCTCGAAGCTCGTGATCTCGGCGCTGGCCGTGTGGCACGAGCCGTTGTTGAGCGCGTTGGAGATGCTCGCGAGCTGGCCGCTCAGGCGGTCTGCCTGGCTGCTCGAGAGCAGGCTGCCGCTGCCCCCGCAACCGGCGATCGCGAAGACGGTGAAGCCCAGACCGGCAGCGACGATTGCCCTGTTGGCGAAGCCCATCCGGGGCCTGACTTTAGCGGCCCCGGGAGCGTTCACCTGAGCTTAAGAATCAGATTCCTGCCCGACGTCGCCGCCGAACTCCGGCAGGTTCTTGATGTTCTCGCGGGTCGACCACTTGGAGTAGTTGTCCTGCATCGCATCGATCAGCTCGCGCATCAGCTTCGGCGAGAGGTTCACCCGGGTGACGACGACGCCCGCCACCTCAGCATCCTCCGCCTCGTGATCGACACGCGCGAAGGTGATCGTGAACTCGTAGTCCGAGTGGCTGACGTTCGCGAAGTTGGAGTAGTGGCCGGCCATTACCTCCGGCGTGTAATGGATGTTGAACTGGCGCTGAGGCTGGTTGGGTTCGTCCATCTGCCTAGTATCCCATTGTGCGCATCATCGTCGTCGCCGTCGGCCGGTTGCGCCCCCCGTTCGTGGACGACATCGCCCACTACGCGAAGCTGCTCAGCCGCTACGCCAGGCTGGAGCTGATCGAGGTCCGTGAGGACGAGCAGGCGGCGCGCCGGATCCCGGAGCGGGCCTTCGTCTCACTGCTCGACGTCGGCGGGGCCTCACCGGATTCGCTGGCGTTCAGCGAGTTCATCGAGCAGCGGCGGGCCGGCGGCCGTGACCTGTGCTTCGTGATCGGCGGCCCCTACGGCGGTTTGGAGCTGACGCGTGTCGACCACCGCCTGTCGCTGGCGCCGATCACGCTCCCGCACCAGCTCGCCCGCGTCGTGCTGCTGGAGCAGCTCTACCGCGCACACAAGATCATCGCCGGCGAGCCCTACCACCACTAGGCAGGCGAAACTGCAGTGGTGCAAGCCCACCGGAGACCTACACGATGAACCGCCACCACCAGCGTGAGCTGATGCAGTTCATGCGCCGGCTGATGCTGCTGATGGTGGCGCTGCTGGCACTGGTGCTGCTGGGCAGCCTCGGCTTCGCGGCAGCCGAGGGCGTCTCCCCCGCCTACGGGCTGATCTGGACGCTCGACACGGTGACCACGCTCGGCACGATCCCGGAGCCCCACGACACCGGTGGGCGGGTGATCATCGTGGTGCTGGAGATCGTCGGCATAGGTACCCTCTTCTACGGTCTGGCGACGGTCGCGGAGTTCTTCGTCTCCGGGCAGCTCAGCGGCGTGCTCGACGAGCGACGCACCCAGAAGATGATCGACTCATACACAGACCACTACATCGTCTGCGGCTTCGGCCGCGTCGGACGTCAGGTCGCCCGCGACCTGCGCGAGCGCCACGCCGAGGTGGTGGTGATCGACCCCAACTCAGCGCACCGCGAGGCGGCCGCCGACGACGGCGTGATGTACATCGAGGGCCAGGCCTCCGACGACCACGTCCTGCTGCAGGCGGGGATCGAACGTGCGGCCGCGGTGATCGCCTGCGTGGACTCCGACGCGGAGAACATCTACATAGCGCTGTCGGCGCGCGAGCTGCGCGCCGACATCAAGGTGATCGCTCGGGCCTCCCAGGAGGACGCCGAGCACAAGCTGATCAGGGCCGGCGCCAACGAGGTGATCTCGCCCTACAAGACGACCGGCAAGGCGATGGCGCGGATGGCGCTCGATCGCGTGCCCAGCGAGGAGCGCGAAGCATGAGTACGGTGAAGGCAATGGATCCCGTTTCCGAGCTGCGCGAGGCGGTGATTTCGGCGGCCGCCGCGGTCCGCGGCGATGTCCACGAGGGCGAGGCCGGCGCCGCTCCCAGCGCGCCCAACCTGGAGCGCCCCAAGCGCAGCGGCCAGGGCGACTACGCCACCAACGCCGCGATGCTGCTCGCCCCGGCGCTCGGGGTCGCGCCGCGCGAGATCGCGCCGCGGCTTGCGGTGGAGCTGGCGCAGCGGCTCGGCGAGGCGCTGGTCAGCCACGAGGTCGCGGGCCCGGGGTTCCTCAACCTGACGCTCTCAGACGCCTGGCACCGGGCCGGAGTCCGGCACGTGCTCACCGCCGGTGAGCAGTTCGCCGGCGGCGGCGCGAGCAACCCCGAACGGATCAACCTGGAGTTCGTCTCCGCCAACCCGACAGGTCCGGTGGTGGCGGCCAGCGGCAGGCACGCCGCCTACGGCGACTCGCTGGCGCGCATCCTGCAGCACCACGGCCACAGCGTGCACCGCGAGTACTACGTCAACGACGCCGGCACCCAGGTGCTCAAGCTCGGAGAGTCTGTGCGCGCCCGCGCGCTCGGCCAGGAGCCGCCGCCCGACGGCTACCAGGGAGCCTACGTCGCGGAGCTGGCGGCCACCGTGGAGGGCGCCGCGGACCCCGCGGTGGCGGTCAGCGTCGTCGCCGAGCGGGCGGTCGAGTCTCTGCTGGAGCGCATCAAGCAGACGATGAGCCGCTACGGCGTCAGTTACGACGCGTACTTCAGCGAGCGCACGCTGCACGCCGGTGAGCCAAGCACCGTTGACCGCGCGATCGAGCAGCTGCAGCGCACCGGGCATGTCTACGAGCACGACGGCGCAACCTGGTTGCGCACCACCACCTTCGGCGATGACAAGGATCGCGTGCTGGTGCGCGGCGACGGCGCGCCCACGTACTTCGCCTCTGACGTGGCCTACATGGAGAGCAAGCGTGAACGGGGCTTCGAGCGCCAGATCCTGGCGGTCGGCGCCGACCACCACGGCTACGTGGCGCGGATGAAGGCGGCGTTTGAGTCACTGGGCGGAGACCCGGACTCGCTGGAGCTGCTGATCATGCAGCTGGTGCACCTGGTTGAGAACAACGAGCGCACGAAGATGTCCAAGCGCCGCGGGGAGTTCGTCGAGCTCGATGAACTGCTCGACGAGATCGGGGTGGACGCGACACGCTTCTTCATGCTGCAGAGCTCGCACGACCGCACGCTCGACCTGAACCTCGACCTCGCGCGCTCCCACACCGCGGAGAATCCCGTGTACTACGTCCAGTACGCACACGCACGGATCGCCTCGGTGCTGGCGCGGTTGGGTCCCGAGCGGGTCGCGCAGGCGCTGGCACAGGACGCCGACTGGAGCTCACCGGACGGTGAGCTGCACCCCGCCGAGCGTGAGCTGATCAAGAAGCTGCTGGCCCTGCCCGCGGAGATCGCGGAGGCGGCGGAGCGCCGCGCTCCACACCGGATCGCCAACTACTCACTGGAGCTGGCTCAGGACTTCACCGCCTTCTACCGCGACTGCAAGGTGGTGGGCGTGGAGCCGCACGCCCTCGAGTCGTGGCGGATCGCGATCTGCGTCGCGACGCAGCGCACGTTGGCGCTGGTGCTCGGGCTGCTCGGGGTGAGCGCGCCGGAGTCGATGTGAGGCGCGGCCGGCCGCGCCTCAGATGAAGCTCTCGAGCTCCTGCTCCAGGCGCCGGGCTTCATCGGCCTGCAGTGGCGAGGCGCCCGGCAGGGGCGTCACCGCCGCCAGGCGTGAGCGTGCGCGCCAGCGCGGCAGCGTGTAGGCGAGCAGCAGCAGGCCGCCGACCAGCACCGCCGGAGGCAGCACATAGATCGTCAGGTTGAAGCCACTGGCGGGCGGGCGGGCGAGCACCGCCACGCCGTACTGGTTGACCATCGCCGCCTTGACCTGGCTCATCGTCAGGCCGCGCCGCAGCAGACCGGCCAGGTACTGCTTCTCGGAGAGCGCCTGAGGTGAGCTGACAAGCTCGAGCGGCTCATGGCAGGAGGTGCAGATGAACTGCGCCTCGACGCTGTTGAGGTTCTGGTCGCCGGCCGCCAGCGCGCTGCCGCCACCGGTCAACGCAAACGCCAGCAGCAGGGACAGCAGGAGCTTGGCGACCGTGCGCCTTGAGCCGCGCGCGGCGCCTGGGAGTGGCGCGCTCCCGGTCGCGGCGCCTGGGAGTGGCGCGCTCCCGGTCACGGCGCCTAGGAGTGGCGCGCTCCCGGTCACGGCGCCTGGGAGATCGCGTGGGCGAGCGTCTTCAGCCAGCTGCTGGTCAGCTGCTCGCGATCGAGCGCGACGATCCTGCCCTGGGGGTTGACGATGAAGGTCTCAGGCACGCCGTTGACACCATACGCCGAGGCGAGGCCGCCGTTGGCATCGCGCAGCACAGGAAACCTGAGGTGGTAGCGACGCATGAAGCTGGCGGCGTCGATGCTCGAGTCCTGGAAGGTCACGCCGAGTGTGGTGCCCCCGACGCGTGCCAGCAGCCGCTGGGCGCTGCGCACGACGTTGGCGTCGGCCTGGCAGGCGTCGCACCAACCGGCAAAGAAGTTGACCATCACGACGTGCCCGCGCAGCTGCGCGAGGGACTCCCGGCCGTGCGAACCGAGCAGCGGGAGCGCGGTCTGCGCGCCCGGCGCCTGTGGGAAATGCCCGCTGCGCACCTGGCCGTCGATCGAGCTGCTCGTGCCGCTGTTGGCGATCCCGAAGGCCAGCAGCGCCAACAGCGCCACGGCGACTGTCGAGATCACGGCGGGCATCGCGTAGCGGCGCATCCCCTCAGAGATTACCCAGCGCAGGCGCCGTAGCGGCCCGCCCTTGAGCACCCCGCTCGGTGTCCGCGGCGCGGGTGCGTGGATGCCAGCAGCGTCGCGACGGGTGGCCGGCACCCACACCGGGTCCGCGGCGTGGCAGCGTGACGCGAGGCTCCAGGCAGCTGAGCAGACGCCAGCCGGAGCAGGCTGACCGCCGACTGATCCGCGCACGGGACACAGACCCGCGCATCGAGCCTACAATCGGTCCACGCGCGAACGTAGCTCAGTTGGTAGAGCGACGGCTTCCCAAGCCGTAGGTCGCGGGTTCGAGACCCGTCGTTCGCTTGCCGGCAGCCCGTTGTGTGCCGCACCCCACGGGCCCGGGCCGTACGGGGGTCCCACGCCAGCTTGCGCTGCGGCCCTCGCGCCGCGACGCTCGCGCCAGGCCTTCGCGCCGGGCCCTCGCGCCGCGACGCTCGCGCCGGG
>JAJZDA010000093.1 GCA_021851525.1 Actinomycetes bacterium | reverse complement strand
GGCAGCGCAGCCGGCGGGCGCCGTGACGTCCGGTGGCGCCAGTCCGCAGGGCGCGGGCGCTCCCGCGCCCGCGCGGCGCTCCGTCGAGCTGCGCACCGTCGCACAGCGCGCCGGGATCCTGATCCCGTTCCTGATCCTGTTCGTCGTGCTCTCGGTCGCCTCGGGTTCCTTCCTGACCAAGGACAACCTGCTCAACATCATCGACCAGCAGTCCTCGACGCTGATCGTCGCGGCGGCCGGGACGCTCGTGCTGGTCGCCGGCGGCCTCGATCTCTCGACCGGCGCCGTGTACGGCCTGGCGGCGGTGATCTCGGGCAAGCTGCTGGGTCACGTCCCAGCCGGGATAGCGATCCTGGTGGGCGTGCTCGCGGGCTTCGCCGCGGGCACGATCAACGGCATCATCGCCACGTACTTCCGCATCAACGCGCTGATCACGACGCTCGCCATGTCGTTCGTGATCACCGGCATAGCGAGCCTCGTGACCCAGGGCAACCTGCTGGTGCTCTCGCAGTTCCAGAGCTACGGCAAGCTGGCAAACACCAACATCCTCGGCGTGCACTCGTCCACCTGGCTGATGTTGCTGGTGGTGATCGCGCTCGGACTGGTGCTGGCCCGCACCGCTCTCGGTCGCTACATGTACGCGGCCGGTGGTAACGCCGAGGCGGCTCGGATCGCCGGAGTCCGCGTCAACCTCACGCGGGTGGTCGCCTTCGCGCTCAGCGGTGGCGCGGCGGCGTTCGGCGGGATCATCGACTCATCGCGCGTGTTCAGCGCCGGTGATCAGACCGGGCAGCAGACGTTCACCTTCACGGTGCTCGCCGGGATCGTCGTCGGCGGCACGAGCATCCTCGGCGGTGAGGGAGCGGTCTGGCGCACAGCCGTGGGCGTCCTGCTGATCGCGCTGATCGGCAACGGGTATGACCTGCTGGGACTGAACCCGCTCTGGGAACAGATCACGCTCGGAGCGATCATGCTGGTCGCCGTCGGCCTCGACGCCTGGGTGCGCTACCGCAAGTAGCGTTGTGGCCGGAGGGCCCGGCTGGGCCGGGGGCGACCGTGCGAGCGCCCGGACCTCACCCGGTCCCGGGGCTGACGGTCACCTCAGCCACCCGGACCGCAACGCTCACCCCAACCAAGCTGGAACGCCACCGTCACGTCAGCCACCCGCACCGCAACGCTCACCTCAACAACCTGGAACGCAACCGTCACGTCAGCCACCCGCATCGCGAGCAGCGCGCAACCGGCCCGGAAGTCGGCCGGCGCGCGGCCCGGTCCGGATGAGCACCATCACACCATGCTGGCTTCAAAGAAGGAGTTGAACTGATGTCCGCCACCCCGCTTCAGCCCACCGAGGAGAACATCGCCACCGCCCGCGCGGTTGTCCTCAGAGGAGGCATGGTCGTGACGATGGATCAGCAGCACACGGTTCTGCCCAGGGCCGACGTGCTGATCGTCGGTGAGCAGATCAAGGAGATCGGCCCCGACCTGCAGGTGCCCGAGGGGACCGTGGAGATCGATGCCGCGGGCGGCATCGTGATGCCCGGGATGATCGACACGCACCGCCACATGTGGCAGACGGCGATGCGCGGCTACGGCGCGGATTGGACGCTGACGCAGTACTTCGTGTGGAACTACCTGGAGCATGGGATCAAGTTCCGGCCCCAGGACATCTACGCAGGCAACCTGCTGAGCGCGATCGAGGCCGTTGATGCCGGCGTCACCACCAGCGTCGACTGGTCGCACGGCCTGGCGACGATCGATCATGCCGAGGCGGCGGTCGACGCCCTGCAGGAGATCCCCGCGCGCTTTGTGTTCGCCTACGGAAACATCCACGCGGCGCCGTGGGAGTGGTCCACCTCAGCGGACTTCCGCAGCTTCGTGCAGCGGCGCATGCCGCGTAGCGAGATGCTCGGCTTCCAGTTGGCGTTCGACGTGACCGGCGACCCGGAGTTCCCGGAGCGGGCGGCGTTCGAGGCCGCGCGTGAGCTCGGCGCCGCGGTCACCACGCACGCCGGCGTGTGGGGAGCGACCAATGACAACGGCATCCGGCTGATGCATGAGCACGGCTTCATGACGCCGGAGACCGTCTACGTGCATGCGGCATCGCTCTCAGATGACTCATACCAGCGGATCGCCGCCACCGGCGGTCACGCCTCGGTCTCCGCGGAGAGCGAGTGCAGCTGCGGTCAGGGCTATCCGTCCAGCTGGGCGCTGCGCCGTCACGGCGTGCCGCTCTCGATCTCCGTCGACACCACCGTCTGGTTCAGCGCGGACGCGTTCTCCGCGATGCGCGCCACGCTCTCCACCGACCGCGCGCGTGAGCATCACGAGGCTCACGCCAAGGGCGAGACCGTCACCCACCTCTCCGTCCGCGCTGAGGACGTGGTGGACTGGGCCACCCGCGGAGGCGCCAGGGCGCTGGGCATGGACCACCTGGTGGGCAGCCTGGAGCCGGGCAAGAAGGCGGATGTGGTGCTGATCAAGAACGACCACTCGCCGGCGATGTTCCCGGTGCTGCACCCTTACGGGCACATCGTCTTCCAGGCCCAGCGCGCCGACGTCCACACCGTCGTGATCAACGGTCGCGTGCTCAAGTACGACGGACGCCTGCAGGGCATCGACCTGGAGAAGGCTCGCACCACCGTCTCTGACACGGTCAACCATCTACGTGAGGCGCTGGGTGAGCAGGAGTGGAACGCCGGCATGAACCCGGAGATCCCCGAGTCCAAGGTGCTCGATAACCCGTACACCTACACGGACTACGCGGACTCATCCACGCACTCCGCGTGAGCATCGAGCCCCGGGGCTGCGCTGAGCAGCGGCTCAGCGCAGCCCCGGGCGCCTCACCAGCCCGCCTCAGCCCCGGGCGCCTCAGCGGCCCGCCTCAGCGGCCCGCCTCACCAGCCTGCAGCCCCGCCGCGGCCGGCGTTCATGGGTCCCTTCCGGCGCTGGTGACCGCGGCGCTAGCCGTCAGCCGGACCGTGGCCCTTGCGTCGCACGTAAGGCGAGCGCGACGCGGGGCCAACCTCGTCCTCGAAGAAGTGCTGGACCCGCTCGATCATCGCCGTGGTGTCGGCCTCCGGCCGGATCGGCTCCCCGAAGGTGACGTGGATCCGGTGGCGACGGGAGAGGATCCTGCCGCGCAGGCGCTTGGGCCAGATCTGCCCGGGCGGCATCGCGTCGGCCGTCCCGCTGACCCGGATCGGGACGATCGGCAGGTTGTGCGCGGCGGCCAGGACGGCCGCGCCGCGCCGCACACGTCCCAGCCCGTCGCCGCGTGAGCGGGTGCCCTCCGGGTAGAGCAGCAGGTTCCAGCCGTCGTCCAGGAGCTCATCCAGATGGCTGCCGTCCTTTGACAGGCCGCCCCCCTTGCGGTCCAGCGGCACCGTGTTGAAGATCAGGGAGACGATCGCCGCCACCAGCTTGTTCTTGTAGAAGTAATCCGCGGCAGCGGCCACGGCGGTGTGCTTGCGCAGCTTGCGCGGCAGCGCCGAGAGGATCACCGGCGTGTCCATGTGGCTGGCGTGGTTGGCCACCAGGATCACCGGCTCCTCGAGCCCGACGATCCGCTCGTAACCCTCCGAGCGGCGGGCCGCGTAGTAGTCCATGATCGGGTTCAGCACGAACCGCATGAAGTTCTCGCGGATCAGACGTGCCGGCGCTGACCTCGCCCAGGGAAGGTCCAGCTGAGAGGCCGCCTTGCGCAGCTCACGCACGCGCTCCGGCGCGTTGTGCGCAGCCTCACGGGCGGCCTCCAGCGCCACGTCGCCGAACTCTCGCGCGCGGGCCGGTGCGTTCTGCGCCGCCTCCAGGGCGGCGTCGCGCACGCGCTCACGCAGCTGCTCGGCGGTGTGCTTGGACTCACGGTCGGACACAGCCGGAGGTACCCCGCTGTGTGACCGCCGTTACAGCCCGCCGCCCACGCTCGCGCCGGCGCCACACCCGGACTGAGCGGCGCGCACGTCTGCGGCGTGCTCGCGGACCCGCCTCGGGGCCGGCGGCGGCCCTCCTGGTCGAACAGCTGTCCAGGTTTGTGGCGGGCGGCTCCCGTTGATGCTCGACGGCTGGCGATGCGGTGGACATGCCCACCCCGCGCACACTCCGCACGCGCATCGCCACCGCCCTCGCTCTGCTCGGTGGTCTCGCGCTCAGCTTCGCGTCGCTGCAGAGCACCCCCGCACAGGCCGCATCCCTGGCTCACAGCTCGCCCCGGATCGCCGCCGGCTCGGTGCCGGAGGGGATCTTCGAAAGCTGCGATCTGAACGCGCAGCTGGCCACCTGCGAGCAGCGCCTGGATGTCATGTCTCAGGCGGGCCTCAAGGTCGTGGTGATCGGCGTCGGCTACAGCACCGAGGCGAACCTGCAGGCCTATGCCGCGTACGCCCAGTCGGTCGGCATGAGCGTGATGTGGGAGCTCAACGACCCGGGCTTCTGGGGTGGTCCGTGGACCGGCTCCTCCGCTGCCGCGGACTTCAGCCAGTTCGCTGCCGCCTGCGGCTGCAGCGACACGACCGGGGTGCTCAACGCGACTGTCGGCTTCCTGGCCTCGCTGCCCGGGACCTACGGCTACTACGCGGCCGACGATCTCTCCGTCACCCCCGGCGACCGCGCCGGCCTGAGCGCCTACGTGAGCCAGATCAAGGCGATTGACCCGACGCACATGGTGCTGGTCGGGGCCAACGCCTCACAGGGGCAGAGCAGCGCCGGCAGCGGTGCCGTGATCGGCAACGAGATCTACCCGGTGACCGACCGCAACCTGCAGAACGTGAACGCCAACCAGGCCGCCTGGGAATCAGTGCAGCAGCAGGTCACGCAGGCGCAGACATCCGCGACCCGCCACGGTCAGCCGTCCGCCTTCATCCTGCAGGCCTTCACCTTCGGAGACAACCTCGCCGACGGTCAGGCGGTCGGTGCCTGCACCGCGAGCATGACTCCGCAGCAGTGCTACGCGAAGCTGCTCTACCCCAATGAGCAGGTCCAGGCGCTCCTGCGAAACCAGGTCCTGGAACACAGCCACCCGGGCCTGATCCTCTGGTACAGCTTTGAGCAGACCTACGGCCAGGCCGGGTCGGACACCTACAGCATCTACCCGACCGGGGCGCTGGCCAGCAGCCGTTGGAGCTCCTTCACGGCGGCCATCAACAGCCCGCCGCCCGCTCCTGAGGCGACCACCGCCAACGTCCGCTCCGGCGCGGCTGCGCACGGTGCGCACGGTGCGCACGGTGCCGGCGCCCACCGCGCAAACACAGTTATCGCGACGCACCGCGGGCCCGTGCACCGCGGCCACGGGCCTCACCGGCACGGCGGCCACGCCGGGCGCCATCACCGCGGGCATGGCGCCGGACACCATTCCGGGCGCCGGTCCCGTCACCCGCGGCATGGGCGCTCTCACCTGAGCGGCCGCTCACGCCGTCCTGGCGGCCGCGCGCCTCACCGAGCCCGCCAGGCGCGCCACGTCGCACGCCGGCGAGACGGAGCCGCCCGCGCGCGCTGAGGCGCACTCACAAACTCCCACCCGCCACGCGGCCGGGCATCCGCGTGGCACCAGACGGGGGCGGCAGAGCGCCGGGCAGGACGGACCCTGCCCGGCGCTCAGCAACCGTCTCAGCCCAGCGCCACCGCGTACACGTTGGTCGGCTCCAGGACAACCTCCAACCGGCTGTCGCCGGGAGCGTCGTGGTCACGCAGGTCAACGCCGCCGTACTTGGCGCCGACACGCTTGGCAAACGCGTAGTCCGGGTCTGGTGTCGCGGTCACCGTGCCGCGCACCTCCAGGTAGCGGTAGGGGTTGCTGAGGTCGAGGATCATCAGACTCACGCGCGGGTTGCGCAGCAGGTTCTTGGTCTTCAGGCGCCCGTCGTTGAGCGAGAACTTGATCCTGCCGTCCTCAAACAGGAACCAGGTGGCCGTCACCTGCGGGAAGCCGTCGGCGCCGACCGTCGCCAGCGACGCCACCTGCGCGTCCAGCAGATCGGTGTGGCTTTCAGGGAATGTCGTGCTCATGGTCCTGAGTCATATCCGGTTTCGCGCCGGGATGTCGAATGTCGCGTGGGGAGGTAGGGTCTCGCGCCGGGAGGTCGGGGATCATGTGTGGATGCGCGAGTTCTCTGTTGACGACATCCCCGATCTGCAGGGCGCCCGCGTGATCGTGACCGGGGCAAGCAGCGGGATCGGTCGTGAGGCCGCGGCTGCGCTTGCGGCCCACGGCGCCCACGTGATCCTCGCGGTGCGCGACCCGGCCCGAGGTGCGGCTGCCGCCGCCGCCATGACCGGAAGCACTGAGGTGCGTGAGCTGGATCTGGCGAGCCTGGCGTCGATCCGGGCGTTCGCCGCCGGCATCGAGGGTGAGCTCAGCATCCTGATCAACAACGCGGGCGTGATGATGACGCCCCAGGCGCGCACCGCCGACGGCTTTGAGCTGCAGATCGGCACCAACCACCTTGGACACTTCGCGCTCACCAACCTGCTGATCGAACGGATCCGTGACCGCGTGGTAACCGTTTCCTCGTCGCTGCACCGCAACGGGACGCTCGATCTCGAAGACCTCAACTGGGAGCGCCGCCGCTACCGCCCCGCCGCGGCATACAGCCAGTCCAAGCTCGCCAACCTGCTGTTCAGCTCGGAGCTGCAGCGTCGACTCACGCATGCCGGCTCGACGGTGATTGCCACGGCCGCCCACCCTGGCTACGCGGCCACCAACCTGCAGGCCCACGCGGCCAACCCGCTGGCCAAGCTGTTCATGACGCAGATCGGCAACCGCTTCTTTGCCCAGGATGCCCGCTCGGGCGCGTTGCCGACGCTCTACGCCGCCGTCGCGCCGCTGGGCGCTGACAGCTACGTCGGGCCGGGTGGGCGCGGGGAGATGCGCGGCGCGCCGCGGCTCGTGGGACGCAGCGCCCGCGCCGGCGATGCCGCCGCGGCGCAGCGGCTGTGGCAGCTCTCCGAGCAGCTGACCGGCGTCAGCTTCCCGCTCTGAGCTCACGGGCTCAGCCGCTGCCGGGCGGGATCCGTCCGGCAGCGGGGGCGTCCGCGCGGGGGCCGTCAGCCGCGCGCCGCGGCGACGGGATCTGACCCGTCGTCACGGGTCATCGTCACCCGCGCCTCGAGCGTCGCGGACGCGAGACCCCGGTACACGCCCTTGATCGGCGGCACGTCGGCGTAGTGGCGGCCGTGGCCGATCTTCACGTGGCGCTCGCCCGCGAGCCCGCGGTTGGTCGGGTCGACCCCGACCCACACCGGCTCGCCGTCCTCGCGCGGCAGCAGCGCCTCGACCCAGGCGTGGGTGTCGACCTCCACGGACTGCGCGTACCGTCCGGCGCGCGCCTCGCCGTGGCCGGCCTCGCCCGCGCGCTGCTCGCCCGCGCGCTGCTCGCCCGCGCCCGCGTCGGCGTGGGGGGTGCTCAGCGGAGCGCCCCCCGCGGTGTGGCCGTTGGTCGTGTACAGGTAGCCGGACACGTAGCGGGCGGCGATGCCGCGGTGGCGCAGCAGGTGCAGGCCCAGGTGGGTGAAGTCCTGGCAGACGCCGGCGCCGCCGTCGAGCAGGTCTGAGAGCGGTGAGTCAACGTAGGTGGCGCCGCGGCGGTACTCGAAGCGCGCCGGGATCAGGTCCGCCGCCAGCATCACGGCCGCCAGCGGCGTGGGTGCCGCGTCCATCTCCTGGTGCAGCTCACCCAGCAGCCGGTGACCGGGTGCGTCGTCCTGCTGCAACAGGAACTCCCCGGCGGCGTTGCGGTAGCCGGCGGCCTGCAGCGCCTCCCAGCTCGTGTCGGTCGGATCGGGCTGGTCGGAGGTGCTCACGCGGGCGCGCACGTCGATCGTCAGCTCACGGTGCGGGCGGGTCACCTCAAACTCGACCACCTCGGTCCCGAAGTAGTCGTCGTGGCGGTGCAGGCGCACGTCCGGGGTGAGACGCACGGAGAACTCGTCGACCCGCTGGCGCGCGTTGGTGGCGGGCCGCACGCGCAGCGCGTTGACGTTGTCCACGACCTCCGCGTCATAGCTGTAGCGGGAGACGTAGCGGATCGAGAAGTGCATGTCCTGATGGTTATCGGCTGGCGCGGTCATACGGCTGACCGGCGCTCAGATGTGAACCGGGGCGACGCCCGCGAACGTGAAGTAGCGCTCGTCGATGGCGCCGTCGATCAGACCCAGCTCGCTCTGCACTCCCGCGAGCAGCTGCGCCAGCGAGTCCGCGTTCTGGACGGTCCGCTGCTGCAGCTCCAGGTCGGCTATCAGGCGCCCCAGGCGCAGCACCGGCGGTGAGCTGCGCGGCGACTGGTCGGCGGTCTCCAGCGCCTCGCGCAGCGCGATCAGCGCGGCGATCACGGAACCCGGGTAGGCGCTCTCATACAGCAGGAAGCCCCCGACCCGCGAGAGGTCAGGGGATTGGTGGGCGGAGCGGCGAAACGCCTGAAAGCCACCCACCGCCTGCAGCAGCGCCAGCGCCTCGGTCTCGTGGCTGGAGCCGCCGTCGGCAGCGGGCTCGGGTCGCCGTTGGGCGGGAACCGCGACCAGCAGCATGCGCAGCACCATGTCCGCCTCCTCGATCCGCCCCCCGGCCTCCAGGAACGCGCACGCCTCATCACGCAGCATCGTCTTCTCCAGCAGTCCCCAGAAGAGCGCACAGCGCTCCTTGACCTCCTGGTAGACCGAGTAGGGGCCGGTCGCCAGCGCCGCCTCGAGGTCGTAGCGGCGCAGCAGCAGGTAGAACGAGTTGAGCGCCTCCCACATCTCGGTGGAGATCACGTCGCGCAGCGCGCGGGCGCGCTCCCTGGCTCGGTACACGCACGAGACGACGGAGGCCGGCGTCTCCGTGTCGAGCGTCAGCATCGGGGCGATCTCACGCCGTCCGAGGGTGAGCAGGCTCGGGACGGCATCCCCCGGCTCATGCTCGCCGGGCGCCTCCGGGCGGGCGCTGAGCGCGGGGTCGCGGCCCGGGGGCTTGGCGCCGATCACCGCCAGGACGCCGCGCCAGCTGATCGCGATGCCGCGCGTCGCCGGGCCGCTCGCGCCGCCCGCCACATCGGCGTGGAAGGCTCCGTCGAGCATGCGCGCGGTGTGCTCGGCACGGGTCAGGTCGCGACCCAGCCAATAGAGCTCCTGTGCGATGCGCGCGAGCATGCCGGGAACCGTCAGTCCGCTCGAGCCTGCTGTTGCTGCTGAGCCTGGCCGTGCCAGGCGCCGTAGCGAACGTCCGGCAGGCGCGGTGGCTGGTCCAGGGGGAACTCGCCGGTCGCGCCGCCGGCGCTGTGCTGCTCACCGTCGTCCAGCACCCAGGTGTCCTTGGAGCCGCCGCCCTGGGAGGAGTTGACGATCATCGACCCCTCCTTCAGCGCGACCCGGGTGAGGCCGCCCGGCACGATCCGGATCTCGTCGCCGAAGACCGCGAACGGTCGCAGGTCGACGTGCCGGGGGGCGAGCCTGCCGTCGCCCGTCTCGGTGGGCACCGTCGAGAGGTGCACCAGCTCCTGGGCGATGAAGCGCTCCGGCTGAGCCGCGATCAGCCGCGCCTCGGCCTCCAGCTCGGCGGCGCTGGCGTGCGGCCCGATGAAGACGCCCTTGCCGCCTGACTCCGCCGTCGGCTTGACCACCAGCTCATGCAGCCGCGCCAGCACGTGCCTGCGCGTCCGCTCGTCGTCCAGCAGGTAGGTGGGGACGTTCTCGAGGATCGGCTGCTCGTCCAGGTAGAAGCGGATCATCTCCGGCACGTAGTGATAGACGGCCTTGTCATCGGCGACCCCGGTGCCGATCGCGTTGGCGATGGCGAGCGTGCCGGCGCGGTAGGCCCGCACCAGTCCCGGGACGCCGAGCATCGAGTCGGGACGGAACTCGAGCGGGTCGATGAAATCGTCATCCAGGCGGCGGTAGATCGTGTGCACACGCTGCAGCCCGGCGGTGGTGCGCATGTAGCAGGTGGCGTCCCTCACCACCAGGTCCGATGCCTCCACCAGCTCCACGCCCATCTCGCGTGCGAGGAACGCGTGCTCAAAGTACGCGCTGTTCAGCGGCCCCGGTGTCCACACCACCACGGTCGGGGTCTCCCCGCCGGACGGCGCCACCGCGCGCAGCGCCTCCAGCAGCAGCGTCGGGTAGTTGTCGACCGGTCGCACCCTGTGGCCCGCGAACAGCTCGGGTACCAGGCGGGTCATCGCCAGCCGGTTCTCCAGCACGTAGGAGATCCCCGACGGCGTGCGCACGTTGTCCTCCAGCACGCGCCAGTTGCCGTCCCCGGCCCTGACCAGGTCACAGCCGGCCACATGCGTGTAGACGCCCCCGGGCGCGCGCACACCGTGCACCGGCCGCTGGAAGCTCGGTCGGCTGACGACCAGTGACCACGGGATGATCCCGGCGCGGACAATCTCGTGCGCGTGGTAGACGTCGTCCACGAACGCGTTCAGCGCGCGGATCCGTTGCGCCAGGCCACGCTTGATCACCTTCCACTCCGCGGCGGTCAGCACGCGCGGCACCAGATCTAGCGGAAACGGCCGGTCGCGGCGCGCGCCATCGCTGCCGGACACCTCGAAGGTGATCCCCTGCTGCATGAAGATCGCGTCGCGCCTGCGGCCGGCGTCATGCAGCGCCGCCGGACCGAGCCGCTCGAGCGCCCGGACGAGCCGCGCGACGTGCGGCTGCGGCGAGCCGTCGGCCTGCAGCAGCTCATCGCAGCTCCCGGCCGGGATCGTGTAGCCGTCAAGCAGTGGACTGCCGGTGATGTCAGCGGCGCTCATCGCGATCAAGCTTATGTCCGCGGGGCTCGGCGACGCCAGCGTCCTGCGGACAATCGCCGGGCGGGCGCCGTTGTCCAGCTGGACAACGGCGCCCGCGCCAAAGGTCCACCCGCCGCCCGGCCGGTGCGCCAACGGTCCACCCGCCGGCGGTCCACGCGCCGGCGGTCCGTGCGCAGGGTGTCCACCCGCCGCCCGTCCGTGCGCCAGCGGTCCACGCGCCATGGGTCCGGCGCGCACCCCCAGGAACCACCCCGACACCCGCGAGCCATTACCCTCCCGCGCGATGCGAGTTCTGCTCACCGGGGCGGCCGGGATGCTCGGCCGCGACCTGCAGACCGTGGCGGCTGCGGCCGGCCATGAGGTCGTCGCGCTGACGCGCGCCGACCTCGACATCAGCGACCCGCAGGCGGTGCAGCGGGCGATCACCGCGGCGGCTCCGCAGGCGGTGATCAACTGCGCGGCCTACACCAACGTCGACGGCGCCGAGGGTGAGGGCCGAGACGACGCTTACACGATCAACGCCAACGGCGCCGGGTACGTCGCCCATGCCGCGGCCCTCGCCGACGCCCGCATCGTCCACGTCTCCACGGACTACGTGTTTGACGGGATGAAGACGACCGGGCCCTACGTGGAGTCCGACACCACCAACCCGCAGTCCGTCTACGGGGCCTCCAAGCTCGAGGGAGAGCTGGCGGTTGCGCGCGCTGCGCCGGCCTCGCACACGATCGTGCGCACCTCCTGGCTGTACGGCAACCACGGGCCCTGCTTCCCAGCCACGATCCTGCGCCTGGCCGCGGAGCGTGAGCGGCTCTCTGTGGTTGACGACCAGCGTGGCTGCCCGACCTTCACGCCGGACCTGGCGCAGGCGCTGGTGACGCTCGCCACCGGTCGGCATGAGCTGCTCGGCGTGGTGCACGTCGCCGCGGCGGGCGAGTGCAGCTGGTTTGAGTTCGCCCGTGAGATCGTGGCGCTCGCCGGCGTCGACTGCACGGTGTTGCCCTGCAGCACCGCGCAGTTCCCGCGCCCCGCCCAGCGTCCCGCCTACAGTGTCCTGCGCAGTGAGCGCGGCGCGCAGGTGCCGCAGCTGCGCGACTGGCACGACGGGCTGCGTGATTACCTGCGGGTGATGGCGGAGGAGAGCGGATGAGAGTGCTTGTCACCGGTGGCGCCGGCTTCATCGGCTCCAACTTCGTGCGCCACGTGCACCGCGAGCGTCCCGACTGGGAGATCGTGGTGTATGACCTGCTCACCTACGCCGGCGATGCCCGCAGCGTCGAGGGTCTCGAGCGGGTGGAGCTGATCCAGGCCGACATCTGCAACGAGGCGAGCATCGACGCGGCGGTGGCCGCCACTGACGCCGTGGTGCACTTCGCCGCTGAGTCCCACAACGACAACTCGCTGCACTCGCCCTGGCCGTTCGTCTCCACCAACCTGATCGGCACATATCAGGTGCTGGAGGCGGTGCGCCGCCACGGCAGGCGCCTGCACCACATCTCCACCGACGAGGTCTACGGCGATCTCGAGCTCGATGACCCGCAGAAGTTCACGCCGCAGACCGCCTACAACCCGTCCAGCCCCTATTCGAGCACCAAGGCCGGCTCTGACCTGTTGGTGCGCGCCTGGGTGCGAAGCTTCGGCGTGCAGGCCACGATCTCAAACTGCTCCAACAACTACGGGCCCTACCAGCACGTCGAGAAGTTCATCCCCCGCCAGATCACCGAGCTGCTGGACGGGCGCCGCCCGAAGCTCTATGGGACCGGTGAGAACGTGCGCGACTGGATCCACGCCGAGGATCACTCCTCCGGCGTGCTGGCGATCCTCGAGCGCGGCCAGATCGGCGAGACCTACCTGATCGGTGCCGACGGTGAGCGCAACAACCGTGAGGTGGTGGCGCTGATCCTCCGGCTGATGGGCCATGAGCCCGACGCCTTTGACCACGTCAACGACCGTCCAGGGCACGATCTGCGCTACGCGATCGATGCGAGCAGGCTGCGTGAGGAGCTCGGTTGGCGCCCCTCCTACCGCGATTTTGAGCAGGGGCTGGCGGCGACGATCAGCTGGTACCGCGAGCACGAGGCGTGGTGGCGACCGCAGAAGCGCGAGACCGAGGCGCGCTACCGCGTGCTCGGCCGCTGACGGGCCGCCGCCGGCGGACCGCCGCTCACGCCAGCGCCATGGACCCGGGTTCACCGCTCGCCCAGCTCGAGGCCCGGATCACCGGCTGCCGCCGCTGCCCGCGGCTGGTCAGCTGGCGTGAGCAGGTCGCGCGGGAGAAGCGCGCCGCCTACCGCGAGCAGACCTATTGGGGGCGCCCGGTGCCGGGCTTCGGCGACCCGCAGGCAAGGATCGTGGTGCTCGGCCTGGCGCCGGCCGCGCACGGCGCGAACCGCACCGGCCGGATGTTCACCGGCGACCGCTCCGGTGAGTGGCTCTACCGCGCGCTGTGGCGCGCCGGCCTGGCCAGCTCGCCCCAGTCGCTCGCGCGTGATGACGGCCTCACCCTGCATGACTGCTTCATCACCGCGGCGGTGCGCTGCGCGCCGCCCGCCAACCGCCCCACGCCGTCTGAGCGCGACAGCTGCGCGGCGTGGCTGCGCAGCGAGCTGGCGCTGCTGCCCCGCGCGCGGGTGCTCGTCTGCCTCGGGGCGTTCGCCTGGGACGCGGCGATGCGCGAGCTTGCCGCGCCGCGGCCTCGCACCGGCTTCGGCCACGGCGCCCAGGCGTCGGTCGGCGGGATGACCCTGCTCGCGAGCTACCACGTCTCCCAGCAGAACACGTTCACCGGGAGGCTCACCGAGCCGATGCTCGACGCTGTTTTCACACGGGCTCGCGAGATCAGCGA
>JAJZDA010000092.1 GCA_021851525.1 Actinomycetes bacterium | reverse complement strand
CTGGTCGCCGCGTTCGTTGTGATGAACACGCTCGTGGACATCGCCTACCGCGTGCTCGACCCCCGGCTCAAGGAGCGCGCATGAGCGCCGGGCTGGCCCCGGTCACGGCGGCCGCCGCGGCCGGCGCCGGCGCCGCCGCCGCCCGCTCGGCACGCCGCGCGTTGCGGGCGATCGGCAAGCTCGGGATCGCATGCCTAGCCGTGATCGCACTTGCGGTCCTGGTCGCGATCCTCAGCCCGCTGCTGACGCCGGATAACCCGAACCTCGGGCAGATCGGCCAGGTCTACCTCGGGTTCTCCACGAGTCACCTGCTCGGTACCGACGGGCAGGGCTATGACATCTTCTCGCGGCTGATGGCGGGGTCGCGCGACTCCCTGCTCGGGCCACTGGCGGTCGCGTTCATGGCGACAGCCGTCGCGACGATCCTGGCGACGGTCGCCGCGTGGTCGCGCGGGTTCGTGGACACCGGCATCTCTGCGATGACAAACGTGCTGTTTGCCTTCCCCGGGGTCATCCTCGCGATCCTCGCCGCGACCGTGCTGGGTGCGAGCCTCACCGCCGCCGTGTTCGCGCTGACGATCGCCTACATCCCCGCGGTCACCCGCGTGCTGCGCAGCGCCGCCGTGATGGTGCGCGGGCAGACCTACATCTCGGCGCTCGAGATTCAGGGCTACTCAGCGTTCACGGTCTGCGTCCGCCACCTGATTCCGAACATGTCGGCGCTGATCGTGGCCGAGTTCACGCTGCTGTTCGGCTTCTCGATGGTCGACCTCTCGGCGATCTCCTACCTCGGCCTCGGCACGCAACCACCGCACAGCGACTGGGGCGTGATGGTCGCCGAGGGTCAGACCGGCATCCTCGCCGGCCAGCCCGGCGAGGCGCTCGCGGCCGGCATCACGATCTTCGTGATCGTGCTGGCGTTCACGCTGCTCGGGGAGCGCATCGCCGCGCTCGGCGGCGCGGACTACCGCTCGACCGGCTCATGGCTGTCGATGCGCAGCCCGCGGCGGCGCAGCGCGGCGATCGAGTCGGCCGCTCCCGAGGCGCGCCCATGAGCACGCTGCTCGAGGTTCAGGACCTGTCCGTGTGGCTGCCTGTGGACGGCTCGCCGCGGCCGATCCTGACCGACGTCTCACTGACGCTCGAGGAGGGCCAGGCGCTCGGCATCGTCGGCGAGTCTGGTTCAGGCAAGTCGATGACCGCGCGCGCGATCGCGCGCCTGCTGCCTCCCGCCGCCGAGATCGCCGGCACGGTGCGGTTCGGCGATGGCGATGTCTACGAGCTGAGGGGCCCGGCGCTGCGGCGGTTCCGCTCGCAGGTGCCGATCGTCTTCCAGGACCCGCGCGCACACATCAACCCGCTGCGGCGTATCGGCGACTTCATGTGCGAGGGAGCGCTCGCGCGCGGCGGCCAAAGCAAGGCCGCCGCAGTGGAAAGAGCAACCAGGCTGCTCGGCGACATGGGGATCAATGACCCGGCCAGGCGCCTGCGCCAGTACCCGTACGAGCTCTCCGGAGGGATGCTGCAGCGGGTGATGATCGCCTCGACGCTGATGACTGACCCGCGCCTGATCCTCGCGGACGAGCCGACGACGGCGCTCGACGTGACCACCCAGGAGGAGGTCGTGGCGATTCTCGACGAGCTGCGGCGCGAGCGTGGGCTGGCGCTGATCTTCATCACCCACGACCTGGACCTGGCGGCGGCGCTGTGTGACCGGACGGCCGTCTTCTACGCAGGCGAGATCGTCGACGTGCAGGCCTCCTCAACGCTCCACAGCGATCCGCTGCACCCCTATATGGCCGGGCTCGCCGCTGCTCGCCCGGCTGTTGACAGCCGTGGCGGCCGTCTAACCGTGATCCCCGGTAACCCGATAGCAGCCTATGAAGCGCCGCGGGGCTGCCGCTTCTCCGCGCGCTGCGGCTTTGTCGAGGATCGGTGCCTCGGCGGGCGTGTGGCCCTGGAGCCGGTCGCATCGGGATTGGCGCGCTGCGTGCGCGCCGAGGAGCTGCGGGCTACGAGGACCGCGCAGTGATCCTCGAGGCGGTCGACGTGCGCAAGCAGTTCGGTGAGATGGTCGCCGTACAGGAGCTGTCGTTCTCGGTCGATGCCGGCGGGTCGCTCGGGATCGTCGGCGAGTCCGGCGCCGGCAAGACCACGGTCGCGCGAATGATCCTCGGGCTCGAGGCGCCGAGCTCCGGCCGAGTGACCGCCTGCGGGCGTGACCGCTCGGTGCCGGCGCGCTCCGCCTCCGAGCGCCGCCAGCGGGGGCGTGAGGTCCAGATCGTCTTCCAGGACCCGTACTCGAGTCTCGATCCGCGCGAGCCGGTCGGGCGCGGACTCGAGCGGCTGCTGAAGCTTCATGGCGTGAGTGACCGCGCCGAGCGAAGGGAGCGCGCCGTGGCGCTCGCCGGGCAGGTGGGGCTCGGCTCGCGCCAGCTCGGCGCGCTGCCGCGAGAGCTTTCAGGCGGTCAGCGCCAGCGCGCGGCGATCGCTCGCGCGCTCGCCCCCGCCCCGCAGATCCTGGTCTTGGATGAGGCCGTTGCCTCCCTGGATGTCTCGATCCAGGCGCAGGTTCTGAACCTGCTGGCTGACATTCGCGAGAGCACGACGATCGCATACGTCTTCATCAGCCATGACCTTGCGGTCGTCCGCCACCTCACAGAGGAGGTGATCGTGATGCGCAACGGAGAGGTCGTCGAGCGGGGCGAGACCGGACAGGTGCTCGACGCCCCGCAACACGAGTACACACAACGTCTGCGGGCGAGCATTCCGGTTCCAGGCTGGAGGCCACGGCGGCGATCGACGGAGGTAAAGGATGCATGATGAGCTGCGCGACCGCGACGCCTGCAACGAGGTGCTCTTCCGCGACGCGTGCGCCCAGGCGGAGGCGATCCGGGACGGAGAGCTGAGCTGTGCGGAGCTGGTCGAGGCGACGATCCTCCGGATCGAGTCGCTCAACCCGCGGCTCAACTGCGTGGTCGCGGAGCGCTTCGACGCGGCGCTCGAGGAGGCCCGCGAGTTCGACCGGCTCGGCATCCTGACGGGGCCGCTCGCGGGGGTCCCGGTGCTGCTCAAGGACCTCGGTCAGCAGGTTGCGGGGCTGGCGCAGACCGACGGGTCTCGAGCCGAACGGAGCGGCGCTCCCACCGAGGACAGCCCGCTGGCAGCGCGCTTTCGCGCGGGCGGGATGATCCTGCTCGGGAAGGCCACCTCGCCGGAATTCGGCAACCACTCGACCAGCGAGCCGGCCGTGCACGGCCCGGCCCGGAACCCCTGGGATGTCGGGCGGACGGCGGGAGGATCGAGCGGCGGGTCGGCGGCCGCGGTGGCGGCGCGCATGGTCCCGGTGGCAGGCGCCAGTGACGGCGCCGGTTCGATCCGGATCCCGGCCTCCTGCTGCGGCGTGTTCGGCATGAAGCCGTCGCGCGGACGCGTCTCCATCGCCAATTCCGAGGGCCGGCTCGCGCAGCTGGCGGTCACGCACGCCGTCAGTCGCTCCGTCCGTGACAGCGCCGTGGTGCTCGATCTGCTCAGTGCTCCTGAACCGGGCACCAACCCTCCACTGCCGCTGCCGCGTGTCCCGTTCGCCATGACGTCCGGCGATCCGGGCAACCTGCGGATCGCTCTGTCCACGGAGCACACGTTCGGCGGCGCCGTGGACGCCGACTGCGCGCTCGCCGCCGAGCGCACCGCGGAGCTTCTGGCCTCGCTCGGCCACCGCGTCACGGTGGACGCGCCGAGCTTCGATCACACAGCGATCATCGAGCCGATGCTCCGGCTCTGGGCGACCGCAAACCTCGAGGGAAAGCTCGGGTTTGAGGCTGTACTGGGGCGAGCGCTGCGGCGCGATGAGCTCGAGGAGACGACCTGGGAGCTGGTCGAGTACGCCGAACGTCTGACCGACGCCGATCTGGCGCAGGCCGGTGAGCAGATTGCCGCCGCCTCCGACCAGATTGCGCACTTCTTCGAGGATTACGACCTCTGGCTGACGCCGACCCTGGCGCAGGCGCCGCCGCCGTTGGGTGTGTTGAACCGGTCGGTGGGGAGCGCCGCCGGCTGGTGGAACTACGACCTCGAGTTCAACCCCTGGTGCCCGATCGCGAACGTCTCGGGCGGCGCTGCGGCGTCGTTACCGCTCTTCACGAACGGCGACGGCCTCCCGATCGGATCGATGCTGACCGCGGGGCTCGGGCAGGAGTCGCTGCTGCTGCGGGTGTGCGCGCAGCTCGAGGACGCGGATCCGTGGGGTGAGCGCCGGCCCTAGGTGGCCTGGATCAGCGGTTGTGGCGCGACACCGAGAAACGAGGTCGCAGCCCCCACATCAGCAGGGAAGCATCTGGAAGCCTCATGTGCGGACATTGGTATATCGGGAAGGCGATCCGTACGTCGGGAGCGGAACAACCCGGCCGCTGGAGAATGCAGATCCCGCCAACTCAGTCCCACGGGCTCTGGGAAGCCCGTACAGGATTGCTCTCGCAATTGCTTTGACCGCGGGCGCTTCCGAGACGCACGATTGCATCGGCGCCCCGCTCCATGGACGCGATCGTCGCGGTCCGCGCTTGCCCGGCAACCGGGCCGGCAACCGGGCCGGCAACCGGGCCGGCAACCGTTGCCTGCCACCACTCCGGGGGAGAAAGCCGTTCCCACGCTGGCTTTCTCCCCCAGCGTGGTGCAGATCACAGCCACCCGCGCAGATCACAGCCACCGGTGCCCAGCCGATGCGCCGCCAAGCGCAGGGTCCAGCAGCACGGGGCGGTCACAAAGCGCTACAGGTTTTCGTATAGATCTGTGAATGCCGAGCGAGTCCGCAGATAGAGACCTTGACACCAGGACCGACCTGCAGCTGCTGGAGCAGGCCCGGAGCGGACACGGCGGCTCATTTGAGGTCGTGTTCCGCCGCCATCAGGCGGTTGTGCTGACGTTTCTGGCCAGGCGCGTGGCGCAGCCGGAGCTGGCCGCCGACCTGATGGCGGAGACGTTCGCAACGCTGCTTGAGCAGGTCAGGGACCAGCAGAAGGCGTTGCCCTCCGTCCCGGTGGCGTGGCTGCTGGTCACCGCGCGGCACCTGCTCATCGACAGCCAGCGGCGCGGCCGTGTGGATGATCGCGCGCGCCGACGTCTGGCCATGGCGCCGGTGGTGTTGGACGATCGTGATCTCGAGCGGCTCGAGGAGATCTCGGCAGAGACCGATCTGCTGCGGGAGCTCGCCTCGAGGCTCGCGCCCGACCAGTTTGAGGCACTGCGGGCTCGCGTCTTGGACGAGCGTGAGTATCGGGAGATAGCGGCCGAGATGCACTGCTCGGAGGCGGTGGTGAGGAAGCGCGTGAGCCGCGCACTCGGGGTCCTGCGACGGGTTATGGAGGCCACTGGACATGCCTGATTTCATAGATCGCCTTGGCGCCGAGCTGCGCCGTGCCGCCAGCGGCGAGCCGCTCCCGCCGCGCTCGCAGGCGGGAGCGGCACGGGCGCGACCAGCCGTCTTTGCGTGGCTCTCGACGCACCCTGACCGCCTGCGTCTGGGGGGCCGCGCCAGGGTTTGCGCCCAGGCCCGACACGAACTCCTGAACCACCGCCTTGGACGCTTCCGACGCCCAGGCGCCCCCGTCTACGGTGCCATCGCCACTGGCGCGGTGGCCCTTGCGGCGGTCCTCCTCCTGATCACGCCGGCCACAGAGCCCGCCTACGCGCTGACCCGGAACGCCGACGGCAGCATCACCGTCACGATCCATGACCTCCAGACGGCGCTCCCAGCGCTCAACGCGCGGCTGGCGGCGTTGGGCGCGCACACCAGGATCGTTCCCGTGGAGGGCAGCTGTCCCGCCGGCAACCCGGCGCTGGGGGGCGCGCTGATGGTCTATCCACGGATGACCGCGACCGACACGATCACGATCGGCACCGGGAGCAGGGAGCCTGGGTACACGAACGTCGTGGCGGCCGAGCAGCTGCCCAACGGTGAGGTCGCGTTGGTGCTGGAATCGACGACGCTCCCGGTCCCGAGCTGCTTCCCAACCACCGTCTACATCCTGCGGAGCACCGGCAGGGTGAACAACGGAATCCCGATCTATCAGTTCGTTCCGGCCGACCCCACCAGCACCTCGACCAGCTCCAGCCCGACCCCGCCGTCCGGCTGACGCAGAGTCCTCGATCCGCCGGCACGCGGCGACCGTGGCGCCCACGTACCAGCGCGGGCGTCGCCGGCGGTTCGGTGTCAGTCGCCGAGCGGGAAGGCGATGTCGCAGAGCGGCTCATCGTCGCCGACCGCGTCCGGCTCGGCGAGGTAGACCTCGCGGCATGAGAGCTGCGAGCCTGGACGGGCTGTGGCCTGTGGCGAGCAGGCGACTGCGTCGTAGGCCGCGAGGATCGCCGGGTAGTCCCACTGGCGCTTGGTGATGGTGGTGTATGCCTCGGTGTGCGCGGGCTCGGTGCGGATTCCGGTGACAGCGGTCGGTTCGATCTCCGCCGGCACGGGGAGGGCGGCCTCGATCGGCCCGTCGGCCTCAGCGTTGACCGGACCATGGAAGATCAGGGTGAACGGGCCCGTCGGCGCGACCTGGCCGAGATGCGTCCTGAACGCGGCCTTTGCCTCGGCGACGAACGCGTCGGTCTGGCCGCCATGCAGGCGGCGCTGGATCGACATCAGGCGCCGGGCGGGAACCTCCCGAGTCTTGATCTCGAACATCGGATCCAGCTCCTTTCGCAGGATTGACTGTGCGTGGCGGATGACGAGCAGACGCCCACGATGATCGCCCTCGACCGGCTCGAGCAGGACCTCCAGTCGTGCACAGGCGGCCGCCGCGTCCGGGAGTCCTTCACCGACTCAATCGTTTTGAGGCCGCGGTCTGCGCCGCGAACTCCCCGATCGAAAGCGTCGGGGCCTGCTCATCCTCCATGCCCAGGATGATCGACCATGCCCCCGGGGCAAGGTCAAGCAAGTTCGACGAGCGGCCCGCGTCGCTGCGTCCAGCAGCATCTACCCGGACCACCGGAGGGGCTCCCAGGCGGTGCGGCAAGCCGCCGGTTCTTCCAGCGGCTGCCGTGCCTGGGAGGGCGAGGCCAGGGACGCCCGCGGGGCGACTGCGGCCGCTGCCGCCGTCGCCCCGCTGATCCCGCAGACCCGGCGACGAGCCCTGTCAGCCCGGCCGGCTCCCCACCCCGCGGTGTGGGGAGCCGGCCGGTCGCGGTGCGTCAGTACGCGTTGGCCACAAACAGCTCCTGCGACGGGAAGCGCGTGAGGATCTCGGTGCCGTAATCGGTGACGACGACCTCCTCCTCGATGCGCGCCGCGGAGGTGCCATCGGTGGCTGGGCAGTAGGTCTCCATGGCGAACACCATCCCCGGCTTGATCTCGATCGGGTCCTTCATCGAGTTCAGGCGCGAGATGATCGGCCGCTCGTGCAGACCCAGCCCGAGCCCGTGCGCGAACTGCAGCCCGAAGGCCGCGAGCTCATTCTCGAACCCGAAGTCCTGCGCCCGGGGCAGCACCGCCGCCACCTGGTCACTGCCGACGCCCGGCCGGATGGCGTCCAGCGCGGCGTCCATCCAGTCGCGTGCCTGCTTGTAGGCGTCGCGCTGCGGCTCCGTGGCCCATCCCACCCCGAAGGTCCGGTAGTAGCACGTGCGGTAGCCGTTGTAGGAGTGGATGATGTCGAAGAACGCCTGGTCTCCAGGACGGATGATGCGATCGGTGAAGTTGTGCGGGTGGGGGTTGCAACGCTCGCCGGAGATCGCGTTGATCGCCTCCACCTGGTCTGACCCGTACTCGTAGAGGCGTGCGCTGGCGAGCGCCACGATCTCGTTCTCCCGGACGCCCGGCTTGAGCGCCCCGACGATGTCCTGGTAGACCCCGTCGACCATCGCGGCCGCCTGGTTGAGCAGCATGATCTCGTCCTGGTTCTTGATCACCCGGGCATCGAGCATCGGCTGCTGCGCGTCGGCGATCCTGAGTCCCTGACGCTGCATCTCAAAGAGGAACGGCGGCTCGATCAGATCGACGCCGACCGGCGCGTCGGCCAGGCCGTTCTCGGTCAGCAGCGACTTGATCTCCTGGATCGCGTCGACCATCAGGTCGGCGCCGCCGGTGGGGTCGACAGCCCCCTTGAACCCGAGGAAGCCGGGACGATAGTTCTCCGCAGGCACCCAGTCCGAGTACAGCTTGTGGTGCTTGACGGCGGAGCCGAAGTCCCACAGGATCGGGTCGTGTCCGCGCATGATCAGCGCGTAGCGGATCATCTTGTCGCCGAGTGCCCCACCGATCCAGGTCTGCGTGGCGTAGCGGATGTTGTAGAAGTCGAACAGCAGGAAGGCTCCGCAGTCGCTCGCCTCCAGCGCTGCCTTCGTTCGTGCGAGCCGGTACTGGCGCAGCCGCTCGAAGTCGACGCGGTGCTCATAGTCGACGCCCATCTGTCCGGGAGCACCCAGCGGTCGGACGTTTGCCGGCCGCTGCGAGGGTCGCTCGAACATGCGGCTCGGCTTGTGGCTGTGGCCGTGGCCGTGGCTGCTGCACATGGCTACCGTCCCCGCCTGCGGTCGGATTCTCTGCTTGGGCTATCTAGCGGCATGGGGGCCCTCATCCCTTCCAGACGGTCTTCAGGTTGGTGAATTCGCGGATCCCGGCGGCGGCCAGCTCACGACCAAATCCGGAGGCCTTGATGCCGCCGAACGGCAGCTCCGGATAGGACACGGTCATGCCGTTGACGAACACGGCGCCGGCGTCGAGGTTTGTGACGAAGTACGACTCCTCCTGCGGGTCGTTGGTCCAGATCGCGGAGCTCAGACCGAACGTGGTCTGGTTGGCGATGCGGATCGCGTCTTCGCGGGACTGCGCGCGGTAGAGCGAGGCGACCGGACCGAACGCCTCCTCCAGCACGATGCGCATGTCGTCATTGAGGTCGGCGAGCACCGTCGGCTCGTAGAACCAGCCGTCGCGCGCCACGCTGTGCCCGCCGGTCAGTACGGTCGCTCCCTTTGCCACGGCGTCGTCGACCAACTCGGCAAGCTCGTCACGGCCGCTGGCGGTGGCCAGCGGACCGAGCTCAACAGCCTCATCGAGCGGGTCACCGACGTTCAGCGCGGCCATCTTGCCGGCGAACAGCGCGGCAAACTCGTCGTAGATGTCGGTGTGGGCGATGAAGCGCTTGCCCGCGATGCATGACTGGCCGTTGTTGAGCACCCGGGCACGCACGGCGGTGGTCGCGGCGGCCTCCAGGTCGGCGCTGGGCATCACGATGAACGGGTCCGAGCCGCCCAGCTCCATCACGGACTTCTTGATCTCGCCGCCTGCCGTGGCGGCCACCGCGCGGCCCGCTCCCTCGGATCCGGTGAGCGTGACCGCCTTCACGCGGCCGTCACGGATCACCCGGTCGACCATTGCGGAACCGATCAGCAGCGTCCGGAAGGACCCTGCGGGGAAGCCGGCCCGCTCAAACAGCGTGTCGAGGTAGAGGGCCGAGTTCGGCACGTTGGAGGCGTGCTTGAGCACGCCCGTGTTGCCCGCCATCAGCGCCGGTGCGGCGAACCGGATGACCTGCCACAGGGGGTAGTTCCACGGCATCACGGCGAGCACGACACCCAGCGGCTGGTAGCGCGTGTATGCGCGTGAGGCGCCGACGGCAGAGGGGTCAGAGAGCGGCTCATCGGCGAGGAACTGCTCAGCGTGCTCAGCGTAGAAGCGCATGTTCTTGGCGCACTTGAGCACCTCCGCGCGCGCTTGGGCGATGGGCTTGCCCATCTCCACCACGAGCATTCGCGCAGTCTGGTCGACCTCTGACTCCATGAGCTCCGCGGCCTGGCGCATCCACGCGCCGCGCTCCCCGTAGCTCGTCCCGCGCAACGCCTCAAAGGCGGCCTGCGCCTCGGCGAGCCTGGCGTCCACCTCGGCGGCGGTGTGTTCAACAAATTCCTGCTCGAGCCGGCCGGTGGTCGGGTTGATGATCGCGATCGCCATCAGTACAGCCTTCCTGTCAGTTGCGCATGTGCGCGGTGGTCGATGCCCGCACGACGCGTGATCCGGTCATGCGGCGAAGATCTCTGGATGCCGGGCAAGCGCGAGGCGTGTGCGGCGGATGTGGCTGGCCAGCACGCGTTCGGCGTCCTCGGCATCGCGGTTGCGCAGCGCGGAGACCAGCAGCTGGTGGTCGTAGTGCACGCTGTCATCGCGCTCGGCCCGGAACATGCGGGTGTAGGCCCGCCGGTAGTGCTGGGTGCGGTTCCAAAGTCGCATGATCGTGTCACCCAGCATGATCGTCGATGCCGCCGAGTAGCTCAGCAGATGAAACTGCCGGTCCAGTGCGATGAACTGCTCGATGTCGGTCGACTCCTGCATCAGGTCGGCCAGCTGCTGGAGCTGATCTATGACGTCCTCAGAGAGCGAGTCCGTGCTGAAGCGCAGCAGCAGCGGCTCGAGCCGTTCGCGCATCTGGTACATCTCCTTGCACTCCTGCGCCGACAGGCTCGAGACCCAGCTGCCGGCGTTCGCCACCAGCGTCACCAGGCCCTCGGCCTCGAGGATGCGCAGCGCCTCGCGCACCGGCACGCGGCTGGCGCCGTTCTGCGCGGCGAGCTCCTGCTGGCGGATGCGCTCGCCGGGCTGGTAGCCGCCGCCGAGGATCTCCTCGCGCAGCGCCGCGGCGATGCGTGCGGCTGACTCGCCATGCGGGAGCGCGGTCGCGCTGAGGGCCTTCACGTCCGGCACCGGGGCGTCGGTCACTGGGCGGGGTCCGCCGGATGCCACAACTTCACCTCGGCGTCGCCCTCGTAAGCCTTGCCGGCGGGGAAGCTCACCAGCTCAAACTGCATTCCCCAGGGGCTCCTGAAGTACACCCAGCGCTGGCCGAGCGCCGCCTGGGCGCTGGCCGTGGGTTCGCCCATGAACTCCACGCCGCGGGCGCTCAGCCGTTCCATCGCGGCGTCCAGGTCGTCGACGTAGAGCGCCAGATGATGGCCACCGATGTCACTGTTGCGTGGCTGCGGGGCCTGGCCGTCCACTGGCTCGTACTCAAAGACCTCCAGGTTCGAGCCGGAGCCCAGGCGGTAGAAGCGGATCGTCCGGATCTCCGTGCGCGGGTGAACGCCCAGGTGGGTCAGCATCCAATCGTCCTCACCGCGCTTGCCGGCCAGCGTGTAGACGTGCACCGCGCCGAGCACGTCCACTAGGAAGCGATGCGCCTCCTCCATGTCGGGCACGGTGAAGCCGATGTGATCGATTCCGCGCATTCCAATGTCGCGGCCTGGTTCCACCCCCTCACTGCTCATTGAATACACTATAGCGGCCAGTCAGCGATCCCATCAGCATTTGCGCGGCAGGCTCGCTGTGATTGAATGCAATCAGCAGTACGTCGATCAACCTCAGACGGGAACGCCACATGCCTCAACGCAAAGCCCTCAAGACCGAGGTCCCATGGGTGCAGCTCACCACGACCAAGGACGATTGGCGTAAGGCCGATCCGGGGCTGCTCGTCGGCATGCTGGTCCAGTTGCACCTGATCCGCGCCTTCGAGGAGGCGGTCCTGGAGCTGGCCAGTGAGAACCTGGTTCACGGCCCGGCGCACGCGAGCATCGGTCAGGAGGGGGGCGCTGTCGGTTCGATCATCGGCCTGCGGTCCAGTGACGGCGTCGCCGGATCGCACCGCGGCCACCACCAGTTTCTGGCCAAGGCGCTCAGCCATGTGGCCGGCGGGCATCTGACCCTCGAGCAGCCGGTGCCCGCGGCCGTTCAGCACATCCTGCAGCGGACGCTCGCCGAGATTCTCGGGCTCGCACAGGGCTTCTCCGGCGGGCGCGGCGGCTCGATGCACCTCCAGTGGCTGGAGGCCGGGGCACTGGGCACAAACGCGATTGTCGGGGGTGGCGTGCCGTTCGCCGCCGGCAACGCCTGGGCGCAGAAGCACGCCGGCACGAGCGACGCGACGATCGCCTACTTCGGCGACGGGTCAGCACAGATCGGCTCCGTGCTGGAGACGCTCAACCTGGCGGCCGCCTGGAAGCTGCCGATCTGCTTCTTCATCGAGAACAACCTCTACGCGGTGTCCACGAACATCGCGGAGGCGGTGGCGGACAACCGGCTCTCGGTGCGCGGACAGGGGTTCGGCATCCCCTCCTGGAAGGTCGACGGGATGGATCCGCTGGCGGTCCACCTCGCCACACAGGAGGCCCTCGAGATGGCGCGCGCGGGCGGCGGCCCGGCGGTGATCGAGGCCGACGTCTACCGCTACCTCCACCAGAACGGCCCGTATCCCGGGAGCGCGTTCGGGTACCGCACCAAGGAGGAGGAGACCGAGTGGCTCGCGCGCGACCCGCTGGGGCGCATCGCCGCGGAGCTCAAGGCGCTGCGCCTGCTGGACGACGCGGGCGAGCGGGCGCTGCGCGAGGCCGCGCAGGCAGCGATGCGCGAGGCCGTGGAAGCACTGGTCGAGGAGAACCCCGACGCGCCCTCCACGCGGCGCATCAAGCCTGACCTGTGGCCGGACCCGGGCTTTGTCGACGTCGGCATCCGCAGTGACGGCCTTGAGCTCGAGGAGCTTCCCAGGATGGAGCCGGCGTCATACGCGGGGGAGTGGCAGGAGCTGCGCTTTGTGGACGCCGTGGCCGCCGTCATGGACCGTCGCATGGAGCAGGATCCGCGCATCGTGGTGCTGGGCGAGGATGTGCACCGCCTCAACGGCGGCACAAACGGCGCCACCAAGGGCCTCCTGAAGAAGTACGGGCCAGAGCGCGTGGTCGGCACGCCGATCAGTGAGAACGCCTTCACCGGGCTCGCCGGCGGGATGGCGCTGGACGGTCGCTTCCGCCCGGTCGTGGAGTTCATGTACCCGGACTTCATGTGGGTAGCAGCGGACCAGGTCTTCAACCAGATCGGCAAGGCGCGGCACATGTTCGGCGGGGACAACCAGATGCCGTTGGTCCTGCGCACCAAGGTTGCGATGGGCTCGGGCTACGGCTCGCAGCACCTGATGGACCCGGCCGGGATCTTCGCGACCTCTCCAGGGTGGCGGATCGTGGCCGCGTCCTGTGCGGCGGACTACGTCGGGCTGATGAACGCCGCGCTGGCCCTGGCCGATCCCGTGCTGGTGATCGAACACATCGACCTCTACCAGCTCACCGACCGGGTCCCCTCTGAGGACCTGGACTACGTCATCGCGCCGGGCACGGCTGCGATCCGGCGTCCGGGCAGCGAGCTCACGGTCATCTCCTACCTCTCGATGGTGCACCGCGCGATGGAGGCGATCGATCAGTCCGGCGTGGACGCGGAGCTCATCGACCTGCGCTGGCTGGACCGGGCCTCGCTTGACTGGGAGACGGTGGGAGCGAGCATCCGCAAGACCAACGCCGTGGTGATCGTGGAGCAGGGGGCGCGCGGAACCTCCTACGGCGGCTGGCTGGCCGATGAGATCCAGCGGCGCTTCTTCGACTGGCTCGATCAGCCGGTCGGCCGGGTCACCGGTGGCGAGGCCAGCCCGAGCATCTCCAAGGTGCTGGAGCGAGCGGCGATCGCCGGAACGGAAGAGGTCGTCACCGGCCTGCTGAACGCTCGGGCAGCAATGGGTGGCAACTGATGGCCCAGTTCATCCGGATGCCGTCGGTGATGGCCAACGCCACTGACGCCGTGCTCACAGAGTGGCTGGCGAGCCCTGGCAAGAAGATCGCGATCGGCGATCCGATCGCGGAGATCGAGACGGACAAGGCCGTTGTTGAATACGCCGCCGAGATCGAGGGAACGATCGGCCGCCTGCTCGTGGAGGCCGGGACGCGTGTGGTGGTGGGTGATCCGATAGTCGTCGTCCTCGAAGAGGGCGAGGACGCGTCGGCGATGCCCGCAGACGCTGACCAAGGACCAGCCGCGCCCGCGGCGGCAGCGCCCGCGGCTGCGGCGCCCGCGGCGGCA
>JAJZDA010000091.1 GCA_021851525.1 Actinomycetes bacterium | reverse complement strand
GTCCTGAGACTGTGCCTCACTGCATTCTCCCTCCGCCGGCATGATCCGGATCAGGTTTGACGGTCGGCGCCCCTGTGGCGCCCTCTCAGCCCTGATGGGCTCCCGTGTTCTGGGTCTGATTCTAATCGCCGGGCGCGCCCGTGGCGGAGCCGCTGACGGTGAGCTCGAAGCGCTCCGGCGGCAGGCTCGCGAAGTAACGCAGCTCCTCCTGCAGCCACCGCGCGTCCCAGGCTGACTCTGAGATGCGTGCGCGCAGCCGGCGGGTGCGCTCAACCTCGGGGGTCTGCACGAGGATCGCATGGGTGAGGAGGTCCGCCAGCGCCGGGGCTGCTGAGCTGACGCCCTCCAGCACCACCACCGCCGCCGGCGTGACCGTTACGGGCTCCGCCAGGAAGGCGTCCCGCTCCCAGTCAAACGCCCGAAAGCGCGCGCGCTGCCCCGCCAGCAGCGGTGCCAGCGCCTCCTCGCGCAGGCGCTGCCAGTCGTAGTAGCGGGACATCGGCGGCCCGGCCGGCGCGTCGGCGTCGCGCTGGCGAAAGAAATCGTCGGTGTGCACCAGCGCCGCGCCGAGCCGCTCGCAGACGGCCGCTGCGATGGTCGACTTGCCCGCCGCGCCGTGGCCGTCGATCGCCACCAGCAGCGGCGTGCGCTCGCTGCGCCAGGCGTTGATCGCGTCGATGATCGGCGCGCCGGCGCTGTCCACGGGGAGGCTCACCCGTGGCTCAGATCACGAGCGTCGCGCCGTGCCGGCGCAGCCATTCGATCTGCCGGCGGTGGTCGGGGCAGTGGACTGCGACCAGCTCCCAGAAACGCGCCGAGTGGTCGTGCGCCAGCAGGTGGCAGACCTCATGCCAGACGACGTAGTCCACGACCGGCTCGGGTGCCAGCAGCAGCCTCCAGTTGAAGCTGAGCGCGCCGCTGCGCGAGCAGCTGCCCCAGCGTGTGCGCTGGCCGCGGATCGTGATCCGCGTGCACCGGACCCCGAGCGCGGCGCAGGCCTGCTGGACGCGTGGGGCGAACTGATCCCGGGCCTGGCGGCGGTACCAGCGCTCGATCGCCGCGGCGCGTGCGGGCCCGTCTGGCACGAGCAGCGTGTCGCCGTTGCGCGCCACCCGCTCCCGGCCGGGCTGGGGCTCGAGGCGCAGCGTCAGCCCCAGGAAGGGGAGCGTCTGCCCGCGCGCGGCGATCGCCTCCCGCTGGCGGCCTGACTCCGCCAGGCGACGCTCGATCCACGGCCGCAGCTCACGCACGGCGGCGGCGGCGTCACGGTGCGCCGCGCGGCGCGGGAGCACGACCTCCACGCCGCGCTCGATGTCGACGGTGACGCGCACCCGTCGTGCGCGCTCGGAGCGGCGCACGGTGTAGAAGATCCCCTCTGACAGCTCGCTCACGCTCAGACACGTTACGGTCCTCTGACGACATGCCGCAGATTCCCGAGCCCCCGAAGCGCCTTGGCGATGAGGTCGTGCAGCTGCGCGCGATCGCCGAGTGGGACATCCCCGAGATCCTGATCGCCTACCAGGACGACCCTCAGCTGCACCAGCGCCTTGGCGAGGCGCGCCCGCCGACGGGCGCGCTGCTCGGTCGTGAGGTGGAGCAGGCCGAGCAGCGCCGTCAGCAGGGGGTCGGGATCAGCCTCACGCTGGTGCAGCCAGGCGGCTCAGATTGCCGCGGCCGTCTGCGGGTCGCGGAGATCGATTGGGAGCTCGGCAGCGCCGAGCTCAGCGTCTGGGTCGCTCCCGGCTTTCGCGGCCGCGGTTACGCGGATCACGCGCTGGAGCTGGCCAGCGCCTGGCTGCTGGAGAGCGTCGGCCTGGGGGCGCTGCGCGTCGGCGCCGTCGTCGACGCGTGAGTCCAGGGGCGCTGGAGCTTCAGCGCGGAGAGGATCGCGAGCGTCGCCGGTGAGCGGTTGAGCGTGTAGAAGTGGATTCCCGGAGCGCCGCGGGCCAGCAGGTCAGCGCACTGCAGCGTCGCGTAGGCGACTCCCAGCTGCGCGACGGATTCCGCGCTCTGGGCGCGCCGGCGCACCTGTTCCAGGAGCGCCGGCGGCAGGCTGGCGCCACATGCGTGGATCGTCTCTATCTGGCTGGCGCTGGTGATCGGCATGATCCCGGGCAGGATCGGCACCTCGATCCCGGCGAAGCGGGCGGCCTCGACGAAGCGGAAGTACAGCTCGTTGTCAAAGAACATCTGGGTGACCAGGAAGGAGCTGCCGCTCTGGACCTTCGCCTTCAGGTGGTGCAGCTCGCTGAGCGGGTTCTCGGAGTCGGGGTGGCCCTCCGGGAAGCACGCCGCGCCGGTGCACAGGCCGAACTCGCCGGCGGTCATCCGCACCAGTTCCGCCGCATGGCGCAGGCTCCCGGCGGGCTGCTCCACGGCCCCGCCACGGGGCGGGTCGCCGCGCAGCGCCAGCACATTCTCAATCCCGTCGGCGGCCAGCGCCGCGACCGTCTCACGCAGCTCCGCCGCGGAGGCGCCGACGCAGGTCAGGTGAGCCATCGTCTCGATTCCCAGCTCCTGCTTGATCCACCTGGTGGCGGCCAGTGTGCGGTCGCGCGTGGAGCCGCCCGCACCGTAGGTGACCGAGGCAAACGCGGGCTCCAGCTCCGCCAGCTGGTTGAGCGTCTCGCGCAGGTTGCGCTCCCCCTCGTCGCTGCGTGGCGGGAAGAACTCGAATGAGAAGACCGGCTGCTGACTGGTGGCGATGATCTCGGCGATCCGCATCGTGGCATCACGCTAGCAACCTTGACACGGTCATGTCAAGGTTGCCGAACGGTCGTTGTCAGATCGCTGAACTTGCGGCGCAGCACGGTAATGTGCGCCCGCAGATGGCCTCGAGCTCAGTTATCGCCAGACGCTACTTCGATGCGCTCGCGCGCCATGACCTCGACGCGGCGCTTGACTGCTGGGCGCCGGGCGCGGTCGACCGCCTGGTCGGCCAGGCCGAGCTGACCGCCCCGGACGGCATCCGCGAGTACTTCTCAGAGCTGTTCGCCGCGTTCCCCGACTTCACGCTGGAGCTGGTTGACGTGACCACGCACCGCGAGCGCTGCGCCGTCCGCTGGCGCGCCGCCGGAACATTCGTGGGCCCCGGGCAGTTTCAGGGATTCGCCCCCAACAACGCCGTGATCAGGATCGAGGGCTGCGACGTGCTGGTCGTCAGTGACGACCTGATCACCGCCGCCGACGCCTACCTCGACGGCGCCGACATCGCCAGGCAGTTGGGGCTCCTGCCCCCGGTCGGCTCACGCGCGCAGACGCGGCTGACGGCGCTGGCCAACCTCAGGACCGGCGCCGATCGGCTGGTGCACGGCGCGCGCCCGCAGGCCATCGCCGCCGGCGTCTGGGTGCTGCGTGGCGGCGTGCCGCGGGTGATGAACGTCTACCTGATAGAGGATCAGGGCGGGGTCACCGTGTTCGACGCGGGGATCCGCGGCATGCAGGGTGCAATCCGTGCCGCCTGCGTGCCGCTCGGTGGCATCCGCCGGGTGGTGCTCGGCCACGCCGACGCCGACCATCGCGGCGCCGCGCCCGGGCTCGGCGCCCCGATCTACTGTCATGAGCTCGAGCTCAGCGCGGCGCGCTCCGCGTCGCCGTTTCGCGACTACTGGAACCTGCGCCTGCTGCCCGGCTGGACACAGCCCATCTACCAGCGGCTGTTCGCCGGCTGGGACGGCGGCCCGCTGGAGATCGCGGGCACCGTGCAGGAGGGCGACCGGATTGCGGACTTTGAGGTGGTGCACCTCCCCGGGCATGCGCCGGGTTTGATCGGACTGTTCCGCGCCGAGGACCGTCTGGCGCTGGCCTCCGACTGCTTCTACACGCTCAACCCCGCGACCGGCATGCGCACCGAGGCGCGTGTCCCGCATCCCGCCTTCAACCACGACACCGCGCAGGCGCGCGAGTCGATCCGCAAGCTCGCAGCGCTCAACCCGGCGGTGGTGTGGGCCGGGCACGCGCGCCCGGCGGCGGGCGACGACATCGACCTGCAGCTGCAGCGCGCGGCATCGGCGGCGGTCTGATGGGGCGGCGAGCACGCAGGCGTGCTGACGGGGCCCTGCCCGCCGGGCAGCTGCAGGCGCCCAGCAGCAGCTACAGCGACGGTGAATGCGGTGAGCTGGTGCTGCGTGGCGCGCTCACGCTCAAGGCCCGCGCCGAGTATGCGGAGGTCCGCGGCGGTGGGCTTCACCAGGAGGATGCCTGGCAGCGCGCCACGGAGCTGCTGTTCGAGCGCCTGGCGGTCTCCTGGAAGATCCACGGAGTCGAGCTCAGCAGCCAGCGGGAGCTGCTCGGCCGCTACCGCATGGCCAGCGCTGCGGAGCGCAGCTTCGTGCGCGAGGCGCTGCGGGCACACCTCGCCGAACACTTCCCGGAGATGGAGGCGCCATGATCGACGCTGACGCGTTTGCCGTGCTGCTGGCCGACTGGTGTCTGGAGGTCCTCCCCGGGCAGCAGATCCTCGTGCAGACCACGACGCTCGCGCAGGAGCCGGCGCTCGCCGTCCACCGCGCGATCCTCGAGCGTGGCGCCTGGCCACTGCTGCGGCTCGAGCCGCCCGGGCTGTCCGTCGATTTCTACCGTCACGCCCGGAGCTCCCAGCTCGAAGGCTTTGCGCCGCTCGCCCTGGAGGAGCTGCGCGGCGTCGACGCCACCCTGCGGATTGAGGCGCCCGCCTCCACGCGCGCGCTGAGCGCCGTCGACCCGGCGCTGGTGGCGCGTCACGCGCGCGCGACACAGCCGCTGCGTGAGGCACGCGCTGCGCGCCGCTGGGCGCTTTCGATCTGGCCCACGCCCGCGCTGGCGGCGGACGCCGGGATGGGAGAGGCGCAGTACGCGGAGTTCGTCAGGCGCGCCCTGTTCCTGGACCGCCCGGATCCGGTGGCGGCGTGGCGCGAGCTCTCCGAGCGCCAGGCGCAACTGGTGGCGCGTCTGGCCGGCGCGCGCGAGGTGCACATCCAGAGCGCGCGCACAGACCTGCGGCTGAGCGTCGCGGGACGCACCTGGATCAACTCCGACGGGCGCCGCAACATGCCCAGCGGCGAGGTCTTCACAGGCCCACTGGAGCGTTCGGCCAACGGCTTCATCCACTTCGACGTGCCGTCCAGCGCGCGTGGCGCGGAGGTGGCAGGCGTCGACCTGCGCTTCGTCGACGGTGAGGTCGTCGCCGCGCACGCGCAGCGCGGCGACGAGCAGCTGCAGGCGGCGCTGGCGATCGATCCCGGCGCGCGCATGCTCGGGGAGCTGGGGATCGGCACCAACACCGGGATCGACCGCGCCACCGGCTCGACGCTGCTCGATGAGAAGATCGCCGGGACCGTGCACCTGGCGCTGGGCCGCTCCTACCCGGAGACCGGCGGCTGCAACGAGTCGGCGCTGCACTGGGACCTGATCTGTGACCTGCGCGGCGGCGGCCTGGTGAGCGTCGATGGCGAGCTGCTCCTGCGTGACGGCGCGTTTGTGTAGTCTCGGGTGACGCAGATGCGCCGCACCAAGATCGTTGCCACCATCGGACCGGCCTCCCGTGACAGCGACGTGCTCGCGCGCATGGTGCAGGCGGGGATGGACGTCGCCCGCCTGAACTTCTCCCACGGCGACCTGGAGGTGCACGCGGAGAACGCCGAGCGCGTCCGGGCCGCCGCCAGCGCCGCCGGCCGCCAGGTGGCGATCCTCCAGGATCTCCCGGGCCCCAAGCTGCGCGTCGGCGCGATTGAGAACGAGATTGCGGAGCTGCGCGGTGGCGACACGCTGGTGCTGAGGTGCGGCTCCACCGAGGTCGGCAACGCCAGCTGCCTGTCGGTCAGCTGGGCGGGGCTCGCGGACGCCGTTGAGCCCGGTGAGGTGATCTACCTTGCGGACGGCAAGATCCGGCTGCGCGTCGAGCGGGTTCGCTCCGCCGACGGTGAGGTGGAGACGCAGGTGGAGGTCGGCGGCGCCGTCGCCTCGCGCCAGGGCCTCAACATCCCGGGCTCCACGCGCGGCCTGCAGGCGGTCCCCGAGGAGGATCTGGAGAAGCTCCGCTTCGGTGAGTCGATCGGCGTCGACATGGTCGCGCTCTCGTTCGTGCGCAGCGCCGATGACATTGAGCACGTTCGCCAGCACACGCGCCTGCCGCTGATCGCCAAGATCGAGAAGCCGCAGGCGGTCAGCGCCGCGGAGGAGATCATCAGGACCGCGGATTGCGTGATGGTGGCACGCGGTGACCTCGGGATCGAGCTGCCGATTGAGGACGTGCCGCTCGCCCAGAAGCACCTGCTGCGGCTCTCCGGCCAGCTGGCGCGCCCGGCGATCACCGCCACGCAGATGCTCGACTCGATGGTCGCCTCGCCGCGGCCCACGCGCGCGGAGGCCACGGACGTGGCCAACGCGATCTTCGACGGCACCGATGCGGTGATGCTCTCGCAGGAGACCGCCGTCGGGCAGTACCCGGTGGAGACCGTGGCGATGATGGCCTCGATCTGCGAGCGGACCGAGCAGGGGCTGCCGTATCGCGAGTGGAACGATCTGCGCGTGCGTCGCGACGCACGCGACCCCGCGTACACGATCGCCTACACCGTCTGCAAGGCGGCACGCGAGCTGAACCTCGCGGCGATCATCGCGCCGACGCTCTCCGGGCGCTCCGCGCGGCTGATCGCCGCGCACCGTCCCGATGTGCCGATCTACGCGCTCTCGCCGGGGCGTGAGACGGTGCGTCGCTGCGCGCTGATGTGGGGCGTGCAGGCCGCCTCGATGCGCCGCCACGAGGTCACGGAGGCGCTGATCGCCGACTCCGCGCGGCGCGTGGTGGAGCTCGGCTGGGTCAAGCCCGGTGAGCGTGTGGCGATCACCGCCGGGCTGCCGAGCGGGCGTCCCGGCACCACCAGCCTGATGCAGATCCAGGAGCTCTGAGCCGGACGCGCGACGTGAGCCGGCGCCGCGGCTGCCGCGGCGCCGCCCACCGACCGTCGGGCGTGCAAGAATTCCTGCAGGGTTAATTGCCCCACCGGTCGATACACCGGTCAGCAATTGACAATTTCGATTCTTGGCTTACGCTTTGTGCTATGTCGGTGCTAGATCTAACATCGTTGCTTCAGCTCTCAGCTCCTGAGCTGCTGGCGCCACCGTCACCGCCGGTCAACCCCCCGGTCGACAACTCGACCGCTTCGACCGCCGATTCGACCTCATCGGGCTCCTCGAACTCCGCCGGCCTGGGCCTCTCGTTGGCCTCACACCAGCCAGCGGGCGCGGCCGCTGGCGCGGCCGCCAAGAGCGCGTCGGCGGCGAACGCCGCGGCCAAGAGCGCGGCCACGGGCGTCAACCAGTTCAGCGCGGACGCTCAGGCTGCTGCGGCCGCGCTGGTGGACCTCGGCGGCGCGTCCAGCATCACCGTCGCGAATTACCAGGCGAGCGTCCCGCCGAACCTCGCCGCCGCCTCGGCGCTGCTGGCCCAGCTGACCGCCAGTGCCGGGGCCAACTCCGGCGTGCTCAGTGCCGCGTATGTGGCGCTGTCCTCGGCTGACACGCTGGCGCTGACCAGCGGCGCCTAGTGTCCCGCCCCGGCGTAGAACGCCGCCTCCTGGCGCCCTAGCTCGGTCACCGGCGGGTCGCCGTAGAACCACTCGCGTGCGATCCGGTGGAAGTTCCCGCGGGCGCGCAGCTGGGCGATCACGGCCAGCGTCAGCACCTCCATGCGGCGCCCAAAGATGTGGTCAGGTGGCGCTGACTCGTGCCGCAGTTGCCCGAAGTACTCGGAGCGCGGGTCACTCATGTCGATCAGCACCTGGGTCGCGAGCTCCGGGGTGAGCTCGACCTCCGCGTCGCTGGTGTACCACGCGGTGGCCGCACGGAAGTGCTCCATCACGCGCGCGGGATCGAACTTCTCCGGGTCCGGGAAGAAGCCGACGTCGGTTCCCAGCCGCATGATCGTCTCGGTGTCCCCGTCGATGATCGCCCGCGCCACCTCACACTCGAGCTCCACCGCCGCGCTCGGCATCCGCTTGAACAGCCCAAAGTCCAGGAACGCCACGCGCCCGTCGCTGAGGAAGCGAGAGTTGCCCGGGTGCGGGTCACCGGAGAACTGGTGGTGGCGGTACAGGCAGCCGAAGTAGAAGCGAAAGATGATCTCCCCGAGCCGGTCGCGCTGTTCCTGCGGATAGTCCTTGATCTCCTCGAAGCCGACGCCCTCGACGTACTCGCTGACCAGCACGCGCTCACGTGAGAGCGAGGTCACCACCTCCGGAATCACGATGAACGGGTGCCCGCGGAAGAGCCGTGAGAGCGCCCGCTGGTTCTGGGCCTCCAGCTCATAGTCGAGCTCCTCCTCGATCCGGTTGCGGATCTCCTCGCCGATCGTCTTGGGGTCGAGGCCCGGCGCGATGCGCTTGATCACGCGCAGGATGATCCCGAGGTTCTGGAGGTCCGCCCGGACCGCCGCGGCGACCCCTGGGTACTGGACCTTGACCGCCACCTCACGCCCGTCCTGCGCCAGCCGCGCGCGGTAGACCTGGCCGATCGAGGCGGCTGCGATCGGCTCCTGGTTGAACTCGGAGAAGACCTCGTCGAGGGGATCGTCCAGGTCGCCCTCAATCACCTTGCGCATCTCCTTGAAGGTCACCGTCGGAGCGGCGTCGCGCAGCGCCGCGAGCTTGCGCTGGAACTCGTCGCGGTGCTCGGGCGGGACCAGCCCGGTGTCCAGGAACGACAGCACCTGCCCGACCTTCATCGCGGCGCCCTTCATCGTCCCCAGGGCCGTGACAATCTGCTCCGCGGCCTCCATGTGGCGGCGCTCCAGGGCCGCCTGGCGCCCCTCCTTGCTGCGCGCGACATTGGTCGCGAGCGTGCCCGCCTGGCGCAGCGCCTGCCCGGCTGCGAGGCTCCCGATCTTTGCCGTCCGCGCCACGCGGGACCTGGGTATCTTGCCTCCGTCTGGCATCTGCCCGCCGGTCAGGAGCTCCGTGTCACCTGTGATCCGGGGACGATGTCATCGCTGCCGTCGGGCCAGCGCACCCAGGCCTTGTGGCCGCCGTCGTAATCCTCGGCCCAGAGCACCAGCCGGGCGGGCCTCCCGAAGGCCTCGCACGCGGTCTCACCCTCGGGGTCCAGGCCCGACCAGATCCGCACGAACGGGTTCTCGCGCAGCTCGTCAGCGATCGTCGTCGGCTCGGTGTGGCCGGGGTGCACGCGGGTCTGCGCGGGCAGCGCCATCAGCACGTCCATGATCGAGCGGCGCTGGTCCGCGTAGGTCGTGTGCCCGGGCGCGCGGACCCCGCCGATCGAGCGTTTGAAGAGCACGTCCCCGGTGAAGACGTCGCCGCCGTTGATCAGCAGTGAGACCATCCCCAGCGTGTGACCGGGGGTGTGCAGCGGCTTGATCTCCAGCGCGCCCGCCCGCAGGGTGGCGCCGGGAATCAGCTCGCCGCTCGCGCCCGGCACCAGCTCGCGCTCCAGCGGGTGGATCAGCACCTGCGCGTGGGGGTGCCGTGCGCTAACCAGATCCAGCTGCGCGATGTGGTCGTGATGATGGTGGGTGAGCAGCACGTGGGTGAGCGTGCAGCTCAGCTGCTCGAGCTTGTCCAGCAGCGGCGCCACCGGTCCGCCGGCATCGACCATCACCGCCGTTCCCCCGATGCCGTCCGCCACCAGGTACGTGTTGGAGAGCCACGTCCCGTCCATCGAACGTTCGATGATCACCATGCAGAGGCTACTCACTCACGCACGGGAGCCCTCGCCGCTTGCATTCACGTTCGGGGCGCGGTAAGAACCTGCTGAAGCATGGATGGGGGGTTGGAATCGATTGAACTGCGTGCTGCCCACGATCGGGTGAAGGCGATCCACGACGCCGTCGACGCTCCCTACGTGCTGAGCGTCGACGGTGAGATCCTGGAGGCCAGCGACGCCCTCTGCAGGCTGCTCGGGTACGCGCGTGAGGAGCTGATCGGCCTGGGCATGCCGTGGCCGTTCTGGCCCCAGGAGGGGGTCAAGACGGCGCTTGACATCCGCGAGGGACTGCTCGAGCGAGGGGTCGCGCCGGGCCTTGCTGCCGCCTTCCAGATCCCGCTGATGGACCGCTCCGGAAAGCGCTTTCTGGCCTACGTGCGCGTCACCCCGGCGATCCTCCCGGACGGCACCTTCCTGGGCTGGGTGAGCACCGTGCGCGATCTCAGCGAGCGGCGTGACTACGAGGCTGAGCTCGAGCGGCTGGCCAGTCAGGACCCGCTCACCGGGCTGGCCAACCGGCGGCTCTTCGAGCGTCGCCTGGACGAGGAGATCTCCGAGGCGCAACGGCTGCACCGGCCGCTGGCGATCGCGGTCCTCGACCTCGACCATTTCAAGCTCGTCAACGACCGCCACGGGCATCCGGTCGGTGACCAGGTGTTGCGGGACGTGGCCACACGGCTCGGCTCGGTCCTGCGCAAGGGTGATCTGCTGGCCCGGCTGGGCGGTGAGGAGTTCGGCTGGATCCTGCCGGAGATCTACGCCGACGGGGCGGTCGCCGCCGCCGAGCGCGCGCGGCGCGCGATCGGCGAGCTGCCGTTCTCCGTGGCCGGTGCGCTGACCGTCTCGATCGGCGTGGCGCTGCTGGGCGACGCGCGCGACGCGCAGGTGCTCTACGCCCACGCCGACGAGGCGCTCTACCGGGCCAAGCGCGAGGGGCGCGATCGCACCACGCTCTGGAGTCAGCAGCGCTCAGGTTCGCTAGGCTGAGCACGATGAGCGACGGGCGCAGCAAGATCTCCCACCTGTTGGAGCGGCTCTCGCAGGGTGTCGCGGCGCACAACCGTGAGAACCCCGGGCACCGCACCTGGGGGATCGGCATGGCTCACTTCGACATCGAGCGGCTCGGCCTGGATGAGGGCGAGGAGATCCTTCCCGGGATCGTGCTGCAGGCCGACGGCGGCGTGACCGGCGCCTTCCGGGTGCTCTGCGACGGCGACCACGACCGCGAACGCGAGGCGGAGGCGGAGGAGGTTGTCGACGCCGTGGCGCAGGAGGCGCGTGAGCTCGAGGTGGTTCACACCGGCACCGGCGGCACGCCGCAGCCGATCAGGCCGCCGTTCTGAGCGGGCGGCTCAGCCCGGCACCGGGATCCCGGCACGGGCGGCAACCTCTGCGGCCAGCTCCCTGATGGTCGGGCAGGGGATCCGCTGACGCGTGGCCGCGCGCAGCACGGCGCCGCTGATCGCGTCCAGCTCGGGCAAGATCCCGGCGCGGATGTCCTGCAGCATCTTGCTGCTGAGCTCGTGGCGGGCGTGGTCGACGTACTCCATCGTCATCTCCACGCTCACGCGCGCGCCCTCGGCCTGCGCCACCTCCGCACCCTCCTGCAGCGAGCTCTGCATCCGCGAGCGCCAATCGGGGTCGGTGCGGATCGCGCCCAGCGACTGGCCGCTGAGCGCGGTGACCAGGGAGAGCGAGTTCAGAAAGACGAGCTTCGACCACAGCACCTGCACCTCCCTGGCGCTGACCATCAGCGCGATCCCCGCACCGGCCAGCGGTTCGACCAGCGGCCGCAGCTCCCGGTGGCTGAGCCAGTCGTCGTCAAAGGCGCTGTCGATCACCGCGAACTTCGAGCGGTGGCGGATCTCGGTCGGGCTCGTGCGTGTCGCGTCGAGCCGGATCGAGGCGGCGCAGGTGAGGCTCTCGGGGAAGCGCGCCCGCAGCGCCGTCAGGTGCTCGATCCCGCTGAGCAACGGCACGAACAGCCGCACCGGCGCCCGCAGCCGCTGCAACGCCGCCTCCAGCTCGGGCGCGCGGGTGGCCAGGAACATGACGTCGACCGGCTCACTGAGCGTGTCGGTGGCCGGCGGGTGGGTGAGCAGCTCACCGAGCGTCTCACTGGTCACGTGCAGCCCGTGGCTGCGGATCCGGCTGGCGCCCAGCTCGGTGCTCACAGCCGTCACGCTCAGCCCGCTGCGGTGCAGGGCGGCGGCCAGGAAGCCGCCGACGGCGCCCACGCCGAGTACCGCGAACCTGGTCACCGCGTGCGCGTCATCCGTCTGCCGCCAGCTCCATGGCGAGGGGTCGCTGCGCTCCCAGCAGCGGGAAGGACCGGTCGGCGCGCGAGGGCATCAGGTAGTTGGCGCGGCGCCGGACGTTGATGAACGCGTTGATGCCGTTGTTCGCGGTGGCCGTTATGCGCCGGTCGGCCAGGTGGGCCCCGGCTGCGTTCATCGCGTTGCGCGTCACGATGAAATCATCGATCGAGCGCTGGACGGATACGAAATGCACGCCCGCGTGCCCGCCGTCGGTGGTGTCGAAGTCCCGGCGGATGATCAGCGGACGGCCTGCGCGCCTCGCCTGCGCAGCCGCCTGAGCGTGGCCGATCACGCCGTACTGACGGATCGCCTGGGTGAGCTGCCGGGGGTCGCCGGGAGCGTCGGTGGTGATTGCGCGCAGCTGCGCGGGCGTCGTCTGCGGCGAGTACATCAGCGCCACGCGCTGCCGCGCTGAGAGCAGTCCGTACCAGTCGTCCAGCTGCAGCTCCATCTGACTGACCTGCATCGTCGTGCCGCCGCGGAACACTCCGGACTCGATGGTGACCGCGTCCTCCGTGGCCTGGTTGCGCAGCAGGCCCGAGCGGAAGCCCATGAACAGCGGCGCGGACGCCTGCACCGGGTCGCCGGCCGGAATCCCGCCCACGTGCTGGCGCGCGGCCGGCAGTCCGGCACCGGTGAAGCCACGGCGGGTCTGGCGCCAGATCAGCGCCGGCTCCAGCGCCAGTGAGCCCGGCACGCCGGGCAGCCTGCGTCCGCGCACCAGCGCCGCCTCGATCGCGTCGAGCCGTCGCTCCGTGTTGCACGCCAGATGGATGCAGAGGTGGTAATCGTCGATCACCGGCCGCTCGAAGCTCGAGAGCCGCGTCGCGCGCGGCACGGGCGAGCTGACCCCGAGCACCCCACTGAAGTAGGAGTGGCCCCAGCTGACCGTGAACAGCAGGCCGTCCGCTCCCCATCGGTAGCGGCGTTCCAGCGCCTGCAGCGCGGCCTCCAGGCGCTGCGCATGCCGCGCGGTGGCGGGTCCGCGGACATCGAAGAAGAGCAGCCGGTCAAAGCGCGGCGCCAGCGGGTTGCCGTAGCGGTCGGTGGGCAGGTGGTCGATCCAGGCGTGCTGGCGCGCGGGCAGCGCCGGGCCGGCTGGGCCCGCCTGCGGCCCGTGGGGCGGCGTGCGCTGGGGGCGCTGCAGCAGGCTGCGTGCGCCGGCGCCGGCGGCCCGCAGTCCCAGGACCCCCGCGCCACCCACGAGCAGCCCTCCGGCACCCATGAATCGCCGGCGCGTGAACATGCTCGATGCCCGGTCGTTGCGGTCCTCAGTCGCTGCCAAGTGCCTCCCCTGGGCAGGCGATGATACATTGCCCCGCCATCGACCGAGGGGGGCTGATGGACCTGGGCAGACGGCGGGTGATGGCGGTCCTGCTCACCGCGATGGCGCCGCTTGGCGTGCCTCTGCTCGCCGCGGCGGCGGGTGCTCGTGAGCGTGCCGCAGCGCCGGCGGAGCAGTTGCGCGTGGCGCAGACGCTCGTCGGTCCGCTGCTCGTCGACGGTCGCGGTCACACGGTGTTCGTGTTCAGCCGTGAGCGCCGCACTCGCGACGCCTGCGCACGCATCAGGGGCTGCCTGCGCGACTGGCCGGCGCTCACCACCGCGCAGCGCCCGATCGCCGGGCCGGGCGTGCGACGCTCGCTGCTGGGCACGATCCCCTACCGCGGCCATCTGCGTCAGCTGACCTACGCCGGAGAGCCGCTGCACACCTACCGCTACGACGACGGCCCCGGGTCGGTGATCAACATCGGCAACCATCAGTTCGGTGGGGTCTGGTCGGCGCTGAGCGCATCCGCGCGCCGGGTCAGCTGAGCGCGGCCCGCGCCGCCAGGGGCGGCGCCCGCGCCCGCCCACGGTGCCCGCGCCCGCCCCAAGGTGCCCCCACGGTGCGCGCCCACGCCACCCGCCCCCGGTCCCCGCCCACGGCGCCGGCCGCGCGCATAGGATCTGCGACAGGGGAGGCCGCACGCCGC